>NZ_CP025999.1:4024343-4324343 GCF_003086695.1 Stenotrophomonas sp. SAU14A_NAIMI4_8
CCCGCCGCCACCGATACGGTCACCAGCGGGTTCAGCGGCGCGGCATCGTTGGCCAGCACGTTCAGCACGGTGGTGGCACCGGCGGCCGCCGGCAGCGCATCGGCCACGGCGTCCGGGCTGACCGCCACCAGCGCGGTGGCCGCGGCACAGTTGCCCGGCACCGCGTTTTCGCAGACCTGGTAGTTCAGGGTCGCCGCGGCCGGCGTGGTTCCCGCAGCAACGGTGATCACACCGCTGGCCGAGATCGTGTAACCGGCCGGCGCGGCAATCAGCGTGGCGGTGACCGGCGTGGTGCCCGGCACGATGGGGGCGCCGCTGAAGGTGTCGTTCAACAGCACGCTGCTGGTGCTGCCACCGGTGGCCGGTGCAATCGGGCTGGCGCTGAAATCATCGTTGCTGGCCACCAGCGAGGTGGCACTGACAGTGACCGTCACCGTGGCCGAATCGCAGACCGTGCCGCCCGGCGCGGGCAGGCACAGCTGGTAGGTGAAGGTATCGGTACCGGTGAAGCCGGCGGTCGGCGTGTAGCTGATGGTGCCATCGCCATTGGCCACGGCCGTGCCCTGGCTCGGGCCGGCACTGACGGTGACCACCGGGTTCAGCGGCGCGGCATCGTTGGCCAGCACGTTCAACACCGTGGTGGTGCCTGCGGTGGCCGGCAGGCTGTCGGCGACGGCATCGGGGCTGACCGCCACCAGTGCGGTGGCGGCGGCGCAGTTGGTCGGCACCGCGTTCTCGCACACCTGGTAGCTGAGCGTGGTTGCCGCCGGGCGCGTACCCGCGGCCACACTCACCACACCGTCGGCCGACAGGCTGTAGCCGGACACCGGCGTGACCAGCGATGCGGTGACCGGCGTGGTGCCCGGCACGATCGCACTGCCGCTGAAGGTGTCGTTGAGCAGCACGCTGGTGGTGCTGCCGCCGGCCGCCGGATCGATGGGCGTGGCCAGGAAGCTGTCATTCACCGCGACCAGCGAGGTCGTGCTGACCGTCACCGCCACCGTGGCGGTATCACACACGCTGCCATGGGGCGCCGGCAGGCACAGCTGGTAGGTGAAGGAATCCGGCCCGCTGAAACTGCCGGTGGGGGTGTAGCTGATGCTGCCGTCGGCGTTGACCACGGCGCTGCCATTCACCGGCGCCACGCTGACGGTCACCACCGGCGTGGCCGGTGCCACGTCGTTGGCCAGGACATTCAGTACGGTGGTCGCACCGGCCGCGGCCGGCAGTGCATCGTTCACTGCATCCGGGCTCATCACCACCACCGCCGTGGCGGTGGCACAGTTGGTCGGCGCAGCGGTTTCGCAGACCTGGTAACCCAGCGCGACCGAGCCCGGCAAGGTACCGGCCGCGACGCTGATGACACCATTGGCGGCCATGCTGTAGCCGGACACCAGGGTGGTCAGGCTGGCGGTGACCGGGGTGGTACCCGGCACGATGGCCGCACCGTTGAAGGTGTCGTTGAGCAGCACGCTGGCGGTACTGCCACCGCTCGGCGGGACCGCGCTGGCACTGAAATCATCATTCACCGCCACCAGTGCAGCGGCCGCCAGGGTCAGCGCCACCTGGGCGGTATCGCAGACAGCGCCGTCCGGTGCCGGCAGGCACACCTGGTAGGTCAACGTATCGGCACCGCTGGCGCCCGCGTTGGCGGTGTACTGCAGGCTGCCGCTGGTCGACAGCACCGCGCTGCCCAGGGTGGGCGGGGTAACCACGGTATACGTGGCACCGGCAGGCACGTTGTCGTTGGCGGCCAGGTCGAAGGTGCCCGGCTGGGTGCCGGTCACGCTGCCGCTGTCATCGACGGCATCGGGCGCAACCACTACCTGCACCGCGGCGGTATCGCAGGTGCTGCCGCCCTGCTCGCACAGCGAGTAGGTGAGCGTGGTGGCACCGGCCGGCGCGTAGCTGGCCACGGTGATGATGCCATTGGCATCAATGCTGAAACCGGTGGGCGCGGCCACCAGATTGGCCGTGACCTGCAGCGGATTCACCGGCGCGCCGTTGAAGCTGTCGTTGGCAAACACCGTGGGCGTGGTGCCGCCGGCACCGGGCGCGAACACGGGGCTGCGGAAGTTGTCATCCACCGCATCAACGGTGTTGGCCACCACCGTGATCGTGACCGTGCCGGTGGCACAGACGGCCGCATCGGGCGCCGGCAGGCAGACCTGGTACTGCGCGGTCTGCGGCCCCGCCGCGGCCGGTGCATAGCTGAAGCTGCCGTTGCCCTGCAGGGTGAACGTGCCAGCGGCCGGCGGCGTGACCAGGCTGTAGGTCGCAGCTGCAGGCGCGTTGTCATTCAGGCTGACATCGCCCACCAGGGGCTGCCCGGCCGAGGTGCTGTAGCTGTCGTCGGTGGCAGCGGGCGCCACCACCAGCGCGACCTGGGCGGTGTCGCAGTTGGCGGTACCGGCCTCGCACAGTTCATAGGTCAGGGTCTGCGCGCCAGCAGCGGCGCCGGCCGGCACGTTGATCACCCCGGCGCTGGTGAAGGTGTAGCCCGGCGGCGGTGCGTTCACCAGGCTCACGCTCACCTGCGCGGCGGTCACCGCCGCGCCGTTGAACAGATCATTGCCCAGCACGCTGGGCGTGCTTCCGCCGGTCACCGGCGAGATGGCCGGCGTGCCAAAGGCATCGTCCACCGCATCGACCGTGTTGGCGGTGATGACAAAGGTGGCCGTCGCCGTCGAGCACACCGCACTGTTCGGTGCGGGCAGGCAGACCTGGTAGCTGGCGCTGTCAGTGCCACCGCTGCCGGCGGCCGAGGTGTAGGTGAAGCCGCCATCGGCGGCCAGCAGCAGCGTGCCCTGGGTGGGGGCGACCAGCACGCTGAATTCCGCACCGGTACCGGTGCTGTCATTGCTGGCCACCGAACCGGTCACGGCCTGGCCCGACTGCACCGGCACGCTGTCGGCCACGGCTGTCGGCGCGACCAGCACCTGCACGCTGGCGGTATCGCAGTTGGCCGGGGCTGCCGTTTCGCACAGCTGGTAGGCCAGAGTCGTGGCACCCGGCGTGGTGCCTGCGGCCACGGTGATCACGCCGCTGCTGGCATCCAGGTTGAAGCCCGCCACCGGCGCCTGCAGCGTTGCCGTAACCGTCCCGGCGGTGACCACCACGCCATTGAGGGTGTCGTTGCCCAGCACGCTGGGGGTGGTGCCGCCGGCAAGGCCGGGCACCGGGGTGGCGAACAGATCATCGTTGGCCACCAGCGCATTGGCGCCCAGGGTGACGGTGACCGTCGCGGTATCGCACACCGCAGCGTTCGGTGCCGGCAGGCATACCTGGTAGCCGAACGTGTCGCTGCCGGTAACGCCGGCATTGGGCGTGTAGGTATAGCTGCCGTCGCTGTTCACGGTCACCACGCCCTTGCTGGCGGCGGTACCGAGGCTGAAGGTGGAGCCGGCCGGGGTGTTGTCGTTGCTGCCGACGTTGGCGGACACCGGCTGCCCCGCACCTGGCGTGGCGATCGCATCGTCCACCGCATCGGGAGCGATGACCAGTTGCACGCTGGCCGTATCGCACAGCGTGGGCGCGGCGGTCAGGCAGATGCGGTAGCCCAGGGTGACCGGGCCGGCCACGGCGTTGGCCGGCACCGTGACCACGCCAGCGGCGTTGATCAGATACCCCGCCGGCGCGGTGATCAGCGTGGTGGTCAGATTGGCCGGCACCACTGCCACGCCATTGAAGGTGTCGTTGCCCAGCACGCTGGCCGTGGTGCCGCCGATGGCCGCGGCGATCGGCGCGGCGCTGAAATCATCGTTCACCGCATCGATGGTGTTGGCGGTCAGGTTCACGGTGACCGTTGCGGTGTCACACACCGCCGCGTTCGGTGCCGGCAGGCACACCTGGTAGCCGAAGGTATCGGTGCCGGTGGCGCCCACGTTGGCGGTGTAGGTGAACGCGCCGCTGGCCTGCAGCACCACGCTGCCCTGGCTGGGCACTGCGCCGGTCTGCACGAAGGTGGAACCGGTAAAGACATTGTCGTTGCTGGCAACGTTGCCGTTCACCGCCTGCCCGGCCTGCACGGCCACGCTGTCATCCAGCGCATCCGGGCTGACCAGCAGGCTGACCGTGGCGCTGGCGCAGTTGCTGGGCGAAGCCGCTTCGCAGATCTGATAGGTCAGGCTGACCGGCCCGGCTGCGGCGGTGGCCGGCACGCTGATGGTGCCGTTGGCCGCAATGGCATAGCCGGACGGCGCGTTGGTCAGCGTCGCGACCACGGCGGCATCGGCGAACGCCGCGCCACCCAGGGTGTCGTTGGTGAACACGCGCGGCGTGCTGCCGCCGCCGCCCGGCGGGAATGGCGTGGCACTATAGTCGTCGTTGGTGGCGACGATGGCGGCCGCCTGCACGGCGATGGTGGGCGTGGTGGCGGTGTTGTCGCCCGGCGTCGGATCGGTGGTACCCGGCGGCGGGGTGATGGTGGCCGCGTTGGCGGAAATGGTCGCCGGGGTGACGCTAGGCGCGGTGCCGTTCACCAGCACCACCAGCACATCGCCCACGCCCACGTTGACGCCGACGTTCAGGCTGCCGGTGCCCGAAGCCGCCGAGCAGGAGGTGGCCGCCGACACCGTTGCGCAGGTCCAGGTGACCCCGCTCAGCTGCGCGGGCACCGAATCGGTAAGGGTGGCGCCCACCGCCTGCGACGGGCCGGTGTTGCGCACTTCAATGCGGTACTGCACCGCCCCACCGGCCGCGACCGGCACCGGCGTGGTGATGGTCTTGACGATGCTCAGCTGCGCGCTGGCGGCCAGTGCATTGCTGTCGCTGCTGCTGTTGTTGCCCGGGGTGGGATCGGACACGTCAGCCGGCGCGGTCACCGTGGCGGTGTTCACCAGCGGGTTGCGGTACGCCTGCGCCTGTGCGCCCGCCATGGCCAGCGTGGCCAGCAGCGCGGTGCCCAGTTGCAGCGCGCGCGCGCGCAGGCAGGCGTGGCCGGGCAGGCAGTTCAAGCGACGGGCGCGGGCGGTGTGCATGCTGTCATCCTCGAAAGCACCGCGCAGGCTCTGGCGTTCCCCACCTGCGCGTCACATGAAGCGTCGTTGCTGCCGGGCCGCGCACAGCGCAGCGGCCCGGGTGGATACGGCTAGTACGCGCCCGGATCGGCGCTGAAGCTGACAGGCACGGTGATCGTGGCCTGCCCCCCATTGATCAGGTTCACCCCCAGGCTGACGCTGGTGCCGCCCGCGGCACCGCCACTGGCGGCGCTGCAGGTGCTGCCGGCCGAGGCACTGCAGGTCCACGGCGCGCTGAGCGTGGCGCCCGCTGGCAGCGTGTCGCTGACCTGCGCGGCGGTCACCGCATCGGGGCCGGCGTTGCTGACGGTCAGCACATAGCTGGCGCTGCCACCGGGTGTGTAGGTGGCACTGCCATCGCTCTTGCTGATCGACAGATCGGCCTGGCGGGTGCGGTTGGTGATGCGGCAGACCACGGTGAGCGGCTGCGCCGCCAGCGCCGGCGCGGTGAAGTTGAAGCTCTGGCCGGTGCCGCTGCTGAGCGTGGTGCCGCCCTGGTCCTTGCACTCCCAACTGCTGGCGTAGCGCGCCAGGACCGTGGCGGTGCCTGCGGTTTCGGCCAGCGTGTAGACCGTGCCGGGTGTCGTAACCACTGCCGTGGTGGCACCGTTGTTACCCACGTTGGCCACGCTGGCCAGCACCGTGGCCCCCTGTGCCACGCTCAGGTTGAACACACCGGTATCGGTGGTCGGCGCCAGCGTCTTCACCAGCTGCACCGTGGCAGCGCAGCTCTGCGAAATGCTTTCCACGGTGAACACCGCTTGGCCGATGCGGATGCCCAGCAAGGCCAGCAGGTTGTCGACCACCCCGCCCAGCACCGCCGTCAGCACCGGTCCCACCAGTGCATTCACCACGGTGCGCAGCGGTGGCAGCAGGGTGGATACCAGCGCGTTGACGATGGTGTTCACCGGCAGTGGCAGGGTAACCAGCGCGTTGACCAGACGCACCACCGGCGTACCGCTGGTGATGGTCACGTCCAGCGAATTGATCAGCGAGGTGACCATGGTGCTGGCGCTGACCGTGCCCGCGGTGAGCGTGCGTGTCTGTGGAAATGCGCCGGGTACCACTACCGACTGCAGGCCGGGCGTAGCCGTGGCGACGGCGCGCACCGACACGGTCAACGGCACATCCACGTCGGCCACTTTCACGGCACCGGCCAACAAGCTGACCGCCACGGTCACGTTCAACGTCGTGGCATTGATGGGGGTCACGCTGGCCGGGGTGAGTACGGCACTGCGGTTGAAGAACACCGCGTCGCTGATGGTGCCGACATACAGGTTCACCAGGCCCGGTCGCGCCTGCAGGGTGACCGCGTTGCTGGCCAGGCTGACCGCGCTGATGGTGCCTTCGGCGCGCGCCACATCGGCGTAGACCGACAGATGTAGCAGCGACGCATTGATGCTGGTGCCCGACAGCGATACCAGGCCACCCACGTTCAGTCCGTTCACCGCTGAAATCAGCGGCGCCACGTTCAGGCCCTGCACGATGTCGAAATCCAGCTTGAGGCGGATCGCCGCGCTGTGGAAGCTGGTGCCGACCGGGCCGCAGTTGAACACCGGCGGTTCGACCACCTGCGCCCACACGCGCACGTTGGCCAGCCCGCCCAGTCCCAACGGTGCCAGCTGCGCAGTGGTCAGGGTGATCGGCGTGGGCGTGGTGACCACGTTGCGGAAGTTGTACAGCTGCACCCCGCCGGTGATCAGGTCCAGCACGTCCAGGTTCACCGTGGCCAGCGAACCCGGCGGCAGGCTGACCTGCAGCAGATCGGCCAGGCGGATGTTGCCGGTCAGCCCACCGATGGACGGACTGAGCAGACCCAGCGCGCTGGCCGCGGCGGTCTTGCCGTCGGCCTGCAGCACCGACACCATCGCCGCCTGCAGCTGGGCCAGGGTGATGTTGGCGTTGAGCACCTGGCTGGGATCACTGACCACCACGCCGCCGTTGAGCTGGGTCAGCAGCGCGTTGAGATTGATGTCGGCGCCGGCCAGGTTGTTCCAGTCCAAGGCGGTGAGCTGGACGCTGGTGCCGGGCAGCAGCGTGCTGAACAACAGATTCAACACCGGGCTCTGGGTGGAATCGACCGACACCAGGCGGGGCCCAGCCGAAACACAGGCGCCATTGGCGGTACAGGCATCCTGGGCGCGGGCCGTCGGCACGACCATTATTAATGTGCACAGGATCACACTAAATAGCAGGACATTTACTTTGGTGAGTAACACTGACACCCGCTTCACGACTGAAGCCTTATCCATCGCCCCATCCCCTGCGCCGCGGCTGCACCCGACCAGCACCGCCCGGACATTGCCGGTGATGAGGCATGTGTCGCACACTGGCTTCGATGTTTCTGATGTTTTCCGGCGCTGCGTGGCCGGTTTTGCGATTAATTACGTTTGCGCGCGCAGGGGTCAAACAAGACGGCGTGAAGACGGTAGTAAGCAGCACTGTCGCCAGGGAGGAGACGATGGGAAACCCAGGTGCGGCAAGGGCAGACAGTCATTCTGTACAGGCACGTAAAAGAATCGCTGCCCGGTAAGTATCGATAACCACCCATCAACTAGGGACAGGGAAAGGGGGAATACCGATGTTGTCGATGGCTGATCGAATCCGCGGTGCACGCACGGCGGCCGGACTTTCACAGACACAGCTGGCGCAGGAAACCGGGGTGAAGCGCAGTGCGGTGGCGCAATGGGAGCGGCGCGGCGGCACCCATCCCAGCGTGTCGCATCTGGCCCGGATCGCAGTGGTGACCGAGGTCCGCTTTGAATGGCTGGCCACGGGCCGCGGCTGCGGCAAGCCGGACGATGAGGAACTGGGGGCGGCGCCGCCCAGCGCCGATTACGCGCGCAATGACCTGGAGGGCAACATCCTGTCGCTGGTACGGCGGCTGCCGCCGCGCAAGCGCAAGGTGGCGCACGACATCATCGAGATGCTGGGCGTGTGACGCTGCGGTGGGCCCGCCGGGTTACAGGCGGGCGCGCGGCGGCAGCGACCAGTCGATCGGCGCCTGGCCCTGGTGCTGCAGGTAGTCGTTGGCCATCGAGAAATGGCGGCAGCCGAGGAAACCGCGGTGCGCCGACAACGGTGAGGGATGCGGCGCCTTCAGCACGCGGTGGCGGCCGGTGTCGATCACCTTGCCCTTCTTCTGCGCGTACGCGCCCCAGAGCATGAACACCAGGCCGTCGCGTTCGCGGTTCAGCACGTCCACCACGTGGTCGGTGAAGCCTTCCCAGCCGCGGCCCTGGTGGGCGCCGGCACTGCCCTCCTCCACCGTCAGCACCGCGTTCAACAGCAGCACGCCACGCTGCGCCCACGGCAGCAGGCAGCCGTGATCGGGCCGGGCAATGCCCAGGTCGCCTTCGATCTCTTTGTAGATGTTCAGCAGCGAAGGTGGCACCGGCACGCCGGGCTGCACCGAGAAGCTCAGCCCATGGGCCTGGCCCTGGCCGTGGTAGGGATCCTGGCCCAGCACGACCACCTTCACCTGCTCGAACGGGGTGGCGTCGAACGCAGCGAAGATCTGCGGCCCCGGCGGGAACACCGCCACGCCGCTGGCCTTGCGCTGGCGCAGGAACGCGGACAGCTCGCGCATCTGCGGCTGCAGCAGATAATCGCCCACGCGCTGCTTCCAGCTCGGCTCCAGCTGGATAGCCGGGGTTCCCACTACTTCGTCGATCATTTCAATACAGGTCCATCGTTCAAGCGGGCCAGGCGCAGCTGGAACAGCACCTTGGTCACCAGCAGGCGTTCTTCGATCGGCTTGAGCACCAGATCGTTGGCACCGGCCTGCAGCAGGCCGGTCTGGTTGTGCGGATTGCCGTCGCCGGTCATCACCAGCACCGGCAGGCGGCGCTTGCCGTAACCGAAATCCACGCGCACGCGCTGCACCACGTCACGCCCGCTCAGTTCCCCCTTCAGGGTCACGTCGGTCAGCACCAGGTCGATGCGGTGGCGGCTGCGGCCCAGCGATTCGGCGGTGAGCAGGGTGAAGGCTTCTTCGGCACTGACCACGTGCAGCACGTTCAACTGCTGCCGTTCCAGCATGCGCTTGGTGGCCTCGGCCACGACCCGGCTGTCTTCCACGTACAGAATGGTGGCGCCAGGAATGGTCTGCGGCTGCACGTAGCCACGGATGAACGTCGCCAGGGCTTCGTGGCCCAGCGACTTGTCGAAATAGTCGGTAACGAATTCGGTGAAGCGGCGCTGCTCCAGGTGCTGCTGCGCGTCGCCAGACACCACGATCACCGGCACATAGGCCTGGCCGGCGGCCTCGCGCACCTTGCGGGCCAGGTCCAGGCCGTCGCCATCGCGCAGGGTGAGCGAGGTGGTGACCAGGTCCACCGGGCCCTGCGCCAGCACCTGCTGCGCCTCTTCAATGCTGTCGCAGCCGATCACCTCCACGCCGGGCAGGTCGCGCTGCAGCACGTCGGCAATCAGCTTGCGGACCAGCTTGGACCCATCGACCACCATCACCCGCGTCGCGGGCCCTTCAATATGCTTCAGCGCTTGCGGTTGCATGCAGGTCTCAGGTGTCGGTGGGGCGGGTCTGGCGCAGGAAGTGGCCGGTGACCAGCCAGGCCCCCAGCCAGCCCAGCAGCAGCGTGCCCAGCAGCACGAGGCTGCCGTGCAGCAGGTCCAGCCCGTGCAGTACGAACGGGCTGCCGTAGCTGCGCGAAAGGTCGGCCAGCGGTGCGCGCAATGCGGCACCGGCCACGCCGATCAGCGCGAGTGCCACGGCACCGGCGCCCAGGCCGTACCACGCGCCCAGGTACAGGAACGGGCGGCGGATGAAGCCATCGCTGGCGCCCAGCAGCTGCAGCACGCCGATTTCCTCGCGGCGGGCCTGGATATCCAGGCGCACGGTGTTGCCCACCACCAGCGCGGCGCCCACGCCCAGCAGCGCCGACAGCACCTGCACCAGCCGCGCGCCGAACGCCAGCCATGCATCCAGGCGCTTGCGCCACAAGGCATCGTGCTGCACCAGGTCGGCACCGGGCAGGCTTTCCAGCGCGCGCGCCAGACGCGCGTCATCCTGACCCTGCGCCGGGGTCACCACCAGCAGCGAGGGCAGCGGGTTGTCGTTGAGGGCGTCGATCGCCTCGCCCAGGCCGGCTTGGCGCAGTTCCTCCAGGCCTTGTTCGGGGGTGCGCACGGCCACGTTGGCCACGTCCTGGCGGTCGCGCAGTTCGCCGGCCAGGCGCAGTGCGCCGGGACCGTCCACATCGGCCTTCAGGAACACGTTGATGTCGCGCGACTGCTGCACGCTGCCAGCGAACTGTTTCAGGTTGTCCAGCGCGATGGACAACCCCAACGGCAGCGCCAGTGCCAGCGCCATGACCATCACGGTCAGCAGGGTGGCCCACGGCTTGCGGCAGGCACGGCCCAGGCTGAACACCACGCTGTGTACGTGGTGCTGGATCCACACGCCCAGGCGCGAGGGTGCGGCGGCTTCGGCGTTTTCGTTCTTGGCCATGGGTTACTCCGCCAGATCCTGCGGCGAGATGTCATCCACCAGCCGGCCGTGGTCCAGGATCAATACGCGCTTGCGCATGCGCCGCAGCAGCGGCAGATCGTGGCTGACCACCAGCACGCTGGTGCCGCGCGAAGGCAGTTCGGCGAACAGGGCCATGATTTCGGCGGCCAGGGTCGGGTCGAGGTTGCCGGTCGGCTCGTCGGCCACCAGCAGCTTGGGTTCGCCCACGATGGCGCGGGCAATGCCGACGCGCTGCTGCTCACCGGCCGACAGCTGCGACGGCAGTGCCTTTTCGCGGTGGCCCAGGCCCATGCGTTCCAGCACCGAGCGCACGCGCTTGCCGATATCGGCGCGGCGCGTGCCGCGCAGGATCAGCGGCAGGGCCACGTTCTCGGCGATGGACCGGTCCATCAGCAGGCGATGGTCCTGGTAGACCGCGCCGACCGCGCGACGGTGGCGCGGCACATCGCCGCCGCGCACCTTCAGCAGGTTGCGATCGTCGAACACCACCGCGCCGCGGCTCGGCCGTTCGTCCAGGTGGATAAGCCGCAGCAGGGTGCTCTTGCCCGCCCCGGAATGGCCGGTGACGAACAGCATCTCGCCGGGGGCCACTTCGAAGCTGACATCGATCAGCGCCTCGTGGCCACCGGCGTACTGTTTGCTGACATTGTCAAAGCGCAGGACACTCATGCCCCGATTATGCAGGACCGACGCGACGGATCGGTAGCGCCGGGCCATGCCCGGCGGATTTTTCAATCTGCCGCTGCGCTCGCCGGGCATGGCCCGGCGCTACCCGCTGATCGGCAGTGCCGATCAGTTGCCCGACAGCATCCGGCGGATCTTGCGGCCGATGCGGGTCAGGAACGAATCACCGGTATCGGCGGCGGTGCGTACCGGCTTGGCCACCACCTGCACCGGGGTGACCGGGTTGGCGCCGTTGCCCGACGAGGTCTGCACGCCTTCGGCGCCTTCGACCGGACGGCCGTGGCGACGACGACGGCGCTTGCGCGGCTTGCGCTCGCCCTCGGCGGCGCCTTCCACTGCACCTTCGGCGCGCGGCGGGCGCGGCGGACGCGGGGCCTGGGCCACGGCGGCCTCGGCACCCTCGACCGGCGCGGCGGCCGTCTGCTCGCCTTCCACGCGCGGCTTGCGCGGGCCACGCGGGCGACGCTCGCCACTGCGCTCACCGTCACGGCGCTCGCCACGGCCACCGCCGGAGCGGCCACCACTGCGGCCACCGCCACGACGCTCTTCCTCGGCAGCGCGGGCTTCGCGCGCTTCACGGAAGATCTGGCCGACGCTCTCGTTCTCCTCGCCTTCCTCGCCCGCAGCCGGGGCCGGACGTTCCGGGCGCGGCAGCGGGGTCAGCAGTTCCTTGGTGACCGGCTCGGACGGAATCTTCTGCTCAATGTAGGCCTCGATGTCCGGCAGGCCCATCGCGTAGCGCTCGCAGGCGAAGCTGATCGCATCACCCTCTTCGCCCAGGCGCGCGGTACGGCCGATGCGGTGCACGTAGTCTTCGGCATCGAACGGCAGATCGTAGTTGTAGACGTACTTGATGCCGTCGATGTGCAGGCCGCGGGCGGCCACGTCGGTGGCCACCAGGATTTCCAGCTGGCCCTTCTGGAAGCGGTTGAGCAGGCTCTCACGCTTCTTCTGCGGCACGTCACCGGACAGCACGCCCACGCGGTAGCCGGCCTTTTCCAGCGAACGCGCCACGCGCTCGACGAAGACCTTGGTGTTGACGAAGACCATGGTGCGCGCGCCTTCGCTGCGCGACAGCAGGCCCAGCAGCAGCGGGATCTTCTCGTCGTCGGCCGGGAAGTAGATGCGCTGGCGCACGCGCGCAGCGGTAATGGTCTCGGCTTCGACCACCAGCTTCTGCGGCTCGTTCATGTGTTCGTAGGCCAGCTCCAGCACGCGGTGGCTGAGGGTGGCGCTGAACAGCAGGGTCTGCCGGGTGGTGCGCTCGGGCATGCGGCGCAGCAGGAAGCGGATGTCCTTGATGAAGCCCAGGTCGAACATGCGGTCGGCTTCGTCCAGCACGCAGATTTCGCAGGCGTGCAGCGAAACCACCTTGTGCTGCTTCACGTAGTCGATCAGGCGGCCCGGGGTGGCGATGATCACGTCCACGCCCTGCTGCAGCAGCTCGCGCTGCTTGTCGTAATCCACGCCGCCGTAGACCAGAGCGAAACGCAGGCCCAGGTCGGAACCGAACTTCACCGCATCCTTGTGGATCTGGATGGCCAGTTCGCGGGTCGGCGCCAGGATCAGTGCGCGCGGATCTTCCGGCTTGCGGTCGGCCAGCGCCGGACGCGTCAGCAGGCGGTTTACGACAGCGACCAGGAAGGCCAGCGTCTTGCCGGTGCCGGTCTGGGCCTGGCCGGCAACATCGCCACCGGGCAGCGCGACCGGCAGGGTCAGCGCCTGGATGGGGGTGCAACGGGTGAATCCGGCTCCTTCAAGGCCCGCCTGCAGGGCCGGGTGCAGCTCGAAGGAGGAGAAGGTCAAATCGGTCAGCGGTTTGTCGCTCATGAGTCCGTCTTGGTATGGCCGCCGGCCCGTGGGGCGGCTGGCACTTCATCGTCTAGGGGCACCGTCGCAAACTGCGGCCCCTGCGGCGGGTTGGCAGGCTGGGACCACCGGGTCCGCACGCCTCACAATGCCTCAGTTTACCGCAACCGGGCCGGCAATCCCGCGCAGCCGTCTCAACCCGCCTAGAGACGAACCCTGCACCCCGCTCTTCACCCAGCCACACCGCACTTGAACGCCCCCCGCCGACAGGGGCTGGGCCGGCCGCCAGATGCCCCCATATCCCGGGAAGACAGTGAAATCCGACACATACCGTCGTCGGACACGGTCACGATACGCTGGGTTCCAGCCAGCCTCTGTCCCCGCGCTGCGATAGGGGTACACTGCCGGCCGTGAGCGTCCAGGCATCCCGCCGAACGCACCGTGGCACACCGCCGCGAGGCAACGACGAGGGTCGCGCCACCGGGCATGGCCCAGTTCACCCACCTCCGGCCTGGCCGGGTGCAATCCAAGACGAGAAACCAAGATGAGCGACAAGGTTGTACACGTCGGCGATGCCGACTTCGATAGCGCAGTGCTGAATTCCAAGGAACCGGTGCTGGTCGATTTCTGGGCCGAGTGGTGTGGCCCGTGCAAGATGATCGCCCCGGCGCTGGACGAACTGGCCGACGCCTACCAGGGCCGCGCCAAGATCGCCAAGGTCAATGTCGACAACAACCGTGCGCTGGCCGCCAAGTACCACGTGCGTTCCATTCCCTACCTGGTCGTCTTCAAGGACGGCGAAAAGGTGGGCGAGCAGATCGGTGCGGTGGGCAAGGCCCAGCTGGCCGGCCTGCTGGACAAGGCCCTGGCCTGATCCTGCTGTTCCACGGCAGCCGCTGACCGCGGCTGCCGCTGGGCGCCCCGCGCCCGCATGAATGCCATTCCCGGTGACCCTTGCAAGGCGCCGCGGGCCGATGATAGTGTCGGCATATCCGGCCGCGTTCGCGTGCCGCACCCTCTGGACGCAGTTTCTTCCAGACCCATTCCCAACGTTCGCCGCCCCAGCCGGGCGCTCGCACCTTCAAGCGAGGAATAACGCTCTTGTCCGATCACACTTCCGAAACCGGCAGCGCCGATGCGCCCGCCGAAAAGCGCGTGCGCAAGCCCCGCGTGAGCAAGGCCGCCGCTCCGGCAGCCGCCGAAACCAGCGCTGCCCCCGCGCAGCCGACCCTGCCGCTGGCAGCCGCGCCCGAAGCGCCGGCACCGGCCGCAGCCGCCCCCGCGCCGAGCGCGCCCGCCGCTGAAGCCCCCGCCTCCGGCGGCGGTGACGCCGGCGAAGGCCGCGAATCCGGCCAGCCGCGCCAGCAGAACCACCAGGGTGGTCAGGGTGGCGGCCAGAACCAGGGCCAGAACAACAACCCGTACAACCAGAACGGCCAGCAGGGCCAGGGCAACCGCCGCGACCGCTTCCGCAACCGTCGCGACCGTGACCGCAACCGCGGTGGCCGCGATGACGGCATGCCGCAGGACGGCGGCGAGCAGCAGCCCTTCGTGCCGCGCCCGCACGCCAACGTGCCGGAAGGTTTCCCGGTCTATTCGCTGAGCGACCTCAAGCGCATGCCGGCGCAGAAGCTGCTGGAAATCGCCGAGCAGCTGCAGATCTCCGAAGGCGTCGCCCGCGCCCGCAAGCAGGACGTGATCTTCGCCCTGCTGAAGGTGCTGACCCGCCACGGTGACGGCGTCGCCGCCGACGGCGTGCTGGAAATCCTGCCGGACGGCTTCGGCTTCCTGCGCGCGGCCGAAGCCAGCTACCTGGCCGGCCCGGACGATACCTACATCTCGCCCAGCCAGATCCGCCGCTTCAACCTGCGCACCGGCGACCACATCTCCGGCCGCATCCGCTTCCCGAAGGACGGCGAGCGCTACTTCGCACTGAACATCGTCGACACCATCAATGGTGAGCCGATCGAAGCGTCGAAGAACAAGGTGCTGTTCGAGAACCTGACCCCGCTGTTCCCGCGTCGCCGCTTCACCCTGGAGCGCGGCAACGGTTCGTCGGAAGACATCACCGGCCGCATCCTCGACCTGATGGCGCCGCAGGGCAAGGGCCAGCGTTCGCTCATCGTGTCCCAGCCGAAGGCCGGTAAGACGATGATGATGCAGCAGGTGGCCACGGCCATCACCACCAACCACCCGGACGTGCACCTGATCGTGCTGCTGATCGACGAGCGCCCGGAAGAAGTGACCGAAATGCAGCGCACCGTGCGCGGCGAAGTCATCAGCTCGACCTTCGACGAACCGGCCGCACGCCACGTGCAGGTAGCCGAAATGGTGATCGAGCGCGCCAAGCGCCTGGTCGAACACAAGAAGGACGTGGTGATCCTGCTGGACTCGATCACCCGCCTGGCACGTGCCTACAACAACGTGGTGCCGAGCTCGGGCAAGGTGCTGACCGGTGGTGTGGACGCCAACGCCCTGCACCGCCCGAAGCGCTTCTTCGGTGCTGCGCGCAACGTGGAAGAAGGCGGCAGCCTGACCATCATCGCCACCGCGCTGGTCGACACCGGCTCGAAGATGGACGAGGTGATCTACGAAGAGTTCAAGGGCACCGGCAACAGCGAAGTGCACCTGAGCCGTCGCATCGCTGAAAAGCGTGTGTTCCCGGCCATCGACATCAACCGTTCGGGCACCCGCCGCGAAGACCTGCTGATCGAACCGGAACTGCTGCAGAAGATCTGGATCCTGCGCAAGCTGCTGCATCCGATGGATGAAATGGCCGCGATGGAATTCCTGCTGGACAAGATGAAGAACACCAAGTCCAACGACGAGTTCTTCGGTTCCATGAAGCGATAAGAAAGAAGCCCCGCAGTGCGGGGCTTTTTTTTGCTTCCGGGACGGCCCCATCCACGCATGGCGTGCATCTACCGGTAGCGCCGGGCCATGCCCGGCGGATGCATCACCCCCCGGTAGCGCCGGGCCAAGCCCGGCGGATGCATCCCCCCCGGTAGCGCCGGGCCATGCCCGGCGGATGCATCACCCCCCGGTAGCGCCGGGCCAAGCCCGGCGGATGCATCCCCCCCGGTAGCGCCGGGCCATGCCCGGCGGCTTGGGTTTACGCGCAGACCTGCCGCGGGTCCAGGCCGAGGTCACGGCAGATGCGGTCGTGGGCCAGGCCGGCGCAGCGCAACGTGCCGCCCAGCATTTCACTGAGGATGCTGCTGCCGCGGTAGGCCAGGTAGCACCACGGCTCCACCGGCACCTTGCCGCCCTGCGCCTGCATCACCACGCGCGCTTCTTCCCACGCACCGCTGAAGTACAGCGCCAATGCGAACTGGCTCAGGTGACGGCGTTCGCGCAGGGACGTACGCCCGGCCAGTGCGTGTGCCAGCCCGGCGGGGTGCACGTCCAGCCAGTCCAGCAGCGCCTTGCGCACCAGATCCGCCAGCCCGGGCACCCTGCCCGCGCGCACCACGCCGACGATTTCCAGCGGTGCATTGCACTCGTCCACCCACGTCTCGGCCCATTCCACCACGTGCCAGGCGATCACCGCATGCGCATCACGGCCACGCGGTGCGTGCTCACTGATCCAGCGCAGGTACGCCCACATCTGCTCATCGCTGCCGTCCCATTTGCCCATGCTGGCCTTGGCCAGCATGTGCACCGACGGCGCGTGGAAGGGGACCATCGCCATTACCTGTGCGAAGCGCTGGCTGCGCGCATCACGCTCGATGTCACACACCACATCGCAATGCAGCAGCCCATAGAAGG
Source organism: Stenotrophomonas sp. SAU14A_NAIMI4_8 (assembly GCF_003086695.1). Classification (NCBI taxonomy): domain Bacteria; kingdom Pseudomonadati; phylum Pseudomonadota; class Gammaproteobacteria; order Lysobacterales; family Lysobacteraceae; genus Stenotrophomonas; species Stenotrophomonas sp. SAU14A_NAIMI4_8. Next base: position 4,041,114 of record NZ_CP025999.1, read on the forward strand.
CCAACGGCGGCGGATTGATGCGCGCGGCCAGTTCCTTGAACCGCGTCTGCGCGGCCTGGAACTTCAGCGGAAACGCGCGCCTGCGCGCAGCGGGAATGTCGTCATAGTAGTCCTCGCCGCGTACGCGCCACGCTTCCCCCAGTTCGGCGAAGGCCAGCAGCAGCGCAGCATCGGCGGAGTCGGGTTCGGCGGCGAGCCACTGCGCAGCAATCGCCATGGCGTCCTTCAGCTCACCCAGACAGGCATAGAAGTTCACCTGGTCGCCTTCATGCACCCCGGCCATGGTGGCCGAAGCCGAGGCGTAGGCGCCCTCGCGCACCTGCTGCAGCAGGGCCTGCGCTTCGCCGACAAGCCTGACATTCACGGTGGAGGCGTACGGCAGCAGCCGCACGCTCTGGAACAAACGCCGCATGATCGTCCTTGTGTGTGAATCCACGCCATGCGCGGATCGTTTCCTGGCGCGCCAGTGTAACGGCGCACCAGGATCAACGGACGGAACAGCATCCCGTTTTGCCGCGCGGACCGGCGTGCGCCCGCACGGGCGCGCGTCTTACGGGCAGGCCACCGCGCCCTCGGCGTTGGCCGTGTTGGCGGTCAACTTGATCTGGGTGAATGCCGCCGCAAACGGCTTGTCCGCGCTCACCACGAACGGAGCCTCCACCGCGCCCAATGCCACACCCTGTTTGGCGAAGCACGCCAGCGGCACGGTCACCGTCTGCTTCTGCCCCGGCGAGAGCTTGCCCAGCAGCGGGGCGATATCCACCCCGCCCTCGCAGCCACTGCCGCACTGCATGGTCACCTTCACCGGCGAGGCCGGTCGCTTCACCAGCTGCACGTCGAACTGCAGCGCGCCGTTGCTGCGCGCCAGGGCGCCCAGGTTGCGCCGCGAGGTGCTGCGTGCGATCAGCTGCGCCGGGGCCAGCCAGGTCACTTCCTTGGCATCCTGCTGGGTGTTCACCTGCACGGTATGCACCTGCACCACCGGCGTGGCGGTCGGCCAGCGCAGGGTGGCATTGAGATCATTGCCCAGCGGCTGGGTGGCGCCCGCGGCCGCTACGTGCAACGCGAACGGCGGCGTGTCGGCGCGGTTGAAGATCGGCAGCACCGTCACTTCGCCGCAACTGTCCGGGTCGGCCTCTTCGAGACGGGCGACCTTGCCGCCCTTGGCGTAGCTGAGGCCATAGCCGAGCGCGAACAGCGACGGCTTCTTCGCATCGGGCTGGTCGATCGGTGCCGGGCAGGGCACGCCCGGCCAGGGGAAGCTGAGGCGGCCGCGGAAGTCGTGCGCGGGCTTGCCGCCCTTGCCGGCCACCAGCACGTCGGCCACGCCCTTGCCTTCGGTGCCCGGCAGCCAGGCTGCGACGAAGGCGCTGGACAGGTTGAGCAGATCGTTGGTGTACATCGGGCGACCGGACAGGTAGACCGTCACCACCGGCTTGCCGGTCGCAGCGGCCGCCTTCAGCGCGGCCAGATCCTGCGGGTAGGCACGGCTGTGGCTGACGGTATCTGAGGCAAGGATGTCGCCGTTGGTTTCCGCATACGGCGTCTCCCCGATCACCGCCAGCACCACGTCGAAGGACTTCGGGTCGACGCCCTGGCCATCGGCACTGAAGCTGACCTTGTCCGCGCCCAGTTCGGCGCGCAGCGCGCCCAGCACCGAATCGGCGTTTGGGAAATCGGCGTTCTTGTTCTCGGTACCCTGCCAGGTCAGCGACCAGCCACCGGACTGGTCACCGATGTTGTCGGCGCCCTTGCCGACCACCAGCACGCGCGCATCGCGGCGCAACGGCAGCACCTTGCCTTCGTTCTTCAGCAGCACCAGCGATTCGCGCACTGCACGGCGCGCCAGTTCGCGGTGCTGCACGGCGCTGGCATCACCGGCATAGCGGCTGTCGGACGGCTTGTGCTCGAACAGGCCGGCGCGCAGCTTCACCCGCAGGATGCGCGTCACCGCATCGTCAATGCGCGCCATCGGGATCTCGCCCTTCTGCACCTGCGCGGTGGTGTTGTCGATGAAGGCCTTCCAGTCGTCGGGCACCATCACCATGTCGATGCCGGCGTTGATCGCATGCGCGCAGCTGTCGTTGCGGCAGCCCGGCACCTGGGCGATGCCGTTCCAATCGGAGACGACGAAGCCGTCAAAGCCCATCTTGTCCTTCAGCGCGTCGGTCAGCAGCGCCTTGCTGCCGTGCATCTTGCCGTAGTCGACGCCGGCGGCACGATCATTCCAGCTGTTGAACGAGGCCATCACCGTCTGCGCGCCTTCGGCCAGCGCGCCGTAGTAGCCCTGCGCATGCACGTTGATCATCGTCGCCTTGTCGACCAGCGCCTCGCCCTGGTCGCGGCCGCTGTCGGTGGCGCCATCGCCAAGGTAGTGCTTGGCGGTGGTGACCACGTTGCCGTCATCCTTGAACGCGCCCTGGGCGCCCTTGACGTAGGCATGGGCGAAACTGCGGATCACCGCCGGGTCGGACGAATAGCTTTCGTACGTGCGGCCCCAGCGCGGGTCGTGGGCCACCGCCAGGGTGGGCGCGAACACCCAGCCGATGCCGGTGGCGCGCACCGAGCGCGCGGTTGCTTCGCCGATACGCTCGATCAGTTCCGGATCGCCGGCCGCGCCCAGGCCGATGTTGTGCGGGAACAGGGTGGCGCCCAGTACGTTGTTGTGGCCATGCACCGCATCGGTGCCCCAGATCACGGGCACCGGCGTCTTCGCATCGGTGGCCAGCGAGGCAGCGTGGTAGGCATCAGCCAGTTTCAGCCAGTCCTGCACGCTGGCGTGCTTGTCCATGCCCGGCCACGAGCCGCCGCCGTTGAGCACCGAACCGATGTAGTAGCGGCGCACCTGCTCGGGTGTGATCGTCTTGATCTCGGCCTGGGTCATCTGCCCGATCTTCTGCGCCAGCGTCATCTGCGAAAGGATCTGCTGCACGCGGCTTTCGATCTGCGCATCGGTGGCGATCGCGCTGTGCACGCGCGGCCAGTCCTGCAGGCGTTCGCCGCTGGCCGGTGCGGCACCCACGGGCGCGGCAAGGGCGGCCAGCAGGCAGCTGGCAAGAAGGGTCTGGGTGGGGCGATTCACTGGGCTCTACCTCCGTGGATGAAGTTCCTGGCGTGTTCGGCTGCGGCAACACGTCGGCGTGGGCGCCTGCGCACCGCTCCTGACAGCGCTGTCATATAAGGCGTCCCCGCGGCTGTCAATCGTTGTTCGTGTGCAACCGGGCGCGTGTACCGCAACAGCGGGCTCCGGCGCGCCCATCGCATGCTGGCGGCCTGCGCGGGTGCTGCATCGCGACACGAAATCGGGAGGTGCCAGCGCCCCTCATGTCGTGGCAACATCCGCCTGCTTCGGCAACATCGACCGGGTCGGCACGCACTACCATCGCCGCGTGCCCGCCGCCTTCCAGGAGGAACCATCGCACCATGCGCAGTCGAATCGAGGATGTCGCCGCCGTTGCCGGAGTGTCGATCAAGACCGTGTCCCGCGTGCTCAACCATGAGCCGAACGTGCGCGAGCAGACCCGTGAACGCGTGCTGGCGGCGGTGGCGCGGCTGGGCTACAAGCCGAACCTGTCGGCGCGCAGCCTGGCCGGCCAGCGCTCGTATGCACTGGCGCTGGTCTACAACAATCCGTCGCGCAACTACCTGATGGAAATCCAGAGCGGCATGCTGGAAGCGTGTCATGCCCAGCACTACAACCTGATCCTGGGCCCGGTCGGCATCGGCCGCCGCACCCTGCCCGACCTGGCCGCGCTGTTCGAGAACTCGCGCCCGGATGGCGTGGTGCTGATCCCGCCACTGACCGACGATGAGGTGGTGCTGTCCTACCTGGAAGAGCAGGACATCCCCTTCGCCTGCATCGCGCCACGCCACCCGGAAGGCCGCATCGGCGTGCGCATGGATGAAACCACCGCCGTGGTCGAACTGATCGGCCACCTGGTCGCGCAGGGCCATCGCCGCATCGGCCACATCAAGGGCCCGCGCGCGCACGGTGCCTGCCAGTGGCGCCATGCCGGTTACCGCCAAGCGCTGCGCGACGCAGGCATCGCCTACGACCCGGCACTGGTGGTCAGCGGCCAGTTCTCTTTCGAGTCCGGCGTGGACGCGGCCAACCTCCTGCTTGACCTGGATGACCCGCCGACAGCGATCTTCGCCGCCAACGACGACATGGCCGCCGCGGTGTACCGCGTGGCGGGCGAGCGTGGCCTGCGCGTGCCGCGCGACCTGTCGGTGTGTGGCTTCGACGACACGCCCATCGCGGGCCACATCTACCCGGCGTTGACCACCGTGCGCCAGCCGACCGCGCACATGGGCCGGCTGGCCACCGAGCAGCTGATCGAGCACATCCGCACCGAGACGGCCGGACGCATGATCACGGTCGAACACGCGGTGCTGGACCGCGAATCGACCGCCGCACCGCGCCGACGCTGACGCCCCCTGCCGCAGCGGACCTGCGCGTCCGTTGCCGGTTCCCACACACGTGCGTGCACGCGCGCGGCGGCCGCTTCGCCGTGCGCGATGACAGGCCTGCATGCGGACACTGCGCTGCATGCGTTGTCCGTGCATCGTCGTTGCCATGTCCAGAACCTGTCCTCCCGGTCATCGATTCAAGCCATCCAGAGGACATGCACGACATCCTCCGGGCATTGCGTTTGTCCAGCGCTGTCAATCGCACCAACACCCTCGCCCCCAGCTCGCTGCACCTGCATCCGCGCAGTTCCGTTCTGCACCGCACAACACGATTCCACCGATCCATTGGCAGCGCTGTCATGGCTGAAAAACCGCTGCAAATGCTGCAACCAAAGGCAATTCATCCGCGTGAGCACTTTCATGGCAACGGTTACATCGCGACCTGCGCGCACGTTGCTGAGGCGCACTTGATGGCAGTTTGTTGACAACGCTGTCAACCGTCGCTCCAATCCGGCCACGTGCAGTAACCCGCCATCGAGAAGACGCCGCAACGACACCACCGAATTCCCTGGGGAGGGAGCTTCCATGAAGACGTACAAGGCAGTACCTCGCAAGACGATGCTCACTTCCGCGCTGCTGGCAGCGCTCGCTGCACCGGCCTGGGCGCAGGATGCACCTGCCGGCGAAGCTCCCGACCCGGCCACGCTCGATACGGTGCAGGTCACCGGTATCCGCGGCAGCCTGCAGTCTTCCATGAACCTCAAGCGCGACAGCCAGGGCGTGGTCGATGGCATCGTTGCCGAGGACATCGGCAAGTTCCCCGATACCAATCTGGCCGAATCACTGCAGCGCATCAGCGGTGTCTCGATCGACCGCACGTCCAGTGGCGAAGGCTCGAAGGTGACCGTGCGCGGCATCGGCCCCGACTACAACCTGGTGCTGTTGAACGGCCGGCAGATGCCGGCGTCCAATCTCGGCAACGGCGGTGGTGGCCTGAACGGGTCGCGCTCGTTCGACTTCGCCAATCTCGCCTCGGAGTCGATTTCGGCGGTGGAGGTCTACAAGACCAGTCGCGCCGACAATCCGGCCGGCGGCATCGGTGCCACCATCAACATCAAGACACTGCGCCCGCTCGAATCAGAGCCGGTGATCAGCCTCGGCCTGAAGGCGGTCAACGATTCGTCCAACGACAACCTGCCGCGCACGCTGCAGGGTTCCAACGTGACCGGCGAACTGTCGGGCATCTTCAGCCAGCGCTATGCCGACGACCGCTTCGGCGTGTCGCTCAGTGCCAGCCACCAGGAGCGTGATTCCGGCTTCAACCAGGCCACCGTGGCCGAGGGTTGGGCCACGTTCTACGGCAACAACACCACCGACTGGCGTGCCTTGCCGCTGCCGGGACAGGGCTACTCGGACCGCATCACCAACCGGCCGGGCCCGAACGATGTGTATGGGCGGCCGCAGAACACCGCCTACAACGTCAACGGCGTGCAGCGCCAGCGCACCAACGCGCAGGCCACCTTCCAGTGGAAGCCGGCCGACAATGTCACGACCACGCTGGACTACACCTATGTCGAGAACAAGGTGCAGCAGCAGCGCAGCGAGCTGTCGGTGTGGTTCAACTACGGCCCGGGCGACAGCACCTGGACCAATGGCCCGGTGGCGGCGCCGATCATCTACAGCGAGGACATGACCAACTCGGACGTGTCGATGGGCGGTGCGCGGCTGGCGACCAAGACCGACATGCACTCGCTCGGCTTCAACGTGGACTGGGAAGTGAACGACGCGCTGGATCTGTCTTTCGACGCACACAATTCCCAGGCCGAATCGCAGCCGGACAGCCCCTACGGCTCGGCCGGCGTGCTCGGCGTGGCCGCCTTCGTACGCGGCAAGACCACCGTCGACTACAGCGGTGACCTGCCGATCATCAACATCGCCCTGCCGCCGGGTGGCGTACAGGCGTCCGATGCGCTGGTCACCGGCTCGGTGTTCCAGAACAGCTACAACAAATCCAAGGTGCAGCAGTACCAGGGTCGCGGCACGTTCCGCTTCGCCGACTACTCGGCACTGGACTTCGGCATCGGCCACACCCAGGTGGAAAACCGCTCGGCCTCGGCCATCATGCAGCGCAATACCTGGGGCGGCCTGGGTTCGCCGTCCGACTATGCCGATGACATCTGGTATGCGGACAACATGGCCAAGTACTTCAAGGCCTTCTCCGGGCACAGCGATCCGCGCCTGACCGGCCAGTTCCTGGTGTTCGACTTCGACCGCCTGATCGACCGCGCCGCGCAGGTCGGCACCGACGCCGATCCGGCCTGCCCGACCTGCTACTACGCGCCCACCGAGTACTCCGAAGACATCCGCACCACCGAAAAGACCCGCAGCGCCTTCCTGCAGTACCGCACCACCTTCGACTGGTCGATGCCGCTGCACGTGGCGGCCGGCGTGCGCTACGAACAGACCGAGGTGGAATCCAGCGCGATGGTGCGGGTGCCCACGGGCATCAGCTGGGGCTCGGCCAATGAACTGAACATCGTCTACGCACCGGAAAGCAGCTTCGTCGGCGGCCGCGGCAAGTACGACTACGTGCTGCCCAATGTCGACCTGAAGCTGGATCTGAGCGAGACGCTGGCACTGCGCGGCAGCTACAGCCGCACGCTGGGCCGGCCGAGCTGGACGCAGATCCAGAGCGGCCAGTCACTGGCCGACATCGTACGCACCCAGGGCGGCAGCGGCAGCCGCGGCAACCCGGGGCTGGAACCGCTGATCTCGGACAACTTCGATCTGTCGCTGGAGTGGTATTACGGCGAAGGCAGCTACGCCTCGGCCGGCTTCTTCCGCAAGAACATCAAGAACTTCATCAGCGACACCGTGGTGCGCGAGAACGCCGGCAGCCTGCACACGCCGGTCGGTGGTGCGTACTGGAACGAAGCGCTGGCCTCGTGCGGCGGCACCGACATGCCGTGCATCCGCGATTACATCTTCACCAACCACGCCGGCGACCCGGGCGTGAACTTCACCGGGGTCAATTCGGCCGGCCAGCTGACCGGCACCATCGAAGGCCTGCCGACCGACCCGATCGCCGGCTTCGACATCACCGTGCCGGCCAACCAGCATTCGGACCACCTCGATGGCTGGGAAGTGGCGGTGCAGCACCTGTTCGGCCAGTCCGGTTTCGGCGTGGCCGCCAACTACACCAAGGTGAAGTCCGGGCTGACCTTCAACAACCTCAGCCTGGGTGACCAGTACCCGATGATCGGCCTGAGCGACTCGGCCAACGTGGTTGCGTTCTACGACAAGAACGCCTGGCAGGTCCGCGCGGCTTACAACTGGCGCGACAAATTCCTCAACGGCATCGGCGGCCAGGGCCCGAACCCGAACTACACCGCCGCCTACGGCCAGCTCGATCTGAACATCAGCTACGCGGTAAGCGAGCAGCTGAGCCTGAGCCTGGAAGCGATCAACCTGACCGACGAGACCATGCGCACCTATTCGCGCCACACCAACATGCTGCGCTACGCCACCCAGACCGGCCCGCGCTACATGTTCGGCGTGCGTTACAAGTTCTGATCGGCTGCAGTAGTGTGGAGCCGAGCCCAGGCCCGGCTCCACACTGCCCCGGATACCCGCGCATGCCTTCACCGCCCCGCCCCATCGAAGAGATCCACGGCCTGGACCCGGCGCAGCTGCACGTGCAGCTGTCCACCTGGACGACGCCGAAGGTGATCCGTGGACTGGTGGCGCACTGGCCACTGGTGGCCGCAGCGCGCCGGTCCGCGGCCGAAGCGGTGGCCCACCTGGCCAGCTTCGACCATGGGCAGATGCCGGTAACGGCGACCACCGCCGCGCCCGAGACCCGCGGCCGGTTGTTCTACAACGAAGACATGAGCGGCTTCAATTTCCGCCGCGAACAGATTCCGCTGAAGGTGGTGCTGGCCACGTTGCTGAAGTACGCCAGTGATCCCGCGCCGCCGTCCATCTATGTGGCGTCGACCACGCTGGACAGCTTCCTGCCCGGTTTCAGCCAGGCCAATCCGCTGCACCTCGGCGTGGCCGACCCGCTGGCCAGCATCTGGATCGGCAACCGCTCGCGCATCGCTGCCCACCAGGACGTGCCGGACAATCTGGCCTGCGTGGCGGCCGGCCGCCGCCGCGTCACCCTGTTCGCACCGGAGCAGATCGACAACCTGTACGTGGGCCCGCTGGACTTCACCCCAGCCGGGCAGGCGATCAGCCTGGTCGATTTCCACGCACCGGACCTGCAGCGCTTCCCGCGCTTCGCGCAGGCGTGGGCGCAGGCCCAGGTGGCCGAGCTGGCGCCCGGCGATGCGGTGTTCATTCCGTCGTTGTGGTGGCACCACATGGAAGGGCTGGAAGCGTTCAACGTGCTGGTCAACAGCTGGTGGCGGCCGGTACCGGCGTGGATGGATTCACCGATGAACGCGCTGATGCTGGCCATCCTTGCACTGCGCGACCTGCCGCCGGAACAACGCGCACACTGGCGCACGATGCTCGACCACTATGTGTTCGAGGCGGGCGAACATACGGCCGCGCATGTGCCGCAGGACGCGCGTGGCGTGCTTGCACCGCTGGAGGCGGCCGGTGCCGAACGCGTGCGCGATACGCTGCGGCGCCGCCTGCAACGATGACACCGGGGCACCGGAGTTAACCCCGCCGCGCGCGAATGTGCCCATAATGGCGGTTCCCCCCACCGTCTGCGCCGGCTGCGATTGTTCGCGCCGCGCTCCGCTGCCGCATGCCACCGATCTCCAACCGCCTGAACCTGGGCAAGCTGATTCTTGCGCTGGCCCTGCTGAGTACGCTCATTGCGTTGGCCAACACCCTGCTGGCCAGCTACCGCGTGCAGCGCGACCAGCTGGTGGGCAACACCCTGGAAGCCAACCGGGTCTACGCCAGCAAACTGGCCGAGACCACGCAGAACTTCCTGTTGTCGGCGCAGCAGCAGCTGGCCTACGCCGCGACCCGGCTGGGTGAAACCGGCCTGGAGCCGGAGCAGGCGCAGCGCGAGGCCAGCCGCCTGCAGCTGCAGTCCAGCAGCTTCAATTCCTCGCTGGTGGTGAACGTGGATGGCCGGGTCATCGCGACCTCACCGCAGACCCTGCAGCTGCAGGGTGAAGTGCTCAAGAGCGTGGGCAGCCAGATGGCCCTGGCACGGCGCCAGCCATTGATCAGCGATCCCTACCAGTCGGCCACCGGCAAACTGCTGATCTCGCTGTCGCACCCCATCTTCGACCGCCAGGGCAACTACCTGGGCTACGTCAGCGGCACCCTGTACCTGCGCCAGCGCAGCGCCCTGCACACCCTGCTGGGCAAGCACTACTACCGCGATGGCTCGTACCTGTACGTGGTGGACCACAACGGTCGCATCATCTACCACAACGATGCCAAGGAAGTGGGCACCTACGCGCTGGACAACCCGGCGGTGAAGGCGCTGATGCGCGGCCGTTCCGGCAGCCAGCAGCTGGTCAACAACCACGGCGTGGCCCAGCTGTCCGGCTATGCGCCGGTGCCGGCCACCGGCTGGGGCATCATCGCCCAGCGCCCCACCGAAGCGACCCTGCAGCCGCTGTCGCGCCTGATGAGCTCGGTCATCTGGAATGCCATTCCGCTGGGCGTGCTGTCGCTGCTGATCACCTGGTGGTTCGCACGGCGCATCTCGCTGCCGCTGTGGCAGCTGGCGCGCAACGTGCAGGAAGGCGAAGACACCGGCAACGCGATCAACCACGTGACCGGCATCCGCGCCTGGTATTTCGAAGTGGCGCAGTTGAAGCAGGCGGTGCTGTACAGCTTCAACGCCCTGCAGGACCGCATCGGTTCGCTGAACCGGGCCAGCCGCACCGACCCGCTGACCGGGCTGCTGAACCGCCGTGGCCTGCAGCACGCACTGGAGCTGCTGCAGGCGCAGGGCGTACCGTTCGCGATCGTGGCGCTGGACATCGACCGCTTCAAGTCGATCAACGACACGCACGGCCACGATGTGGGCGACGCGGCCATCGTGCACATTGCCGAACAGATGCGCCGGCATTCGCGCGAAACCGACGTGCTGTGCCGCGCCGGCGGCGAGGAATTCCTGCTGCTGTTGCCGGGCGTCGGCACCGATGCCGCACGCCAGGCCGCCGAACGGCTGCGCCGGCACATCGCCGACGAAGCCTTCGCCCCGGTCGGCACGATCACCGTGTCGCTGGGCGTGGCCCATTTCCCCAGCTTCCATGCCGATGTGGAGCAGGCGCTGCGGCTGGCCGACAAGGCCCTGTACCTGGCCAAGGAACAGGGCCGCAACCAGGTGGTGGTGTACCCGCACGCCGATTGAGCGTGCGGGCATGGCGGCGCCGCCTCAGCCCAGCGGGGTCAACAGGCGCGGGCCGTCCTGGGTGCCGACCATATACACGCCACCTGCGGGCAGCAGATCGGTGCCGGTGGCCTGCGCATCCTCACCGGTAATCCACGGCGCCTTCTGGCGCGGGCCCGGGATATAGGCCGACCAGCGGCCGTAGCGTTCGTCGCGGTTGTCGATGTCGTAGTGCACGGGCACGCGCACGGTCCAGAACTCGCTGTCCTTGTACTTGCCGGTGGTGGGCGGGGTGAAGGTCCAGCCCTTGGCGGTCCTGACGCTGGCATCTGCCAGGGTCTTGCGCAGCAGGTCCATGGTGCGCGCCGGGCCCACCGATGTCAGGTTGGTCTGCTCGGCCACGACATCGGCCACGGTACCGTCCCGGGCGACCTTCACCAGCAGCAGCACCATGCCCTGCCCGCGCATGGCCCACGCACGCTGCGGGTATTCCGGCCGTGTCAGGCGCAGGCCCTTCACCTCATCGGTGCTGGCCCCCTTGCTGGCATTGGCCGGGCCGAAGTTGGCGTCGGCCACCCGCACCTGCATGCTTTCCTCGGACATGTTGTCGGCCAGCAGGCGCAGCCGCACCGCGGTGCGTGCCGGCACGGCAGTGCCGTCCACCTTCACCGGTTCAAAACGCCACTGGCCCACGGTGCTTTCCACCAGTGCGGCAACGCCCTCGCCCACCTTGTCGCGCTTGTCCAGACGGAAGCCTTCCACCTGTCCTTCGCGGCCGATATCGATGACGCCCGTGAGGGTCAGGCTGGCCTCGGCCTGCTTGCGCACTTCCCGCGCGGTCTGCGCCTGCGCGCTGTCGAAGGTCACTGCGCCGGCACCCACTGCCAGGGCCACGGCCAGGAAAAGAGATGTACGCATCACAGCCACTCCTTGTGCATGAAGACCACAGGCTACCCCATCCCGGCCAGGGCATCCAAGGCTCAGGCCAGGCGGTGCGCCCCTGCGTAAGGGGGCGTATCGGGGTAGTCGCCGGCCGCGAAACGCGCCTGCAGCCCCTGCCACCACAGCGGATCGAACAGATGGCGATAGTGCTCGCGCACCGCCGCCAGTTCCTGCGCGGGCAGCCCCATGAACGGGCCGAAGCGCTCGGGAAAAACGTCACGCGGGCCCACATGGAACCAGGGTTCGTCGGCCATGGCCTCTTCCGGTGAGCGCGGCTGCGGCCAGGCGCGGAACACGCATTCGCTGACCAGGCACAGTTCGTCGTAGTCATAGAACACCGCGCGCCCATGCCGCGATACACCGAAGTTCTTCGGCAGCATGTCGCCCGGAAAGATGTTGTTGCGCGCCATGTCGGTGATCGCCTGCGCGTAGTCCAGCACCGCTGCACGCACGGCGTCGCCGCTCTGTTCGCGCAGGTACAGATTCAATGGCCGGAAACGGCGCTGCACGTAGCACAGCGCAATCTCGATCTCATCGCCATCCACGCGCACGCTCTGCGCGCACTGCTGCAGCAGCTCATCCAGCAGCGCCGGAGCAAACCGCGCACGCGGGAAACGCAGGTGCCGGTACGGCTGCGCGTCCAGCAGGCGCCCCACCCGGTCCAGGTTGAACACCAGCGCGTATTTCTCTTCCACCTGCTGCCGCGACATGGCCTTGGGCCAGGCGAAACGGTCGCGTATCAGCTTGAACACCAGCGGGTAGCTGGGCAGGGTGAACACCGCCATCACCATGCCCGGTGTGCCCTCGGCATGCACCAGCTGCTCGTTGGGATGGTCGCCGAAATGGCGGAAGAACGTACGGTAACGCTCGGTCTTACCCTGCTTGGCGCGGCCCAGCACGGTGTACAGCTCATCGATGGGTTTGCCCGGCAGCAGGCTGCGCAGGAACACCACCGCATCGCCCACCGTGGCCAGGTCGGCCTGGAAGTAGCTGCGCGATACACCGAACAGGTGGGCGACATCGCGCCGGCGGGTCAGCACGGCGTCGGCACGCAGGCCGCCGGCATCGTTCACCAGGGCAATCACGCAGGGCGAGAAACGGTGTTCGCCAAATACACGCCCCACCAGGTACGCGCGGCGCTCGCGGTAGAACACCGTATCGAGCAGTTCGATGCTGCGTACCGGGGTATCGCCCCAGTGGGCAAGATCGTCCTGCAGGCGAACCGCGATGGCCGCAGCGCAACGCAACTGGTGGGCATACGGCACATCGAAGCGATAGTCGGCCAGCACCCGCTGCAGGGCCTCCACTGGCCGGGTGGCCGAGACCGAGTAGGTGTGGCGGGCCACCGGGTGGGTGATCGCATCGGAGGGCTCGACGTCGAAGGCGATGAACTCCACCGCCGGATCGACGCCGCGGGTGCCGAACAAACGCCGTGACAGCGTGTTGTAGAAGGTCTTGTACAGCTCGGCGTCGATCAGCCCCTGCAGCAGGGTGGTGAAGTGCGCGTGCACCTGCAGCCACAGCGCGCGCTCGCCGACGGCCTCGCCGGCCAACCGCCGCAGGGCATCCATGCGTTCGGCAATGCACAGGTCGTACAGGGCGATGCGCTCGACCGCGTCCTGGCGTGCGCCGGCCCAGTCGCGCTGCTCGAAGCGGCCACGCGCGCGCGCCGTGATGGCGGCAAAGCGCGCGTGGTAATCCTCGAAGCCGGCCGCGATGGCCTGGGCAAGGCGCAGGGGCAGTTCCGGCGGGAAGTGGAGGGCGGCCATGGGTAAACCATACGCCGCCGTGGGGTGGCTTGTGTAGCGTCGAGCGCGGCGGCTGCTTTTCCGTAGAGTCGAGCTTGCTCGACTGCCTTTCCGTAGAGTCGAGCTTGCTCGACTGCCTTGGGTAGAAGCAGTCGAGCAAGCTCGACTCTACGAACGCCCGGTGCGGAGCAGTCGAGCAAGCTCGACTCTACGAAAGGCGGTCAGGCGGGCGGTCAGATCGCCAGTTCGGCTTCCACGTCCTGCACCTTGCGCCGGGCCAGGGCCAGGTTGCTCTTGGTCCGGTCCAGCACGATGTAGAAGAACAGGCCCTTCTTGCGCGCCACCGGGCGCATGATGTGGTACGCCTTGCCCAGCGAAATCAGGATGTCTTCAATGCTGTCGTTGAGGTTCAGCGATGCGGCGGTCTTCATCTTGGCGCGGATCACTTCGGTGTTGCCGGCGGCCGCCACCTCCATGTCCATGCCCGCGCCGGCCTCGCCCAGCAGCATGCCGCTCTCGTAATCGACCAGGGCGACGGCCTGCGCGCCGTCAATCCCCATCAGTGCATTCAGCGATTCAGTCAGTCCAGCCACGTGCGCTCCCCTTCATCTTGTTGGTTCGAGCCCCTCGTTCCCCTGCGGCCGGGCTCACGTTCCGCCGAGTTCGGCCAGGATCTCCCGGCCACATTCCCTGCTCTGCCACAGCACCTGGCCGATCACGCTGCGCTGGTTGCACGCGGCCATCAGCAGCAGCGGTGCGCGCCCTTCGGCGGTAATGGTCAGCATCAGCACCTTGCCGCCGGCGGCCTCCAGCATCAGCGTCTGCAGTTCGCCCAGTACCAGTTCGCGCCCCACCGCGCCGGCCAGCGCCAGCATGGCGCTGGTCATCGCCGCCAGCCGTTCGCCGCGCCCTTCGGCACCGGCACTGACCACCGCAAAGCCATCCACGCTGGCCAGCACCACCGCACGCACGCCCTCCACGCGCTGTCGCAGGTCGTGCAACAGCGGTTGCAGGCGCGCGCGTTGTCGTTCGTCAGGCAGCAGGGCCGGCTGTCCGTCAGCCATGCGCGGCCACCAGGGCGTGCGCTTCCATCTCGCTCATCAGTACATCCATCAGCAGCAGTCCCTGCTCACGATCGCGGGCATCCAGCGGCAGCAGCGGCAACGGTTGCCCGTCCAGCACGGCGCGTGCCGCCCAGTCGTCCAGTACCGCTGCCGGTGCCAGGTCCAGGTGGGTGACCGCCACCACCAGCGCCAGCGCACCGGCGAAGGGCTGCAGGGCCTGCAGGTAGGTGTCCAGTTCGGTGGTCAGGCCGCTGCGGCGCGCGTCCAGCAGCAGCACCGCGCCACGCGCGCCCTGCAGCAGGATCGGCCACAGGAAGTCGAAGCGCTGCTGGCCCGGCGTGCCGTACAGGCGCAGGCGCTCGCCGTTGGGCAGGTCGATGTCGGCGTAGTCCAGGGCCACCGTGGTCGATGCTTTGTCGGCACCGCCGCGATCACTGTTGGCCACATCGGTATCGATCACCGCGCCGGCCGCGATGCTGCGCACCAGCGTCGATTTGCCGCTGCCCATGCCGCCCAGCACCACCACCTTGTGTTCACGCATGGCGCTCGTTCCCGCGCAGGCTGCGCCACAGACGGGCCAGCAGGCCAGGGTCGGGGCTGCTGCCGCGCAGCGGCGTGGCCGTGGGTGTGGCAGAACCCTGCAACTGGGCGTAGCCGCACAGGTAGGCCGCATGCACGAAGTCACGCACGGCCGCGGCGGGAAGCTCCAGCAGCATCGCGCACTCATCCACCGTGCTGGCGCGCTTGAGCAGCAGCGAGCACAGACGGAAGGCATCGTGATCGTGGCCCAGCACGCGGAAATCCGGCCAGCGCAGCAGCTTCACCGTGGCCCCGCGCAGGCGCTCGTCCAGTGCCTGCCAGTGGCGGCTGCGCTGCGCCCATTGCCACAGCAGCGGGCGCAGCGGCTGGCGCGGCCGCGTACCGGCCAGCGCCTGCAGCTGCACGGCCGTGACCGCGTCCAGCTGCAGGTGTTCGAATCCGTCGGCCAGGCGCTCCACGAGGTGCGCGGCCGGCTCCTGCAGCAGCACGGCCTGGTCCTGTTCGATATCCATCAGCAGCAGCGGCTGGCCCTCCAGGGCCAGCAGCAACTGGCCCTGGCGCAACGGCAAACGCTCGCGCAGCAGGCGGGTGATGGCATGGGCGCCGTCGGCCAGGCGTACCGGTGTGGACGGCGGCGCGGCCTGCATGCCACGCAGTGCATGGCCGATGGCGCCGTCGTCCAGCACATCCTGGCCACCATCGCCGCGGCGCAGCTGCCCACCGATGTCTTCTATCCAGCACTGCAGGCGGGGCCGCTGCTGGCGCATGCGCAGTGCCGCATTGCGCAGGGCCGGCGTATCGCGGATCACCAGCAGATCGCAGTCATCCAGATCCTGGCTGCGGCGGATCTGCCCGTCGGGCAATGCCGAGGCCACGCGCAGGCGCTGCAGCAGTGCCTGCTCGCCCTGGATATCGGTTCCCACCACCAGCACGCGTGCCATCCGAGTTCCCCGGGCAACCGCCTCCCCGGCGGTTTCGCAGGCCAAGGCTAGGACAAGTGAGACACGGCGGGCCGTGACCCATTGCTCAGATTGCAGCGGGTGGTGAAAGGGCACACAGCGGTTCTGCGACGGCCATCGGGGGCAAGTTTCATGCCGTGTTGACGGCGTTGGGGGAAGGGTTCGGAGCCGTCTGCTTCGCAGCGGGATCCGACCCCGGGCACCAACCCCTGGCCCCAGCAAAAAGAAACCCGCGCCGGAGCGCGGGTTTCTTCTTCACAACCAGGCGGCGATGGATCAGCCGCGCAGCTGTTCCAGTGCGGCGTTCAGGGTCGCGCTGGGACGCATGGCCTGGCTGGCCTTGGCCACGTCCGGGCGGTAGTAGCCGCCGATATCCACGGCCTTGCCCTGCACCGCCACCAGCTCGTCAACGATCTTCTGTTCGTTGTCGCTCAGCGCCTTGGCCAGCGGTGCGAAGCGCGCCTTCAGTGCGGCATCGTCGTCCTGCGCAGCCAGCGCCTGCGCCCAGTACAGGGCGATGTAGAAGTGGCTGCCACGGTTGTCGATGCCACCCAGCTTGCGCGACGGCGACTTGTCGTTGTCCAGGAACTGGCCGTTGGCTTCGTCCAGCGCCTTGGCCAGCACACGGGCGGCGGCGTTGTCGTAACGGTTGCCCAGGTGTTCCAGCGACGCGGCCAGGGCCAGGAATTCACCCAGCGAATCCCAGCGCAGGTAGTCCTCTTCCACGAACTGCTGCACGTGCTTGGGGGCCGAACCACCGGCGCCGGTCTCGAACAGACCACCACCGGCCATCAGCGGCACGATCGACAGCATCTTGGCGCTGGTGCCCAGTTCCATGATCGGGAACAGGTCGGTCAGGTAATCGCGCAGCACGTTGCCGGTCACCGAAATGGTGTCCTCGCCCTTGCGGATGCGATCCAGCGAGAAGGCGGTCGCTTCCACCGGCGGCAGGATGCGGATGTCCAGGCCGTTGGTGTCGTGGTCCTTCAGGTACTGCTCGACCTTGGCGATGACCTGCGCGTCGTGGGCGCGGGCGGCATCGAGCCAGAACACAGCCGGGGTGCTGCTCAGGCGGGCGCGTTCGACGGCCAGCTTCACCCAGTCCTGGATCGGTGCGTCCTTGGTCTGGCACATGCGCCAGATGTCACCGGCTTCCACCGCGTGTTCGAACACCACGTTGCCGGCATCGTCGGTGACCTTGACCACGCCGTCGGCAGCGATCTGGAAGGTCTTGTCGTGCGAGCCGTACTCTTCGGCCTTCTGCGCCATCAGGCCGACATTCGGCACCGAACCCATGGTGGCCGGGTTGAACGCACCGTGGGCCTTGCAGTCGTCGATGACGGCCTGGTACACGCCGGCGTAGCAGCGATCAGGGATGATGGCCTTGGTGTCCTGCAGCTTGCCTTCGGCATTCCACATCTTGCCCGAGTCGCGGATCATCGCCGGCATCGAGGCGTCGACGATCACGTCGCTCGGCACGTGCAGGTTGGTGATGCCCTTGTCCGAGTTGACCATGGCCACGCCCGGGCGCTGTGCGTACTCGGCAGCCAGGTCGGCTTCGATCGCGGCGCGGGTGGCTTCCGGCAGCGACGGCAGGCGCGCGGCCAGGTCACCAATGCCGTTGTTGGCATCGAAACCGGCCTGCTTCAGCACGTCGGCGTGCTTGGCCAGCACGTCCTTGTAGAACTCGTTGACCACCACGCCGAACATGATCGGGTCGGAGACCTTCATCATGGTGGCCTTCAGGTGCAGCGAGAACAGCACGCCCTGCGCCTTGGCATCTTCGATCTGCGCGGCGATGAAGCTGGCCAGCGCCTTGCGGCTCATCACCGCGGCATCGACGATCTCGCCGGCCTTGACCGCGGTCTTTTCCTTCAGCACGACGGCGCTGCCGTCCTTACCGTGGAAGGTGATCTTCAGCGCACCGGCGTTGGCCAGCGTGGCCGACTTTTCGCTGCCGTAGAAATCACCGGCGGCCATGTGCGAAACGTGCGACTTCGAATCCGACGCCCAGCCGCCCATGCGGTGCGGGTGCTTGCGGGCGTAGTTCTTCACCGACAGCGGCGCGCGGCGGTCGGAGTTGCCTTCGCGCAGCACCGGGTTCACCGCGCTGCCCTTGACCTTGTCGTAGCGCGCCTTGTAGTCGCGCTGCTGGTCGTCGGCCGGGGTTTCCGGGTAATCCGGCAGCGGATAGCCCTGGTCCTGCAGTTCCTTGATGGCCGCCTTCAGCTGAGGCACCGAGGCGGAGATGTTCGGCAGCTTGATGATGTTGGCGTCCGGGGTGGTCGCCAGCTGGCCCAGCTCGGCCAGGTCGTCGCTGACCTTCTGCGCATCGCTCAGCAGTTCGGGGAACTGCGACAGGATGCGGCCGGACAGCGAGATGTCACGGGTTTCCACCACGATGCCAGCAGTGGCGGTATAGGCGTCGATGATCGGCAGCAGCGACTGGGTCGCCAGGAACGGTGCTTCGTCGGTCAGCGTATAGAGGATCTTGGACATGGGGGACTTGGACTCTGTAGCAGTTCTCAGGGGAAGGCCGGCGCCAGCGCCGGGCCACGTGCAACCGTGTCACTTTCCCTCGTCGCCGTCAGGGTGGGCGCGCGGCGGGGAAACCCCTGCATTGTCGCGTTTTCAGCCGCGCGGGGCAAAGCCATGCCATACGCCAAGGTACTGCGCTGCGGCAACGCAGTGATCCATTGCCGTGGTATCGGTTGCAACCATCGCCGCGCGCCCACGCGTGGCGTGGTCTACACCCTGCGCGGCGGCCGTTCGGGTAGATCCAGGCCATGCGTGGATGCGGCCCAGCGTGCAACTGCCCAACAAAAAAGACGCAGCCTCGCGGCTGCGTCCATCGTGAGTCCAACCGGGAGAGAGTCGGCGGGACTTACTTGACCTCGAACTCCTGCGGCGTTCCGGCCGCCTTACCATCAACCATGACTTCGGCGCGGTACTTGCCGGCCGGCCAGCCATTGGCATTCTTGAACGTGATGTTGGTGGTCTCGGCGCCGCTGGTGTTCAGCGTGGCGCTCTGTTCACCGGCCACCTGGCCGTCCTGGAAGGTCAGCTTGGCGCCGACGTTGACGTTGCTGGCCGCGCCATCGGTCTTCACCGAAACGACGACATCATCCTTCGGTGCAAACAGGGCGGCCGTGGCGACGGACTTGTCCGCAGCCGCGCTCTTGCCCACGGTGACCGAGGACACGGCCACGGCGCTTGCGGCGGCCATCGGCGGCGGCGCGCCGGTCATCGGCGCCGGTGCCGGCTCGGCCGGGGCAGTGGCTGCCGGGGCGGCATTGGTATCGGTGGATTCTTCTTTCTTCTTGCAGCCCACCAGGGCGACACTGCCCAGCAGGGCGGCCAGCAGGGCGTTCTGAAGCGGCGTGGTCTTGATCATTCGTGGTTTCTCCCAGGCATGTTCGGATAGCGATCGTGGGCCGGTTACGGGTCCGGCTTACTTCGGCGGCAGCTTCAGGGTCTGGCCCGGGAAGATCTTGTCCGGGTCGTCAAGCACATCGCGGTTGGCCTCGAAGATCTTCTTCCAGGCATTGGCATCGCCCAGGTGCTGCTTGGCGATCTTCGACAGCGAATCTCCCTTCTGCACGGTGTAGGTGCCGCCACTGACAACCTCAGCGGTACTGTCCACCGATGCGCTCACGCCGGAAAAGTCCGCCTTGGGAACCTGTTGCGCGGTACTGTCGACGCTGGCGCTTACGCCGGAGAAATCGGCCTTCTTCTCGGTACTCATCCACACACTCCCGTCTGCATGACTACGTGGTATGCACGGTGCCATGGCGGTTGTTAAATGGGGATGGTGCAGATGTGAAGCCGCCCCCCGGGGCGGCTGAACAATCGGGGTGGCCGATGGCCGCTGCGCTCGCCGGGCGTGAACCGGCGCTACCGCCGGCCATCCCCCGCGGTAGCGCCGGGCCATGCCCGGCGGCGCTTATTGGCGCAGTTCGCGGTAGGTCGCAGCGGGGGCTGCGATGCCGGGGCTGGCACGCCAGGGATTGATGTCCAGGCCACCGCGGCGGGTGTAGCGCGCTTCCACTTCCAGCCACTGCGGCTGGCAGCGTGCGGACACCTCGCTGAAGATGCGCTCGACGCACTGCTCGTGGAACTCGGCGTGCTCGCGGTAGCTGACCAGATAACGCAGCAGGCCAGCACGATCGATCTTCGGGCCGCGGTAGCGCAGGCTGACCGTGGCCCAATCCGGCTGGCCGGTCACCGGGCAGTTGGATTTCAGCAAGGCCGACACCAGGGTCTCTTCCACCACGTTGCCCGCGTCGGCAGCCAGATAATTGGCCTGCGGCGGGCCATAGCAGTCGATCTCCACCTCCAGCCCGTCGATGGACTCACCCAGCGGCGCTTCGCGCAGCGCCGGCAGACCGAATTCCACCTGCACCGGCGCACCGGCACAGGCCGACAGGTCGGCGGCCAGGCGCTCGCGCAGGGCTTCGGCACTGTCGATACGGGTGCTGTTGAGGGAGTTCAGGTACAGCTTGAACGACTTCGATTCGATCAGCCGCGGCGAGGTGCACGGCACCTGCACGGTGGCCACGGCCACCTGCGGCTTGCCACGCGGGTCGAGCCAGCTCAGTTCGAAGGCGTGCCAGCGGTCATGGCCGACGAACGGCAGCGCGGCATCATCGAGGCCGATTTCCGAACGGGCGCCGATGCGCGGGATGGGAAACAGCAGGCCGGGATCGTACTGCGACGGGTAACTGACCTCGCGACCGAGGCTGGAGTCCTGGGGGGTGTTCATGGGCGTCATTGTATCGCGCGCAGGGCGGGCCTTCGGCCGGGTCGGCCAACGGCGGAGCCCCTCCGTGGTGGGGGTGTTGGTTGGTCGCGGAAGGCGGTCTATCGGCTTGGCCGGGTGGGCAGGCGGGTCGGGGGACGCCGTAAACCCGTCCTTGGGGGCTTGGCCGCGGCATCCATGCCGCGGACACCCCCGCCCCGCCTGCCCACCCGGCCCCTGACAGTTTCCTGCGCGCGGCCGCCACCACGGGAAAGATCAGGAAAATCAAATTCAAAAGCCCATGCTTCGGACGTTCATGACGTCCGCCGAGTCGACCAAGGTCGACACCTACCAGAGCAGCGTTGGGGTCAGAGCCCGTTGCGAAGCAACGGGATCCGACCCCGTGCCGTTCCGACAGTTGCGGGAAACTGTCGGGGGCGGGGTGGTGTGGGCTTGCAGGACCGCAGGCGCCATGGATGGCGCCTACGAGCCTCCATGGATGGATTTACGGCGTGTCCTGCAAGCCCACACCGCCCCGCCCCGCCCAACCCACAGTAAACCAGCCCCGCTTTTGACGTTGACGTTGACGTTAGCGGGTGCAGGGCTGCAAGCCCTGCCGGTAACCCTCACCCCGCCGGGGTGCCGGCGCCGTGCAGATAATCCAGGCTGACCTGCAGCAACGCGCGCAGGCCAACATCCAGCGCCTTCTCATCCAACAGGAACTTCGGCGAATGGTTCGCCGGCGCCGTCGCCGGGTCGATGCCCACGCTGGTGGAACCGACGAAGAAGAACATGCCCGGCACTTCCTTGGCGTACAGCGAGAAATCCTCCGCGCCCATCTGCAGCGGCGGCTCATAGACGTTGTCCTTGCCCACTACCGCCTGCAGGCTCGGCAGCATCTTCGCGGTCAGCGCCGGGTCGTTCACCGTGGCCGGGTTGCCCTCGGCCTCGTAGATCTCGGTCACCGCCTTGGCCCCGTGCGCCGCGGCCGTGTGCTCGGCCACGTTGCGCAGATCGGCGAAGATCTGCTGGCGCATGCCCTCATCGAAGGTGCGGATGGTGCCGACCATCTCCACTTCGTCGGGAATGATGTTGTAGCGGATGCCGCCGTTGATCGCACCGAAGGTCAGCACCGCCGGCTGCTTGGACAGATTGGTGCGGCGGCTGACGATGGTCTGCGCGGTGCCGACCAGATCGGCGGTGGCCACGATCGGGTCCACCCCGTTCCACGGTGCCGAACCATGCGTCTGGCGACCGATCACCTTGATCCCGAAGCGATCGGAAGCGGCCATCAACGGGCCGCCACGCACCGCGATCTGCCCGGCCTGCACGCTGGAGAATACGTGCAGACCAAACACGGCCTCGGGCTTGAAGTCGGCGAACAGGCCTTCCTTCAGCATCAGCGCGGCACCACCCTCTTCCGGCGGCGGCGCACCTTCTTCGGACGGCTGGAAGATCAGCATCACCTGGCCTGGCAGGTCCTTCTTCATCGCCACCAAGGCCTCGGCCACGCCCAGCAGGGTGGCGGTGTGCGCATCATGGCCACAGGCGTGCATCACCCCCACGGTCTGCCCGCGGTATTGCGCCGTAGCCTTGGAGGCGAACGGCAGGCCGGTCTGTTCGGTTACCGGCAACGCGTCCATGTCCGCGCGCAGGGCGATCTTCGGGCCCGGCTTGCCGCCTTCGATGATCGCCACCACGCCGTGGTGGGCAATGCCGGTCTTCGGCTTCAGGCCCATCGCGCGCAGGCGCTTGGCCACCTCGGCCGAGGTGCGCGCTTCGCGGTTGGACAGTTCCGGGTGCTGGTGGAAGTCGCGGCGCCATTCCACCACCTGCGCCTGCAGGCGCTGCGCGGCAGCGGTCACCTCCGGGCGCTCGGCCACGTCGGCATGGGCAAGGGCCGGCACAGCCAGCAGCAGGGCGGACAGCAGCAGGGAACGGCGCATCACGGGCTCCACGGAAGGGGTCTGCACCTGAATGTAGGGCAAGGCTGCCGCTACGGGAACCTCTTTCGCCACGCCGGGTCTGAGCGCCCGTCCCATCCGTCATGCAGGAAATGGCATGGGTCACAGGTATGCTTTGCGCATTGCCAACCGGGGCGCCGCCCCGTCCAGCCTTCTTGGAGTCCTTGAATGTCACGTGTTTGGAAGATCGTGCTGCTGGTCGTGGCAGTGCTGGTGCTGGCAGTCGTCGGCGTGCGGGTACTGGGCGGCGGCAAGGACAAGGCGGCAGGCCCGGGCGCCGCGGCGCGCCAGGGCGGCGAAGACCCCGATGCCGGCCCGGTGCCGGTTACCGTGGTCGATGCCACCCGCCAGGATGTGCCGGTGTATGCCAGCGCCCTGGGTACGGTCACGGCCATGAACACCGTCACGGTCAGCCCGCAGGTGGGTGGCCAGCTGATGAGCCTCAACTTCCGCGAAGGCCAGGAAGTGAAGCAGGGCGACCTGCTGGCGCAGATCGACCCGCGCAGCGCGCAGGCCAGCTATGACCAGGCCGTGGCCGCCCAGCGCCAGAACGAGGCGCTGCTGGCCACCGCCCGTTCCAACTACCAGCGCTCCAACGCGCCGGAGTATCGCCAGTTCGTCGCCAAGACCGATCTGGATACACAACGAAACCAGGTGTCACAGTACGAAAGCGCAGTGGCCGCCAACGAGGCCAGCGCGCGCGCCGCGCAGGTGCAGCTGCAGTACACCCGCATCACCGCGCCGATCTCCGGCATTGCCGGCATCCGTGCGGTCGACGCTGGCAACGTGGTCAATGCCGGTACCGCGCTGGTCACCCTCACCCAGATCCACCCGATCCATGTGCTGTTCAACCTGCCCGAACGCCAGCTGGGCGACGTGCGCCAGGCGCAGGCCGCAGGCAAGGTGCCGGTCGCTGCGCTGGACCGCGCCGATTCGCACGTGCTGTCCGGTGACGGCTCGCTGGACGTGGTGGACAACCTGATCAGCGCCGACAGCGGCACCTTCAAGGCCCGCGCGATCTTCGAAAACACCGACAACGGCCTGTGGCCGGGCCAGTTCGTGAACGTGCGCATGCAGCTGCGCACCATTGCCGGTGGCGTGGTCATTCCCACCCAGGCCGTGCTGCGCGGGCCCGATGGCGAGTACGTCTATCTTGTGCAGGGCGACAACACGGTCAAGATGCAGACCGTGCGCAGTGGCGTGGAAGTGGGCGACAGCCACGTGCAGATCACCGAAGGCCTGAAGGGTGGCGAGCGGGTGGTCAGCGAAGGCCAGTTCCGCCTGAAGCCGGGCAGCAAGGTGACCGCGCTGAAGCCGGGCGAAACCCCCGCTGCGCCCACCGAGGCCGAACTGAAGGCCGCCGAACAGAAGAGCGGCGGCCGCGGCCGTCCCGGTGGTGGCCCGCGCTGAGCGCAGGCCACCCTTTCCTTTCGCGCCGGCCCTGCTGCCGGCGCAGCCATTGAAGCGACAGCAAGGATCAGTCCGTGGGCTTTTCGACGATCTTCATCCGCCGTCCCATCGCTACCTCGCTGTTGATGGCGGGCCTGTTGCTGCTGGGCATCCTGGGTTACCGCAAGCTGCCGGTGTCGGCGCTGCCGGAAATCGATGCGCCCAGCCTGGTGGTCACCACCCAGTACCCCGGTGCCAACGCCACCACCATGGCGTCGCTGGTCACCACCCCGCTGGAGCGCCAGTTCGGGCAGATTTCCGGGCTGGAACTGATGACCTCCGATTCGTCGGCCGGGTTGTCCACGATCATCCTGCAGTTCTCGATGGACCGCGACATCGATATCGCCGCGCAGGACGTGCAGGCGGCGATCCGCCAGGCCACCCTGCCCTCGTCGCTGCCCTACCAGCCGGTCTACAACCGGGTGAACCCGGCCGACGCGGCCATCGTCACCCTGAAGCTGACCTCTGACACGCGGCCGCTGCGCGAGGTCAACAACTACGCCGATTCGATCCTGGCCCAGCGCCTGTCGCAGGTGCAGGGCGTGGGTCTGGTATCGATTGCCGGCAACGTGCGCCCGGCCGTGCGCATCCAGGTCAATCCGGCGCAGCTGTCGAACATGGGCCTGACCATGGAAGAGCTGCGCAGCGCGCTCACCCAGGCCAACGTCAACGCGCCCAAGGGCTCGTTGAACGGCAAGACCCAGTCCTACAGCATCGGTACCAACGACCAGCTGGCCAGTGCCGCCGAGTACCGCGACACCATCATCAGCTACAAGAACGGCCGCCCGGTGCGGCTGTCCGACGTGGCCCAGGTGGTGGACGGCGTGGAGAACGACCAGCTGGCCGCCTGGGCCGATGGCAAGCCGGCGGTGCTGCTGGAAGTGCGCCGCCAGCCCGGTGCCAACATCGTGCAGACCGTCGAACGCATCCGCGCCATCCTGCCGCAGCTGCAGGGTGTGCTGCCGGCCGACGTGCACCTGGAAGTCTTCAACGACCGCACCGAAACGATCCGTGCGTCGGTGCATGAAGTGCAGTTCACCCTGATCCTGACCATCGGCCTGGTGGTGGCGGTCATCTTCGTGTTCCTGCGCCGGCTGTGGGCCACCATCATTCCCTCGGTGGCGGTACCGCTGTCGCTGGCCGGCACGTTCGCGGTGATGGCCTTCACCGGCATGTCGCTGGACAACCTTTCGCTGATGGCGCTGGTGGTGGCGACCGGCTTCGTGGTGGACGATGCGATCGTGATGATCGAGAACATCGTGCGCTACATCGAGCAGGGCAAGAGTGGCCGCGAAGCGGCCGAGATCGGCGCGCGCCAGATCGGCTTCACCGTGCTGTCGCTGACCGTCTCGCTGGTGGCCGTGTTCCTGCCGCTGCTGCTGATGCCCGGCGTCACCGGCCGCCTGTTCCACGAATTCGCCTGGGTGCTCAGCATCGCCGTGGTGCTGTCGATGCTGATCTCGCTGACGCTGACGCCGATGATGTGCGCCTACCTGCTCAAGCCCGACGCGCTGCCCGAGGGCGAAGACGCGCATGAGCGCGCAGCGGCCGCCGGCAAGCAGAACCTGTGGACGCGCACCGTGGGCCTGTACGAACGCAGCCTGGACTGGGTGCTGGACCACCAGCGCGCCACCCTGGTCGTGGCCGCCGCCGCGCTGGTGCTGACCGTGCTGCTGTACGTGCTGATTCCCAAGGGCCTGCTGCCCGAACAGGACACCGGCCTGATCACCGGCGTGGTGCAGGCCGACCAGAACATCGCCTTCCCGCAGATGGAGCAGCGCACCAAGCAGGTGGCCGAGGCCCTGCGCCAGGACCCGGACGTGACCGGCGTGTCGGCCTTCATCGGTGCCGGCAGCATGAACCCCACGCTCAACCAGGGCCAGCTGTCGATCGTGCTGAAGGAGCGCGGCCAGCGCGATGGCCTGGATGAGATCCTGCCGCGCCTGCAGAAGGCGGTGGCCGGCATTCCCGGCGTGGCGCTGTACCTGAAACCGGTGCAGGACGTGACCCTGGATACGCGCGTGGCCGCCACCGAGTACCAGTACTCGCTGTCGGACGTCGATTCGGCCACCGTGGCCACCCAGGCCACGCGCCTGACCGAGGCGCTGCGCCAGCGCCCGGAGCTGGCGGACGTGGACAACAACCTGTCCAACCAGGGCCGTGCGCTGGAACTGAACATCGACCGCGACAAGGCCAGCGTGCTGGGCGTGCCGATGCAGACCATCGATGACACGCTCTACGATGCGTTCGGCCAGCGCCAGATCTCCACCATCTTCACCGAGCTCAACCAGTACCGCGTGGTGCTGGAAGTGGCGCCGGAATTCCGCACCAGCACCGCGCTGATGGAACAGCTGGCCGTGGCCTCCAACGGCGCCGGCGCGCTGACCGGCACCAACGCCACCAGTTTCGGCCAGGTCACCTCGTCCAACTCGTCCACCGCCACCGGCATCGGTGCGCAGAACACCGGCATTACCGTGGGCGCGGGCAACATCATTCCGCTGTCGGCGCTGGCCGAAGGCAAGGTGACCAGCGCGCCGCTGGTGGTCAGCCACCAGCAGCAGCTGCCGGCGGTGACCGTCTCCTTCAACGTGGCGCCGGGCTACTCGCTGTCCGATGCGGTCAAGGCCATCGAAGAGACCAAGGCCAGCCTGGACATGCCGGCCCACCTGCATGCCGAGTTCATCGGCAAGGCCGCCGAGTTCACCGGCAGCCAGACCGACGTGGTGTGGCTGCTGCTGGCTTCGCTGGTGGTGATCTACATCGTGCTGGGCGTGCTGTACGAAAGCTACATCCACCCCATCACCATCATTTCCACCCTGCCGCCGGCCGGCGTGGGCGCGCTGCTCGCGCTGATGGTGTGCGGCCTGAGCCTGTCGGTGGATGGCATCGTCGGCATCGTGCTGCTGATCGGCATCGTGAAGAAGAACGGCATCATGATGGTGGACTTCGCCATCGAAGCCCGCCGTGCCGGCGCCAACGCCCACGAAGCGATCCGCCGCGCCTGCCTGCTGCGCTTCCGCCCGATCATGATGACCACCGCCGCGGCGATGCTGGGCGCGCTGCCGCTGGCACTGGGCACCGGCATCGGCTCGGAACTGCGCCGCCCGCTGGGCATCGCCATCGTCGGCGGCCTGCTGCTGTCGCAGCTGGTAACGCTGTACACCACGCCGGTGATCTACCTGTACATGGAACGGTTCTCGGAATGGCTGGCCCGCCGCCGCGAGCAGCGCGCGTTGCGCGACGGTTCGCTGCAGGAGCCGCAGGCATGATCCAGGCCCCGCACCTGCGGGGGGCCGCACGATGAACCTGTCCGGCCCCTTCATCCGCCGCCCGATCGGCACCGCGCTGCTGGCCATCGGCCTGTTCATCATCGGCCTGATCTGCTACCTGAAGCTGGGCGTGTCGGCGCTGCCGAACATCCAGATTCCGGTCATCTTCGTGCACGCCAGCCAGTCCGGCGCCGATGCGGCCACCATGGCCTCCACGGTCACCGCGCCGCTGGAACGCCACCTGGGCCAGCTGCCCGGCATCGACCGCATGCGCTCTTCCAGTTCGGAAGGCAGCTCGCTGGTGTTCATGATCTTCCAGACCGACCGCGATATCGATTCGGCGGCGCTGGACGTGCAGACCGCGATCAACTCGGCGCAGGCCGACCTGCCTTCGGGCATGGGCTCGCCGATGTACCAGAAGGCGAACCCGAACGACGACCCTGTGATCGCCATCGCGCTGACTTCGCAGACGCAGTCGGCCGACGAGCTGTACAACGTGGCCGATTCGCTGCTGGCCCAGCGCATCCGCCAGATCGGCGGCGTGGCCTCGGTGGATATCGCCGGGGCCTCCACGCCGGCCGTGCGCGTGGACGTGAACCTGCGCCTGATGAACGCCCTGGGCCTGACCGCCGATGACCTGCGCAACGCCGTGCGCGCGGCCAACGTCACCTCGCCCACCGGCTTCCTCAGCGACGGCAACACCACCACGGCGATCATCGCCAACGATTCGGTCGCACGCGCGGCCGACTTCGCCAACCTGGTGGTGAAGACCCAGGGCGATGGCCGGGTGATCCGCCTGAAGGACATCGCCAACGTCTACGACGGCCAGCAGGATGCCTACCAGGCCGCGTGGTTCGACCACAAACCGGCCGTGGTGATGTACGTGTTCACCCGTGCCGGCGCCAACATCGTGGAAACCGTGGACCGGGTGAAGGCGCAGATTCCCGCGCTGCGCGACTACCTGCAGCCCGGCACCACCATGACCCCGTACTTCGACCGCACGCCGACCATCCGCTCGTCGCTGCATGAAGTGCAGATCACGTTGCTGATCAGCCTGGCCATGGTGGTGCTGACCATGGCGCTGTTCCTGCGCCGCCTGGCCCCCACCCTGATCGCCGCGGTCACCGTGCCGCTGTCGCTGGCCGGCGCCGCGCTGGTGATGTACGCGCTGGGCTTCACCCTGAACAACCTGAGCCTGCTGGCGCTGGTGATCGCCATCGGCTTCGTGGTGGACGATGCGATCGTGGTGATCGAGAACATCATGCGCCACCTGGACGAAGGCATGCCGCGCCTGCAGGCGGCCTTCACCGGTGCGCGCGAGATCGGCTTCACCATCGTCTCGATCACCGCCTCGCTGGTTGCAGTGTTCATTCCGCTGCTGTTTGCCAGCGGCATGATGGGCGCCTTCTTCCGCGAGTTCACCGTGACCCTGGTGGCGGCCATCGTGGTGTCGATGATCGTCTCGCTGACACTCACCCCGGCACTGTGCAGCCGCTTCCTGAGCGCGCACGACCACAACGCCGCACCGTCGCGCTTCGGCCGTTGGCTCGATGCCGGGCACGAGCGCATGCTGCGCATCTACACCGTGTTCCTGGACTTTTCGCTGCGCCATGCGCTGCTGCTCTCGCTCACCCCGCTCATCCTGATCGGCGTCACCATCTTCCTGTTCGGTGCGGTGAAGAAGGGCGCGTTCCCGCCACAGGACACCGGCCTGATCTGGGGCCGCGCCAATTCCAGCGCCACCGTCTCCTTCGAAGACATGGTCAGCCGCCAGCGGCGCATCACCGACATGCTGATGGCCGACCCGGCGGTGAAGACCGTGGGCGTGCGCCTGGGCAGTGGCCGCCAGGGCTCCAGCGCGCAGTTCAACGTGGAACTGAAGTCGCGCAAGGAAGGGCGTCGAGAGACCACCGCCCATGCACTGGCCCGCCTGAGCGCCAAGGCCGACCGCTACCCTGACCTGCAGCTGCGCCTGCGCGCGATCCAGGACCTGCCCAGCAACGATGGCGGCGGCAACAGCCAGGGCGCGCAGTACCGCATTTCCCTGCAGGGCAACGACCTGGCTGCACTGCAGGAATGGCTGCCCAAGCTGCAGGCCGAGCTGAAGAAGAACCCCAAGCTGCGTGACGTGGGCACCGACGTGGACAACGCCGGCCTGCGCCAGAACATCGAAATCGATCGCGCCAAGGCGGCGCGCCTGGGTGTCTCGGTCGGTGCCATCGACGGTGCGCTGTACGGTGCGTTCGGCCAGCGACAGATTTCCACCATCTATTCGGACATCAACCAGTACAGCGTGGTGGTGAACGCCCTGCCCTCGCAGACCGCCACCCCGGCGGCGCTGGACGAGGTGTATGTGAAGGCCAGCAATGGGCAGATGGTGCCGATCACCGCGGTGGCCAGCCAGGTGCCTGGCCTGGCGCCTTCGCAGATCACCCATGAAAACCAGTACACCACGATGGACCTGAGCTACAACCTGGCTCCCGGCGTGAGCATGGGCGAAGCGAAGGCGATCATCGATGCCACCGTGGCGGGCATGCGCATGCCCGGCGACATCCGCCTGGCCGACGACGCCGGCTTCGGCTTCAACTCCGATCCCAGCGACATGCTGATCCTGGTGTTCGCGGCGATCCTGACCGTGTACCTGGTGCTGGGCATGCTGTACGAGAGCCTGATCCATCCGGTCACGATCCTGTCCACCCTGCCGGCGGCGGGCGTGGGCGCGCTGCTGGCGTTGTTCGGCACCAACACCGAACTGTCGGTGATCTCGATGATCGCGCTGGTGCTGCTGATCGGCATCGTGAAGAAGAACGCGATCATGATGATCGACTTCGCCCTGGTGGCGCAGCGCGAACACGGCCTGGCCCCGCGCGAAGCGGCACGCGAGGCCAGCATCGTGCGCTTCCGCCCGATCATGATGACCACGATGGTGGCGATCCTGGCGGCGGTGCCGCTGGCGATCGGCCTGGGCGAAGGCTCCGAACTGCGTCGGCCGCTGGGCATCGCGATGATCGGCGGCCTGCTGTTCTCGCAGAGCCTGACCCTGCTGAGCACGCCGGCGCTGTACGTGATCTTCTCGTGCCTGGCCGATCGCTGGCGGGCACGCCGCGCACGCAAGCGCGAAGCGAAGCTGCTCAAGCGCGCGGCCCGCGCATAGCCCCGGGGTCAGATCCCTCGCTCTGCGAGGGCTCTGACCCCGTGCGGCGGTCACGGTTTGACGCGCTGTAACGAAAAGAGAACAATTCGCAACCAGCCATGGTCCTGCGCCCCTGCGGCGCCCCGCTCCCGGTTCCCGGTCAGCCTGCGTGATCCCAGCCACTGCCCCTTCCCCCAACCATGGGTGGATGGCCCGTGGCCGTCCGCCGAGGAACCTGATCGATGCCTTCGTTCCGCACCCCGCGCGTGGCCCTGCTGGCCGCCGCCCTGACCGCTGCCTGCGTGGCCCATGCAGAAGCCCCGGCCGACACCCGCAGCGCCACCGACCTGGACGCCATCAAGGTGGTCGGCGAACGCACCCACACCGAAGCCGGTGCGCTGGGCGACCGTGCCCTGCGTGACACCCCGTTCGCCATCACCGCCGTCGGCCGCGAACAGCTGGAGCAGCGCCAGGTCGTCTCACTGGGTGAAGCCTTCCTGTTCGATCCCTCGGTCACCACCCAGGTCAGCGCCTACGCCAGTGGCTGGAGCTCGCCCATCCGCAACCGCGGCATCGATCTGAACTACGACAGCTACCGCGTGAACGGCCTGCAGGTGTCCTCGTGGGGCACCGAATGGCCGCTGGAAGTGATGGAACAGGTCGACCTGCTGAAGGGCCCCGGTGGCTTCCTGTACGGCTTCGGCGCACCCGGCGGCATCGTCAACTACATCACCAAGAAGCCGACCGACACCCCGACGTTCTCCGCGCAGCTGGGCTGGCGCGAACAGGGCATCGTCAGCGGCGGCGTCGATGCCGGCGGGCGCTTCGGCAACGAAGAGATGTTCGGCTACCGCTTCAACGCGTACCAGGAGAAGGGCGAAACCTTCAACGGCGGCCATGTCGACCGCAAGGTCGGCGCACTGTCGCTGGACGCGCGCTTGAGCGATGCGCTCACCTGGACCTTCGACGGCGTGTTCCAGTCGCGCGACCTGAGCGAAGAATCGCCGCAGTACTATTTCATCGGCCTGACCTCGCTGCCGCGGCCGATTGCCGGCGACGTCGACAACAGCGTGCCGGGCACCTACTACGACACCCGTTCCAGCCTGCTGTCGACCGCGTTGAACTGGCAGATCAACAGCGACTGGAAGGCCAGCGTGAGCTACGGCGTCACCACCTCGTGGAACGACGTCAACAAGATCTTCGCCTACATCGACGATCCGAACGGCGACTACAACGTGAACGTGTACGAGCTGGGCGGCAAGAGCGAATGGAAGCTCGCGCAGGCGCTGGTGCAGGGCAACTTCCGCACCGGTCCGCTGCAGCACCAGCTGGTGGCCGGCATCAGCCACCAGACCGGGCTGGGCTGGGACCGCCCCTACGAGTGGAACACCATCGGCCGCGCCAACCTGTACCAGCGTTCGGCGATCCGCCACGACGCGGTGGGTTCGCGGGTGATGACCCGCGGCGATGAAACCGTGCAGCAGGCGGTGTTCGCCAGCGATACCGTCGACTTCGGCGGCGGCTGGTCGGTGCTGGCCGGCTGGCGCTACAACGACTTCGAGACCAAGGGCCGTTACCACACCTACCCGGTCACTCCGACCTATGCAGTCATGTTCAAGCCCAGCGAGGCAGTGACCCTGTACGCCAGCTACATCGAATCGCTGGAAGCCGGCAGCCGCGTGGGCAACACCTACATCAACGCCGGCGATGTGCTGGACCCGACCATCAGCAAGCAGTATGAAATCGGCGCCAAGGTGGAAGCCTCGCGCTGGAATGCGAACGTGGCCGCGTTCCGGCTGGAACGTGGCGCCAACATCGACCAGCAGACCGACACCGGCCTGCGCCTGGTGCAGGATGGAATCACCCTGTACGAAGGCGTGGAAGCCAGCGCCGACCTGCACCTGACCGACGCGCTGACCGTGGGTGGCGGCGTGACCTGGCTGGACCCGACCTACGACAAGCTGTCGCCGGACAGCGCCGCGCAGGAAGGCAACCGCACCGTCGGTGCCGCCCGCTGGAGCGGCGTGCTGCATGCCAGCTACCAGCTGCCGTGGGTGGATGGCCTGGAAACCTACGCCGCCGTGCGCTACTACGGCGATGTCTGGTACGACGCCGACAACACCCTGAAGCTGCCTGACTACACCCTGGTCAATGCCGGCGTGGGCTATCGCCTGATGGCCAGCGGCCATCCGGTCACCCTGCGCGCCAGCGTGGAAAACCTGGGCAACCGCAAGTACTGGTCCAACGCTGGCATCGGCCTGCCGCGCACCTTCGCCGTGAGCGTGCGCTGGGAGATGTAATGCGGTTTCGGTGGGTGCGGACCGTTGGTCCGCACCTCGAACACCCTACACACGCGCGCACCGCCATAATGGGGGCACTCCGCCCCCCGAGCCTGCATGTCCGCGCCCCATTCCCGCCTCAGTCGCCTGTGGGCCCATGAAAAGGCCAGCTACGGCCTGCGCGTCTTCATTGCCCTGACCACCGCGCTGGGCGTGTGCTGGCACATGGACGCACTGCCGGCCCTGCCCGGTGTGTTCCTGGGCATCATCGCCAGCGCCATCGCCGAAACCGATGACAACTGGTGGGGCCGCACCAAGGCGGTGCTGCTGTCGCTGCTGTGCTTCTGCATTGCCGCCGCGTCGGTCATCTGGCTGTTCCCGTGGCCGTGGCTGTTCATCGCCGCGCTGGCGCTGTCCACCTTCGGCCTGACCCTGCTGGGCGCGCTGGGCGAACGCTACGCCTCCATCGCCCAGGCCACGGTCACCCTGGCCATCTACACCATGATCGGGCTGGAGCAGCACGGCGGCGCCGGCGATCTGCCACGCGCCCTGCATGCGGTCAGCCACCTGCTGGCCGGTGCGGTCTGGTATGGCCTGTTGTCCATTGTCTGGACCGCCCTGTTCGCCAACCGCCCGGTACGCGAACGCGTAGCCCGCCTGTACCAGGAACTGGGCCGCTACCTGCAGTTGAAGGCCGCGCTGTTCGAGCCGGTGCGTGAAGCGGACCTGCACCGTCGCCAGCTGGACCTGGCCGAGCAGAACCGCAGGGTGGTGGGCGCACTCAATGAAGCCAAGGCCGCGATCATGGCGCGCTTCGGCCGCTCCGGCCGCCCCGGGGTGAATTCCGGCTTGTACCTGCGCCTGTACTACATGGCCCAGGATTTCCATGAGCGTGCCAGCTCGTCGCACTACCCCTACGGCGCCCTGGTGGATGCGTTCTTCCACAGTGACGTGCTGTACCGCTGCCAGCGCCTGCTGGACCTGCAGGGCCAGGCCTGCGCACGGCTGGGCGAGGCGATCCGCCTGCGCCGGCCGTTCGTGTACGGGGAAAGCAACCAGCAGGCCGGGCGTGACCTGGCCGATGCCCTGGCCTACCTGCGCGACCAGCAGCGCCCGCAGTGGCAGCGCCTGCTGGGTTCGCTGGACCTGCTGGTGCACAACCTGCGCAGCATCGAACGCCGCCTGCTGGACGCCGAACGCTCCGAAGCCAGCCTGGACAACGTCGATACCCGCCTGCGCGACAGCAACCCCCATACCCTGCGCGAAATGGGCGTGCGCATCCGCCAGCAGCTCACCCCCGGTTCGGTGCTGTTCCGCCACGGCCTGCGCATGGCGCTGGCGCTGATTGCCGGCTTCCTGGCCATCCGCCTGTTCAATGCACAGAACGGCTCGTGGGTGCTGCTGACCATCGTGTTCGTGTGCCGGCCCAACTTCGGCGCCACCCGCCAGCGCCTGGCCCAGCGCATCGTCGGCACCCTGGCCGGCCTGGTGCTGACCTGGGCACTACTGCAGCTGTTCCCGCAGCTGCACGTGCAGTTGTTGATCGCCCTGCTGTCGGCCCTGCTGTTCTTCTTCACCCGCACCGACCGCTACCTGGTGGCCTCGGCGGCGATCACGGTGATGGCGCTGACCTGCTTCAACCTGATCGGCGATGGCTTCGTGCTGATCGTGCCGCGCATGGTCGATACCCTGCTGGGTTGCGCCATCGCCGCCGCCGCGGCCTTCCTGATCCTGCCCGACTGGCAGGGGCGGCAGCTGCACAAGGTACTGGCGCGGGTGCTGGACACCGCCGCGCGCTATCTGGAATCGGTGCTGGGCCAGTACCGCAGCGGCATGCGCGACGACTTGGCCTACCGCATTGCCCGCCGCGACATGCACAACGCCGATGCAGCGCTGTCCACGGCCTTGTCGAACATGCTGCGCGAACCCGGCCATGTGCGCCGCAACCTGGATGCCGGCTTCCGCTTCCTGGCACTGTCCAACACCCTGCTGGGCCACCTTTCCGCACTGGGCGCGCACCGCGACCAGGTGGACAGCTTCGCCGCCGACCCGCTGGCCCTGGCCGCCGGCGAACGCGTGCGCAAGGCGCTGGAACAGCTGGGCAGTGCGCTGGGCGCACGGCAGCCGGTCAGCGAAGACGACAACGACGCCGACCGCGCCGTGGCCGCCGAACTGGAACAGACCGACGACAGCATGGCGCCGAAGCTGCAGCTGATCCGCACCCAGATGGCACTGGTGCTGCGCATGCTGCCGAAAATGCGCGCGGCGGCCAACGAAGCGGTGCGTGGCCTGACCTGATTCCGCCTGCAGGGGCGGAGGTGGTGCGGTGCCGTTGGCTGTGACGGTGCCGATGGCGGTGGGGATGGGGATGGGGATGGGGATGGGGATGGGGATGGGGATGGCGGTAGAGTCGAGCTTGCTCGACTGCTCTGCCAACAGCAGTCGAGCAAGCTCGACTCTACGCAGCGCAGCATCGCGGCATCATTCGTCCCGACATCGCGCAGCATCGCGGCATCGTTCGGCCCGGGCATCGCGCATCATCGCGGCATCGTTCGACCCGGGCATCGCGCAGCATCACAGCATCGTTCGGTCCGCCATCGCGGCAGCATCGCGGCATCGTCCGGCCCGGTGCCAGGCATCGTTCGGATGGAGCGCCACCACTGCGTGTCCCGCCGCCCCGCACCCGCCGTGCAGGCAGGAATGCTAGGCTGCGGCGGTCCAAGGAGGTTCCATGTCCGGCCACAACCAGTTCGCCCTGCTGCGCCAGCGCCGCTTCCTGCCGTTCTTCATCGTGCAGGCGCTCGGTGCCTTCAACGACAACGTCTACCGGCAAGCGATCATCGGCCTGCTGTTCTACCTGGGCGTATCGGAAGAGCAGCGTTCGCTCTACACCACGCTGGCGCCGGCCATCTTCATCCTGCCCTACTTCCTGTTTTCAGCCCTTGCCGGCCAGATCGCCGACAAACTGGAAAAATCGCGCCTGATCGTGATCACCACCACCATGGAGATCGTGATCATGTCGATGGCGGCGGTCGGCTTCCTGACCGAAAGCCTGCCGTTCCTGCTGGTGGCACTGTTCTGCACCGGCATGCAGTCCACCCTGTTCGGCCCGGTGAAGTACTCGGTGCTGCCGGCCGTGCTGAAGCCCGAAGAGCTGACCGGCGGCAATGGCCTGGTGGAGATGGGCACCTCCATCTCGATCCTGTCGGGCATGATCCTGGGCGGCGCGGTGTTCCTGCTGGCCGGCAGCCAGGGTCCGATCGTGGCGGCCACGGCGGTCATCGCGCTGGCGGTATGCGGCAACATCGCCGCACGCATGATCCCCAAGGTCGATGCCGGCGACCCGGACCTGAAGATCAACTGGAACCCGTTGCCGGAATCGTTGGTCGTGCTGCGCATGGCACGGCAGCAGAAGGCGGTGCGCAACGCGATCCTGGGCGTGTCCTGGTTCTGGTTCGTCGGCACCGTGCTGACCTCGCAGCTGCCCAACTACGCACTGGCCAACCTGGGCGGCGAACCGAAGCTGTACCTGTTCGCGCTGGCCCTGTTCTCGGTCGGCACCGGCGTCGGCTCGCTGCTGTGCGAAAAGCTGTCCGCGCGCACCGTTGAAATCGGCCTGGTGCCGCTGGGCGCCTTCGGCATGACCGCCTTCCTGCTCGATCTGTACTTCGCCCGCCCGGGCGAGGCCACGGTGCACGGCATGGGCATCCTGGCCTTCCTGCAGCAGGCCGGCAGCGTGCGCATCGTCGTCGATCTTGTCGGTATCGGCCTGTTCACCGGCGTGTTCGTGGTGCCGCTGTTCGCGCTCATCCAGAGCCGCACCCCGAAGGCGCAGATGTCGCGCGTGTTCGCCGCACTGAACATCCAGAATTCCGGTTTCATCGTCGGCGCCGCCCTGATTTCACTGGCCGCGCGCGAATGGCTGCACTGGACCATCCCGCAGTTGTTCCTGGCACTGGCCATCGCCAATGCCGTGGTGGCGATCTACATCTTCACCATCGTCCCCGAATTCCTGATGCGCTTCCTGAGCTGGGTGATGGTGCGCACGCTGTACCGGCTGCGCCCGCATGGCATTGAAGCCAACGTGCCCGACGAAGGCGCCGCGCTGCTGGTCTGCAACCATGTCAGCTACATGGATGCGCTGATCCTGTCGGCGACGATTCCGCGCCCGGTGCGCTTCGTCATGTACTACCGCATCTTCAACATCCCGGTGATGCGTTGGATCTTCCGCACCGCCAAGGCGATCCCGATTGCCGGCGCACGCGAAGACCCGGCCTTGATGCAGCGCGCGTTCGACGAAGTGGATGCCGCGTTGGCCGAGGGCGAACTGGTCTGCATCTTCCCCGAAGGCGCACTGACCCGCGATGGCGAGATGGCGCCGTTCAAATCGGGCGTGGAGAAGATCCTGGAGCGCAGGCCGGTGCCGGTGGTGCCCATGGCCCTGCGCGGCATGTGGTCGAGCATGTGGAGCCGGCGCGATACCCGCCTGGGCCGCATGCGCGTTCCGCGCCGCTTCCGCGCCACCGTGGAAGTGGTCGCCGCACCCGCCGTGGACGGCCAGCGTACCGATGCGGCCGCGCTGGAAACGCAGGTGCGAAGCCTGCGCGGCGACAACGCCTGACGCAGCTGACACGGGGCGCAGCGTGCCCCGTTACGTCGACTGGACACCCGCCGAGCCCCCCTTGGCGGGCATGTAAACGCATACATGAAGCCCGCGTTGCGGTAGATTACGCACCCACAGGGGGGAGGTTCGGCCTGTCCGCGACAGACCGACCGCCAAGGAATGGAGTCTTGCTTTGAATCAACCGCCACCTATCGAGCGTCCGGTGTACATCCCCAACCATCTGGTCTGGGCGATCGTGACCACGCTGTTCTGCTGCCTGCCGCTGGGGGTGGTGTCGATTGTCTATGCGTCCCAGGTGGACGGCCGCCGCGCGGCCGGTGATCTGCCGGGGGCCTTCAGTGCGTCGCGCAAGGCGGGCTGGTGGGCGGTGGCTTCGGCCGTCGCACTGCCGGTCCTGTTGCTGTTGTGGTTCGGGCTGTTCGGCGGCTTGGCCGCGCTGGGCGCTCTTTCCGACCTTTGATTCACACCACCACCCATCGAGGAGCTTGAACCATGAACACCACCACCCCGCAGGTCCCCAACAATCTGGTCTGGGCCATCCTGTCGACCCTGTTCTGCTGCCTGCCGGCCGGCATCGTGTCGATCGTCTACGCCGCCCAGGTCAACGGCAAGCTGGCCGCTGGCGACATCGCCGGTGCCCGTGAGTCGTCGGAAAAGGCCAAGAAGTGGGCCATCTGGTCGGCCATCGCCGCTGTCGTGGTCGGTATCCTGTACGGCATCCTGATCGCCGTGGTCGGCGTGATGGGCGGCGGCAGCAGCTACTGATGCACCCTGCGGGATCCGGCTCCGCGCCGGATCCCGTTGTCGCATGTCCGTCCTTCCCGCACGTTCCCGACTGGCCCGCTGGGCCCCACTGCTGGCCGCTTCCGGCCTGGCCGCGGGTGCCGCCGTGGTGCTGCGCCACGTCAATCCCTATGTCTCGGGCAATCCACTGCCCGGCTGCCCGCTGTATGCACTGACCGGGCTGTACTGCCCCGGCTGCGGCAGCACGCGCTGCCTGTACTCGCTGGTCCACTTCGACCTGCCCGGCGCGATGGCGATGAATCCGCTGCTGGTCATCAGCCTGCCGTTCCTGTTCCTGATGCTGCTCAACAGCGCCGGCATCCGTCCACGCGTGCTGGACCCGCTGATGCGGGTGCTGGCCAACCCGATGTTCTGGCTATGGCTGCTGCCGGGCTACGCGCTGCTGCGCAACCTGCCCTGGGCCCCCTTCACCGCCCTGGCCCCGGTCTAGGGTTCAAGCCAACGGCGCAGCCCCTCGTGGTGGGGCGTTTGGCGATCATGAGGTTGGCCGGATGCGATGGGCTTGCGGGGGACGCCGTAAACCCATCCATGGGGGCTTAGCCGCGCCATCCATGGCGCGGATACCCCCGCAAGCCCATCGCACCCGGCCACGGACAGTTTCCGTGCGCGTCCACCACGGAAAAGAAAAGAAGATCAAAAGCCACAGCGGGTCGCTGCGCTCGGTATCCACGCATGGCGTGGATCTACTGTGTCGACCAAGGTCGACACCTACCAACGGCTGCAAAGAAGATCAAAAGCCACAGCGGGTCGCTGCGCTCGGTATCCACGCATGGCGTGGATCTACTGTGTCGACCAAGGTCGACACCTACCAACAGCCGGGCGTTCGAACAGTCGTCGATACCCACAGCCGCTCCTGCCCACCCACACCGCCCCGCCATCCCTCAGAAATCCCGTTTTTGACGTTGCCGTTGCCGTTGACGTTAGCGGGTGCAGGGCTGCAAGCCCTGCCCGAACACCTACGTTACCCAGCCGGCAATCACCAGCAGGGCCAGCACCGCCAGCCACAGCAGCAGCATGCGCCACACCAGACTCATCGCATCGCGCAGGTCCGGCAGCCGCTGCCACACCGGCAACAGCCCCGCTTCGGTGTAATCGTGCGCGTCCTCGCGCAGCTCTGCGTTCACGCTGGCTCGCGCAACCGCGCCCAGGAAACCGATGCCGCCGGCCAGCCGCTCGCCATGGGCCTGCCGCCAGGCCTTCCACGCGGTATCGAAGTTGCCCACCAGCGCCATCGAAAACGCCATCAGTTGGGCCACCGGCCACTCAATCCACGACAGCACGCGCTGCGCCAAGGCCAGCGGTTCCACCGGCACCCGCG
Source organism: Stenotrophomonas sp. SAU14A_NAIMI4_8 (assembly GCF_003086695.1). Lineage (NCBI taxonomy): Bacteria > Pseudomonadati > Pseudomonadota > Gammaproteobacteria > Lysobacterales > Lysobacteraceae > Stenotrophomonas > Stenotrophomonas sp. SAU14A_NAIMI4_8. Next base: position 4,080,668 of record NZ_CP025999.1, read on the forward strand.
CCCGCATCGGGCTCTCGGCCATCAGCGCCAACAGTCGGTAGGCCAACGCCCCGACCGGGCCCAGCAACAGGAACCAGAACAGCACCGCGAACCAGCGCCGCAGTGCATTCAACACGGTCGCTTCCACCAGCGACGGAACATCCTCGCGCAGGCTGCCACCAGCGGCCTGCAGGTGCCGCACCGCCGCCTGGCGGGCACTGGCCTCGTCGGCATCGATCACCGCTTCAACATCACGGTCCAGATCGCGCGGGCCCCAGCACCAGGCCAGCACCGCCACGCCCAGCAACAGCGCGGGCAGCCCGAACAGCACCCCGCTCAGCAGCCACACCAGCAGCCCCATCAGCAGCAGCGGCGGCAGCAATGCCACCACCACCCCGACCGGCCCCTGCCAGGCCCGCCCGCCATGCGCGTCCAACCAGCCCAGCCAGCGCCGGAAACCCTCGAAACGGCGCAGTGAAGCGGCAGCGGCCGGGGCAACATGGCCCAGGGCCAGCGCCACCAGCACGGCAACCAGGGTGGTGAACATGGCGGGTCTCCCGATGAACAAGCGTTCGGCGCCGCTACCTTACCTGCCGCAGCCGCGCCTTCAGCGACGGATTCCACTGTAACCCGTCGCGTGTTCAGGTGGCGGCAATGCTCAGCCGCGCTGCTGTCGGTACCAGTGTTCGATCAGGCCACGCGAGATCGAGATCGGCGGCGAAAGACGGATGCCCTGGCCGTCGTCTTCCACGTCGCGCGCCAGTGCCGCGCCCACTTCATCGACCGTGAACCAGCGCGCATCCTCCAGCTCGCCATCCACGGTGGGCACATCGTCGTGCGCCTGCGCGCGGAAGCCAACCATCAGCGCGCCGGGGAACGGCCACGGTTGCGAGCCCAGGTACTGCGCGGCGATCACGCGCACCTTGCTCTCCTCGTGCACTTCACGGGCCACGGTCTGTTCAAACGTTTCGCCCGGCTCGACGAACCCGGCCAGCACCGAATAGCGGCGCGGCGCCCAGTTGGCCTGCCGACCCAGCAGCAGCCGGCCCTGGTTTTCCACGGCCACGATCACCGCCGGGTCCACCCGTGGGTAGTGTTCGGTGGCGCACTGCGGGCAACGGCCGACGAAGCCACCGCGGGCGAAGGCCACCGCACTGCCGCAGACACCGCAGAAGCGCGTGCGCGACTGCCAGTACGACATGCCGCGCGCGTAGCTGAAGGCCGTGGCATCGGCCACCGTCCACAACAACGCCGCCTGTCGCAGGTCCAGCCGCCGCGGCGCGGTCACGCTGACCTGCGCGGCATCCACGCCGAACCACGCCTGGCCCTCGCGCAGGCCAAGGAAGATCGCCGCACCCGGCCCGCCGCCCAGTGCGGCGCCGGTCAGCGCCAGGGGCTGGTCATCCTCATCGGTGAAGGCCGTGCCGTCCTGGTCCAGCACAAGAATGCGCGCATCCGGCCACAGGCGCGCCAGTGCATCGGCATCGGCGCGCAGGGCATCGGCGCGCTCCAGCGGTTCGTCCACGAAGGCGAAACCGGAAAGCGGCGAAGGAGTCGTAAGCATTCCACAAGCCTGCCGCCATTCGCCGCAGGTGGCAAGGTCGGCGTTACCCGCCGCGCGTGCCGGTGGTTACATGCTGAAGCTGCTGCCGCAGCCGCAGGTGGTCTTCGCGTTCGGGTTGCGGATCACGAACTGCGCACCGGTCAGGCTCTCGGTGTAATCCACCTCGGCGCCCATCAGGTACTGCAGGCTGAGCGGATCGACCAGCAGGGTAACCCCGCTGGTCTGTACCGCCAGATCATCCTCGGCGCGGTTCTCGTCGAACTCGAAGCCGTACTGGAAGCCGGAACAGCCACCGCCTTCGATGTACACGCGCAGGGCCAGGTCGGGGTTGCCCTCGTCCTGGATCAGTTCCTTCACCTTGGCCGCAGCGGATTCGGTGAAGTTCAGCGGCCGCTCCAGCGACTGGTAGTCGGGAGCGGCGGCCGGCGTGGCGCCGGGCAGGGAAACTAGCGTGCTCATGGCCCCAGCATGGGGGCGCCGGGCGTGGCTTTCAAGCCATGGCCTCGGCCAGCTTGCGACGCGCGGCATCGCCGCCCTTGCCCTTGCCGGCGGTCTCCTCGCCTTCCGGGGCGGGCAGCGCGGCAACCGGGCTGCTGGCGTGGATCAGGCGGCCGTTCAGCTGCGCGCCGGCGTTCATTTCCACCACCTGGTAATGCACGTTGCCGTTCACCCGGGCGCTGGGGGTCAGTTCCACCTTCTCGGTGGCATGCACGTCGCCATCCATGCGGCCGCTGATGACCACCACCTGGGCGCGGATCTCCCCTTCGATCACGCCATGCTCGGCCACCGTCAGGGTGGCACCGCTGGCGCCTTCCTGGGCGATCACCTTGCCGTGGATGCGGCCTTCCACATACAGGCCCCCACTGAATTCCACATCACCACGGATCACCACCTGGTTGCCGATCAGGGCATCCACCACCAGCTGGCCATCACGGCTCGACTTGCTGTTTCCGAACATCTGCCTACTCCCCATTGCTGGCCGGTGCACCGGCCTGTTTCCAGTCAAATACCTGGGTCGTGCCCCCCGCACCCCCACCCAATGTCACCCGCACGCGTTGCGGGGTGAAGTCTGTCGGCAGCATGACGCTGCCGCTGAGCTGCTGGAAGTACCGGAACGAGTAATCCTGCCCCGGTACCTTGTTGCGCTGGTGCAGCTCATCCCAGCTGATCGTGGCCAGCTTGCCGTTCTTCACACCTTCCACCGTGAAGCGCATCTGCCCCTGGCTGATCGCGCCACGGTTGAGGTTCTGGGTCAGCACGGCGGTGTACTGCCAGGTGCCGGCCGATTCCGGGCTGAACTCGATGGAATGGGTGTTCAGGCCCTTGCGCTGGCTGGTGGAACCCACCAGGCGCTCGTAGAACGCCACGTCGGCGCGCAGCCCGGCGATCTCTTCATCGCGCTCGGCCAGCGACGACTGCACCTCGGTGTTGGCCGCGCGACTGATCCGGTCCGACGCTTCCAGGGTGGCCTGCTTCTGGCGCACCTCGGTCAACTGGGCCTGCAGGGTCTCGGCGCGCTTTTCGGCGGCCTGCAGGCGCTGGCCCTGGGCATCGCGCGGCGCGCCCAGCCAGCAGCCACCCAGCACGGCCAGCACCAGGCTCAGCAGCCAGATACCGGCCAGTATCAGCAGGCGACGGCGATCGAGCGGCGGTTGTGATGCACCCGGCAGGCGAACCTGCACACGCATGGGAGGGCGGTTGTTCATGGGTAGTCTCCGGGGCATCGCATTGGCAACACCGTCACGGCCCCTGTGGCAAACGACGGGCTAGTGTAAGTCAGGAACGGCGGGTTTCCCCGGGGGCGGCCGCCAGCGGCCAGTGGTGTTCAGGCACGCCATCGCCGATAGTGTGGCACCCCGCACAGTTCCGCCGCCGGAGTCCGCCATGACCGAAGCCCACCTGTTCGTGATCGGCATCCTGCTGGCCTGGCTGGCCGGCATCCGCGTCTACCTCACCGTGTTTGGCGTTGGCCTGGCCGGCCTGCTGGGCTGGGTGGACCTGCCCCCTGCGCTGCAGGCCACCGAATCATGGTGGGTGCTGGGCACCTCGGCGGCGCTGGCCGCGGCCGAATTCGTCGCCGACAAGATCCCCGGCGTCGATTCGATCTGGGACCTGCTGCAGACCCTGGCCCGTGTGCCGGCGGGCGCCTTCCTGGCCGCCGCCACGCTGTCGCCCGACGGCGATCTGGGCACCGGTGCGCTGGTGGCCGGCGCCGGCGTGGCCCTGGCCAGCCATGGCCTGAAGGCCGGCACCCGCGCCCTGTTGAACACCTCGCCGGAACCGGCCAGCAACTGGATTGCCTCGGCCGCCGAAGACACCGTGGTGATCGGCGGCCTCGCGCTTGCCCTGGCCCACCCGTGGATCGCGTTGATCGTGGCGCTGGCCTGCAGCCTGGCCGGTGCCCTGCTGGTGTGGCTGGTGTGGCGCACGCTGTGGAACGGCGTGCGCTGGCTTGCCCGTGCTGGCGGCAGCGCCGGCAGCGGGCCCGCCCGCGCAGGATGACGGCTGGCCTTGCCGCATAATGGCCGTGAACATCAGGAGCCCCCATGGCCGCAAATGAATTTCCCGCGGGCGCCCGCCAAGGACGCGCTGAAACCCCACCTGCCGACCACTGGCAGCGCTGGGCCACGCCCGACGCCGCGCCTGCCGTGGCGGTGGCCGCTCCGGCGCCCCTGAGCCTGGTGCAGGCCACTACCGAACACGCCGCTGGCAGCGAGCTGCCGGCACCGCCGCCGCTGCCGTTCCCGCCGCCGCAGGGCGAAGCCGGCAACAGCGACGCCGCACCGCCCCCGGCCGATTCGCCATATCGCGTGCTGATCGTCGAAGACGACCGCGCGCAGGCCCTGTTCGCACAGAGCGTGCTGCACGGCGCCGGCATGCAGGCGGTGGTGCTGGGCGACCCGGATGCCGTACCGCAGGCGATCCGCGAACAGCGCCCCGACCTGATCCTGATGGACCTGCACCTGCCGGGCGTGGATGGCATGCGGCTGACCGCGATGATCCGCCAGCAGCCGGGCATGCAGCTGCTGCCGATCGTGTTCCTCAGCGGCGATCCGGACCCGGAACGTCAGTTCGAAGTGCTGGACTGCGGCGCCGACGACTACCTGAGCAAGCCGATCCGGCCGCGCCACCTGATTGCTGCCGTGGCCAACCGCATCCGCCGCGCCCGTGCGCAGGCCGCCACCCTGCCCGGCGCCAACGGTGCACCGGCCACCAGCAACCCGGAAACCGGCCTGCCCACCCGCCACCACGTGCTGCAGCAGCTGAGCGCCAGCCTGGCCCACCACGGCCATGGCGGCGTGTTCTTCATCGAGATTTCCAGCGCGCTTGGCCTGCGCGAACGCTACGGCTACGCCGCATTCGAACGGCTGATGGTGCAGGCCGGGCAGCGCCTGGCCGAAGCGGGCCATCCGCACCTGCTGGCGCGCCTGAACGACAACAGCTTCCTGCTGCTGGCCCGCGATGCCCACGAAGACCATCTGGAAACCCTGGCCGCCAACCTGCGCGAACAGCTGTCCGCGCGCGCCTTCGTGATCCGCGACGACGAATCGGTGCATCTGCGCGGCGTGGTCGGCTATGCGCCGCTGTCGCCCGGCTTCGACGATGCCACCAGCGCACTGGAAGCGGTGGAACGCACCACCCTGCAGGCGCGACTGCTCAGCTCCGGCGTGGCCGGCCACGTGCACCGCCCCACGGTGAACGAGGAAGAGCACCTGGCGCTGCTGGAAGGCCAGCTGGAACTGGCCTACCAGCCGATCGTGGCGGTGGCCGGTGGCGGCAGTGCGCAGTACCAGCTGCTGCTGCGCCTGCGCCAGGAAGACGGCACCGTGCTGACTGCCGGCCAGGTGATTCCCGCTGCCGAAGCGGCCGGGCGCATTGCCGACCTGGACCAGCAGGTGCTGGAACATGCCATGGGCCTGCTGGATCTATACCGCCACGCCACCCACCCGTTGAACCTGTTCGTCTCGCAGTCGCTGCGCACCCTGCAGCGCGATGCCTTCGCCGATTGGCTGCTGGAATCGCTGCAGCAGCGCGACCTGCCGGGCAGTGCGCTGGTGATCGACGTGCGCCTGCCCGATGCGCTCATCCACACGGTGCCGCTGCAGCAGTTCTGCCAGCGCATGGCCAGCGCCGGCGTGCGCTTCTGCCTGAGCCAGTTCGAACCCGGCAGCGAAGCCGATGCCCTGCTGACCCAGCTGCCGCTGGCCTTCGTGCGCATGGCCGCGCGTTTTTCCAGCAGCCATTCCAACCCGGGCACGCGCGAGGAACTGCGCCGTGCGATCGAACAGGCGCATGCCGCTGGCCTGCAGATCATCGGCCAGCAGATCGAAGACCCGCAGGCCGCGGCGGCCATGTGGGTGGGCGGTGTCGATTACATCCAGGGCAACATGGTGCAGTCGGCCGGCAGCGACCTGAACTTCGACTTCCAGAACGCGGTGCTCTGAGTGCCGCTGACGGTCGCGCTGCTGGCGGCGCTGTGCCTGGCCGCCGTGGCTCTGGCAGTGCTGGGCCTGCGCCTGCGGGCGCGCGGCCGGCAACTGGCTGCCAGCCAGCGCGAACGCACCGTGCTGGCCAGCGAACGCGACCAGCTGCGGCGCACCACCGAACGCCAGGGGCAGCTGGAACACCAGCTGCTGCAGGCCAAGCAGGCCGCCGAAGCCGCGGTGCTGGCCAAGGGTGAATTCCTGGCCACCATGAGCCACGAAATCCGCACCCCGCTCAACGGCATCCTGCCGATGCTGGAACTGATCGCGCGTGGGCCGCTGGGCGAGGACCAGCGGCAGATGCTGGCCACCGCATCGGCCAGTTCGCAGCAGCTGCTGCGCATCGTCGATGACATCCTGGATTACTCGCGGCTGGAAGCGCAGGCGCTGGAACTGGAAATCACCACGTTCAATCTGCGCGAACTGCTCGATGGCGTGGTGCAGCTGATGCAGCGCGCCGCCGAATCGAAGGGGCTTTCCGTAAGCCTGCAGCTGGACCCAGCGGTGCGCCTGTCGGTGCGTGGCGATCCGGTGCGGCTGCGCCAGGTGCTCAGCAACCTGCTGGCCAATGCCATCAAGTTCACCGCGCGCGGCCACGTGCAGCTGCGCGTGCAGCGGCTGGGCGAAGGCCCGGCCCAGCACCAGCTGCGGTTTGACGTGATCGATACCGGCATCGGCATCGACCAGGCGCTGCAGGCGCGTCTGTTCCAGTCCTTCAGCCAGGCCGATGCGTCGACCACCCGCCTGTATGGCGGCACCGGCCTGGGCCTGGCCATCTGCAAGCGCATCATCGACCTGATGCACGGCCAGATCGGCGTGCAGTCCACGCCCGGCCATGGCGCCACGTTCTGGTTCGAGATCCCGCTGTTGAAGGTGCCCGGCGACCTGCCGGCATCGACCCGCGGCCCGGCCGCGCTGCTGCTGTACAGCGCCGACCCGCTGCTGCAGGCCCGGGTGGAACGCATTGCCGTGCACCACGGCCTGCAGGCGCAGGCGCTGTCCGATCTGGAGGCACTGGTGCAGCGCCTGCGAAGTGCGCCGCGGCCCGGCCAGCCGGCGCCGGCATGGCTGCTGGTGGATGCACGCCAGCGCCGCCAGGGCGAGGCCACGCTGCAACGGGCCCTGGCCGAGCGCGGCGACGACGACGCGCTGCAGGTGCTGTGGCTGCAGGATGACGCCGCGCCCGCGCGGCCGCGCCAGCAGCAGCTGCCCGCCGCCTTCACCGACGCCGCCCTGCACACCCTGCTGGGCGCGCCCATGGCCAGTGCGCGGCCCGCCCCGCTGCTGGCGGCCGACGCCGGCGCGCCGCTGCCCACGCTGCCTGCGCTGGGGCTGCAGGTACTGCTGGTGGAAGACAACGCGGTGAACCGCATGGTGGCCGAGCAGCTGCTGAAGGTCTTCCAGTGCCAGGTACGCAATGCGGCCGACGGCGAACAGGCGCTGGCGGCCATGCGCGCCGGTGGCATCGACGTGGTGCTGATGGATTGCCAGATGCCGGTGCTGGACGGCTACAGCGCCACCCGCCACTGGCGGCATGAAGAAGCGCAGACCGGCCAGGCCCGCCTGCCGATCATCGCGATGACCGCCAACGCCATGGCCGGCGATCGCGAGCGCTGCCTGCAGGCGGGCATGGATGATTACCTGTCCAAGCCGATCGACCGCGAAGCCCTGCACACGCTGCTGCAGCGCTGGGGCGGCGCACCCGCCCCGGTAGAGTCGAGCTTGCTCGACTGCCCGCCCCCCGTAGAGTCGAGCTTGCTCGACTGCGATAAGCATGGCGACAGTCGAGCAAGCTCGACTCTACCAGCGCCCGACAAAGACACTCAGCCGCAGCCGGTGCTCGACCGCAGCGTGCTGGAAGAACTGCAGAGCGTGATCGGTCCGGCCGCGCTGCAGATCGTGGCCGTATTCCTGGAAGATGCGCCGCTGCTGGTGCAGCAGTTGCAGCAGGCCGCACAGGGCGAAGACATCGAGCGCCTGCAGGCACTGTCGCACAGCCTCAAATCATCCAGCGCGAATGTGGGTGCGCTGTCGCTGTCGGCCGTGGCCACGCGCATCGAGCGCGAAGCCCGCGGCGGCACGCTGCAGCGCCCCGCCGTGGCGGTGGCGCTGCTGGTGGCCGAATTCGCCCGTGCGCGCGTGGCGCTGACCGGCTACCTGGGGCAGCAACGGTAACCGGTAGAGTCGAGCTTGCTCGACTGCCGTGGCCCCTCGGTAGAGTCGAGCTTGCTCGACTGCTTCAGGCAAAAACAGTCGAGCAAGCTCGACTCTACAAACCGCGGGTAGAGCAGTCGAGCAAGCTCGACTCTACGCTGCGGGTTACATCACTCTTCCAGCTTGCTCAGCAGGTACTTCGGCTCGCCGATGCGCTCGATCAGGTCCAGCTGGGTTTCCAGCCAGTCGATGTGCTCTTCTTCCGAATCCAGGATCTTCACGAACAGCTGGCGGCTGACGTAGTCACCGACCGAATCGGCATAGGCCACGGCGTCGCGCAGGGTGACCACGCCGTCGCGTTCCAGCGACAGGTCGCACTGCAGGATCTCGGTCGGGTTTTCGCCAATGCGCAGCTTGCCCAGTGCCTGGAAGTTCGGCAGACCTTCCAGGAACAGGATGCGGTCGGCCAGCATGTCGGCATGCTTCATCTCGTCGATCGATTCCTTGTACTCATGCTCGGCCAGTTCCTTGATGCCCCAGTTCTTGAGCATCTTGGCGTGCAGGAAGTACTGGTTGATCGCGGTCAGCTCGTTGTAGAGGACCTTGTTGAGGAATTCGATGACCTTGGTGTCGCCCTTCATGGGGATGCTCCTGCACGCTGAAAACGCGGGCACTGTAACCCCTTGCGCGCGAGCGTGAAGGAACGCGAATCGTGCGCATTGGCCAGTGCAGCCAGCAGCGAAGCAGAAGTGGGCGCGGCGTCAATGCCGCGCGAAGGCGGATCAGGCCGCCTGCAGGCCCAGCACGGGCAGCGGCAGGTCGTGCGTGGCCAGCGCCTTGGCCAGCAGGTCGCCGGCCATGTCCAGGCAGGAACCGCAGGTGGCGCCGCAACCGGTACGCATGGTCAGCTCGCCCACCGACGTGACGCCCTGCGAGGCGGCTTCACGGATCTGGTGGTCGGTAACACCATTGCAGATGCAGACGTACACGGGCAGGAACCAGGCTGACAGGCCGGAAGCGGCCTGGTCGCTATTCCAATGCAAACGAGAATGGTTGTCAATCAATGACCTGAACCATTCTCGCTACCGTTCAGGCCACTAGGTGGCCGGACCGTCACCCTGGGCCTTTTTTGGCCAGTACCCGCGGCTGCGCGGGCGCTTGCGTGGGCGGTCATGGCCGGCAGCCTGGCCGGGCATCCAGGCCTCGGCCGCGCTCTTGGGCATGGAGGTGACCCCCTGCCCCGCCACCCCGCGTGCGAGCGGCGCCAGATGGCGCAGGGCACGGGCATAGACGCCACGCTTGAACATGACCACGTGTTCCACCGGGTACCAGAAATCGACCCAGCGCCAGTGGTCGAACTCGGGCGAGTCGGTGTGGTCCAGGCGCACGTGCGATTCATCGCCGGTCAGGCGCAGCAGGAACCAGACCTGCTTCTGGCCGATGCAGACCTGCCGTTCATTGCGGCGGATTGCCCGCGCCGGCAGCTTGTAGCGCAGCCAGCCCGGTGTCGCGCCCAGCACTTCCACGTGCTCGGGCAGCAGTCCGGTTTCTTCCTGCAGTTCACGATACATGGCTTCGACGGGGGTCTCGTCGGTGTTCATTCCGCCCTGCGGGAACTGCCAGCCATCCCGGCGCACACGTCGTGCCCAGAATACCTGCCCGTCCTGCCGCATCAGCACAATGCCGACGTTCGGTCGATAGCCGTCCGGATCGATCACGATGCGGACTCCTAAGAAAATCTACTGGCTGGGACTATCCCATGACGCCTGTCAGGCCACAAGCACGTTACAAAGGTGTTGACAGGCCCAGTACACATGCGCAGAATAGCGGGCTCACCAAGGCTATGTAGCTCAGCCGGTTAGAGCACAGCACTCATAATGCTGGGGTCGGTGGTTCGAGTCCACCCATAGCCACCACATTGAAGTTGTTTTTCAATGTGAAAAATGTGAGAATAGCAGTTCGCGACATTGCCCCGTCGCCAAGCGGTAAGGCACCTGACTCTGACTCAGGCATTCGGTGGTTCGAATCCATCCGGGGCAGCCAAATTCAAGAAAGGCCAGATCGAAAGATCTGGCCTTTTTCTTTGTGTGCGCATCACTGGGGGGTCAACGCCTTTTCCTGCGGAAAAGGATCCGACCCCCAATCCCCAGAACGACAAAAGCCCGGCCGAAGCCGGGCTTTTGCGTTTCCAACCAGCGGGCTCCCGAAGGAGCCCAACCAGGCGCAGTGGATCAGCGCTTGGAGAACTGGGTGGCGCGACGGGCCTTGTGCAGACCGACCTTCTTACGCTCGACTTCACGGGCGTCACGGGTCATGAAGCCAGCCTTGCGCAGCTCGGACTTCAGGGTTTCGTCGTACTCGACCAGTGCACGGGCGATGCCCAGACGGATCGCACCGGCCTGGCCGGTGGTGCCGCCGCCAGCGGCGGTGACCAGGATGTCGAAGCTTTCGGTGTTCTTGGTCAGCTCGAGCGGCTGGCGCACGATCATGCGCGCGGTCTCACGACCGAAGAACTCGTCCAGCGGACGGCCATTGACGGTGATGTTGCCCGAACCCTTGCGCAGGAACACGCGAGCGGTGGAGGACTTGCGGCGGCCAGTGCCGTAGTTTTGAGTGATAGCCATGATTAGATATCCAGAACCTGCGGCTGCTGTGCGGCGTGCGGATGCTCAGTGCCGGCGTAGACCTTGAGCTTGCGGTACATCTGGCGACCCAGCGGGCCCTTCGGCAGCATGCCCTTCACGGCGATCTCGATCACGCGCTCCGGGTGGCGCTCCAGCGCCTGTGCCAGGGATTCGGTCTTCAGGTTGCCGATGTAGCCGGTGAAACGGTGATACATCTTGTCCTGCAGCTTCTTGCCGGTGACGGCAATCTTTTCTGCATTGATGACGACCAGGTAGTCGCCGGTATCAACGTGGGGGGTGTAGACCGGCTTGTGCTTGCCGCGCAGACGGCGGGCCAGCTCGGTGGCGAGACGGCCCAGGGTCTTGCCCTCGGCGTCGACGAGGTACCAGTCGCGCTGGACGGTCTCGTTCTTGGCAGTGAAAGTGCTCATGAAGAACTCTAGGTTAGGTCGGGCTCATTGCGGCGAAAGGCTCGCCGGAACTCTGCCACGCGTTGTGAAAAGGTGAAGCGTAAGAGGCGGGATTGTACGCACCCGGCCTGCCCGGTGCAAGCGCCCCCTGCCCTGGGTTGGCAGGGCCCGGGCGCCGGGCGAGAATCGCAGGTCTCCCCGCCCCACCCGTGCTGCCATGACCGCGCTCCGCCAGACCACCCCGCTGGACCACCTGCTGACCGAGGCGCAGCGCGCCCTGGACACGGTGTTCGGCAACCCGCCGGCCGCCCGCCCCTACCCGGCCGCGGACACCGACGAACCGGGCATGGACCGCGCACAGCGGCGCCATGCCGCCGGCCTGATGCGCATCAACCACGTGGGCGAGGTCTGCGCGCAGGGCCTGTATTTCGGACAGGCCGCCGTGGCCCGCGACCCGGCCACCCGCGAACACCTGCTGGAAGCGGCGCAGGAAGAGACCGACCACCTGGCCTGGTGCGCCACCCGCCTGGGCGAGCTGGACAGCCGGCCCAGCCTGTTCAATCCGCTGTGGTACGCCGGCAGCTACACCATCGGCACCCTGGCCGGGTTGCGCGGTGATGGCTGGAACCTGGGCTTCGTGGTGGAAACCGAGCGCCAGGTGGAAGCCCACTTGGACGAGCACCTGGTGGACCTGCCGCCGGGCGACCTGCGCAGCCGCGCGGTCATCCAGGTGATGAAGGAAGACGAAGCCCGGCACGCCGAGCACGCCGAACAGGCCGGCGCCCGCCGCCTGCCGTTCCCGATTCCAGGCGCGATGGCGCTGGCATCGAAGGTGATGAAGACCATCGCCTACCGGCTGTAGGGAACCCGCCGGGGTCGGATCCCTTTCCCAAGGGGAAAGGGCTCTGACCCCTGACGGTCCGTGATCCATGATGGGGTCAGAGCCCTTTTCCCGTGGAAAAGGGATCCGACCCCGTCAATCAATTGGGCGACACCAGCTTCAGGCCGATCACGCCGGCCACGATCAGGGCCACGCAGCCCAGCCGCGCCGGCGAGGCGCTGTCGTTGAACAGGAAGATGCCCAGCACCGCCACGCCCAGCGCGCCGATACCGGTCCAGATGGCGTAGGCCGTGCCCACCGGAATGCTCTTCATCGCCTGGCTCATCAGGTACAGGCTGATCAGCGCCGAGACGACGGTGGCGGCGGTGGGCAGGGGCTTGCTGAAGCCTTCGGAGTACTTCATTCCAATGGCGAAGCCGATTTCGAACAGGCCGGCCAGCAGCAGATAGATCCAGGGCATGGGTGGGGTCCTTACCTTGTTGAACAAAAACGAAACGGCCCGGTGTTTTCACACCGGGCCGGAGGTCGGTACATCGCCGTGGAACCACTGATTGCGCAGCATTCGGTTCCACGGGGCGGGTCGTCCCGCCTGGGTGGGCGATGCCAAGGGGCATCGCGCACGGGTGTTACTCGGACAGATTGCGGCCGTGGAACAGCTCTTCGATCTCGCGCTTGAGCAGCGCTTCGATCTTCATGCGTTCCTTGAACGACAGGTTCTTGGCCTTTTCCTCGAACAGGTACTGGTCCAGGTCGAAGTCCTTCAGGTGCATCTTCGTGTGGAAGATGTTTTCCTGGTAGACGTTGACGTCGAACATCTCGTAACGCGACTTGATGTTCTTGGCCAGGAAGTTCTGGATCGAGTTGATCTTGTGATCGATGTAGTGCTTCTTGCCCTTCACATCGCGGGTGAAGCCACGGACGCGGTAGTCCATGATCACGATGTCCGATTCCAGGCTCTCGATCAGGTAGTTCAACGCCTTCAGCGGCGAAATAACGCCACAGGTAGCCACGTCGATGTCGGCGCGGAAGGTGGCGATGCCTTCCTGCGGGTGCGTTTCCGGATAGGTGTGCACGGTGATGTGCGACTTGTCCATGTGCGCGACCACGGCGTCGGAGATCAGCTCCTTGCCGGCCTGCTTCTTGTCGATCACCGGTTCTTCGGAGATCAGGATGGTCACCGAGGCACCCTGCGGATCGTAGTCCTGGCGGGCCACGTTCAGGATGTTCGCGCCGATGATCTCGGCGACATCGGTCAAGATTTGAGTCAGCCTGTCGGCGTTGTACTCTTCATCGATGTATTCAATGTAACGCTGACGCTCCTCTTCGGTGCGCGCGTAACACACGTCATAGATGTTGAAGCTCAGCGCCTTGGTGAGGTTGTTGAAACCCTGCAACCTCAGGCGAGGCAACGGCTTGACCACGGCGGTCGATTCCTGTGTGAGATGGGAAAGGGGGAATTATGGGGCAAACTGCCCGCCGGGGGAACGTGAAGGGCTCACGCATCTGGCACACTATTTGCCCTTAACAGGTGCGCTGGTTAAGCTCCGCCATCGAACCCGTGAATCCGTTCATGCGCAGAGGGAGCGCCCCTATCGTGTCAACCGTGCGCCTAGCTAGCAGCCCATTGGCCTTGGATATCGCCACCATCGATCGCTTCTTGGCGCACAGCCATCGGCGGCGTTACCCCACCCGTACCGACGTTTTCCGCCCCGGGGACCCGGCGGGAACGCTGTATTACGTCATCAGCGGCTCTGTCTCGATCATGGCCGAGGAGGACGACGACCGCGAACTGGTACTGGGCTACTTCGGTGCCGGCGAGTTCGTGGGCGAAATGGGCCTGTTCGTGGAATCGGACCGCCGCGAGGTGATCCTGCGCACCCGTACGGCCTGTGAACTGGCCGAGATCAGCTACGAACGCCTGCACCAGCTGTTCCTGGGCCCGCTGTCGGCCGACGCCCCGCGCCTGCTGTACGCGCTGGGCCAGCAGATCTCCAAGCGCCTGCTCGATACCAGCCGCAAGGCCAGCCGCCTGGCGTTCCTGGACGTGACCGACCGCATCGTGCGCACCCTGCACGATCTGGCCCAGGAACCGGAAGCAATGAGCCACCCGCAGGGCAGCCAGCTGCGCGTTTCGCGCCAGGAACTGGCCCGCCTGGTCGGCTGCTCGCGTGAAATGGCCGGCCGCGTGCTGAAGAAGCTGCAGACCGACGGCCTGCTGCATGCCCGCGGCAAGACCGTGGTGCTGTACGGCACCCGTTGAGCACGCCCGGTGGGTGCGGACCTTGGTCCGCACACCATCGCACGCCCCGCACATGCGCATCCGCTAGGCTCGGTGCATGGAACTGAGCAGCGAATTCTGGTGGTTCATCCTCATCGGCCTGGGCGCACAGCTGGTCGATGGTGCGCTGGGCATGGCCTTTGGCCTGGTGTCATCGTCGGTGCTGCTGGCCATGGGCATCCCGCCGGCGCAGGCCAGCGCCGCTATCCACACCGCCGAAGTGTTCACCACCGGCGCGTCCGGCGTGTCGCATCTGGTCGCCGGCAATGTCGATAAACGCCTGTTCTTCCGTCTGGCCCTGCCCGGTGCCCTGGGCGGCGCGGTGGGCGCCTATGTGCTGACCCAACTGCCGGGCGACATCATCCGCCCGCTCATCTACCTGTACCTGCTGGTGCTGGCCATCCTCATCCTGGCGCGTGCAGCCGGGCGCTGGATGCCCCGGGGCGAGATCCGTCGGGTTCCGCTGCTGGGCTTCTTCGCCGGCCTGCTGGACGCCAGCGGCGGCGGTGGCTGGGGCCCGGTGGCCACCTCCACCCTGCTGGCCCGCGGCGGCCAGGCGCGCACCACCATCGGCACGGTCAATGCCGCCGAGTTCGTGGTGACGGTGACCATTTCGGCCACCTTCCTGCTGTCGATGGGCCTGCAGCACCTGCAGATCGTCGCCGGCCTGTTGATCGGCGGCATGATGGCCGCGCCGGTGGCGGCGATCCTGGTCAAGCGGGTGAAGGAACGCTGGGTGCTGGTGGCAGTAGGCGTGCTGGTGCTGGGCATCAGCCTGTTCCAGATCGGCCACGCGCTGGGCGGTTACCTGGGGCGCTGACGGCCCGCGCCTGTCCCGGTAGCGCCGGGCCATGCCCGGCGGATCATTCACCGTGCGATGGGGTCAGAGCCCCTGCGGGGATCTGACCCTGGGTCAGGCCTTGTCGCCGCCGCGGTCGACGCAGCCCCAGTTGAGGATGCGGGTACCGGCGGGCAGCACGCTGCGGAAGAAGTCGACCTTGGAGCGCTTCGGGTTCACCACCACCGGCGCCTTGGCGGCCAGCAGCAGCGGCAGGTCGGCGGTGCTGTCCGAATAGGCGATGTCGATGTCGCCATAGCCGCGCTCGCGCAGCATGCGCATCTTTTCTTCGTTGTGGCAGTGTCGGGTCGGGCCGACCCCGCCCAGGCGCGGGCCCACTTCGGTGCCGATCACCGGCACATCCTGGTGCGCCACGAAGGCCAGGATGGCACGGGCCAGCTCCGGCGGTGCGCCGGTGGCCACTACTACCCGGTCGCCCTTGGCGCGGTGTGCGGCGAATACTTCCAGCGCCTGCGGCAGCAGCTTGGCGCGCATCTGCTGCTCGTTGCGGATCACGTAGGCGTCGATCACCCGGTTGAACTCGCGCGCCCGATGCAGGCCAAAACTGCCGATCCACACGTAGACCGAAATGCCGGTACGGCGGGTCGGCAGCATCGCCACCAGCGGCCCGGCGATCGGCGTGACCAGCAGCGCGGCCAGCATGCGCAGCGGATTGCGCTTGATCAGCGAGGCGAACAGGTGGGTGCCCGAATCACCGTCGTAGAGAGTGTGGTCGAAGTCGAAAACGACCAGCGGCGCATCCTCGCGCGGCGTTGGATAGTGCGTTGTCATGCCCCGAAGAATAGCTGACGCAGGCCCTCACCCGGCTCTTCCACGCGCATGAAGGCCTCGCCCACCAGGAACGCATGGATGCCGGCGTCGCGCATCAGGGCCACGTCCTGCGGGCCCAGGATGCCGCTCTCGGTCACCAGCAGGCGGTCGCGCGGCACCGCCTGCTGCATGTCCAGGGTGGTCTGCAGCGAGACCTCGAAGGTGCGCAGGTTGCGGTTGTTGATGCCGATCATCGGCGCCGGCACCTGCAGGGCGCGCTCCAGTTCGTCGATGTCGTGCACTTCCACCAGCACGTCCATGCCCAGCGACAGCGCCAGTTCGGACAGGGTGGCCAGCTGGGTGTCGTCCAGCGCGGCCACGATCAGCAGGATGCAGTCGGCGCCCAGCACACGGGCCTCGTACACCTGGTAGGCGTCGATCACGAAGTCCTTGCGCAGCACCGGCAGCGTGCAGGCTTCGCGGGCCTGCTGCAGGTAGGCATCGGCGCCCTGGAAGAAGTCCACGTCGGTCAGCACCGACAGGCAGCTGGCGCCGCCGAACTCGTAGCTGACGGCGATGTCGGCCGGGCGGAAGTCGGGGCGGATCACGCCCTTGGACGGGCTGGCCTTCTTCACCTCGGCAATCACCGCCGGGTCGCCGTTGGCCACCGCCGCCTGCAGCGCGCGCACGAAGCCGCGCACCGGGGGGGCACTGGCCACGGCCGCCTGCAGCGCCTCCAGCGGGCGCTGGGCGCGGCGCTGGGCCACTTCTTCGGCCTTGCGGGCCAGGATCGTCTGCAGGATGTCGCTCATCGTCGTCGCTTCAGTACTGGGGCGGTGAGGACGGCCATTATCGGCCATCGGGTGGGTCAGGCTGAACCGCGCGCTCAGGCAACCAGCGCGCGGGTGGTATCAACGTACTGCTGCAGGCGCTGGCGGGCACTGCCGTCGGCGATGGCGGCACGGGCACGGGCCAGGCCGTCGCCGATGTCGCTGGCCACGCCGGCCACGTACAGCGCTGCGCCGGCATTGAGCGCCACGATGTCCAGCGCCGGGCCGGCCTGGTTGTCCAGCACCGCGCGCAGCATCTGGATCGACTGCTCCGGGCTGTCCACGCGCAGGTTGCGGCTGGCCGACATGGCAATGCCGAAGTCTTCGGGGTGGATCTCGTATTCGCGCACCTTGCCGTCGCGCAGCTCGCCCACCAGGGTGCCGGCGCCCAGCGAGATCTCGTCCATGTTGTCGCGGCCCCAGACCACCATGGCGCGCTCGGTGCCCAGCTCGCGCAGCACGCGCGCCTGGATACCCACCAGATCGGGATGGAACACGCCCATCAGCACCGACGGTGCGCTGGCCGGGTTGGTCAGCGGGCCGAGGATGTTGAAGATGGTGCGCACGCCCATCTCGCGGCGGACCGGCGCGACCACCTTCATCGACGGGTGATGGATCGGCGCGAACATGAAGCCGATGCCGGTCTGCTCGATCGCCGCGGCCACCTGCGCCGGCTGCAGCTCGATGGCCGCGCCCAGCGCTTCCACCGCATCGGCGCTGCCGGACTTGGACGACACGCTGCGGTTGCCGTGCTTGGCCACGCGCGCGCCGGCGGCGGCCGCCACGAACATCGCGCAGGTGGAAATGTTGAAGGTGTGCGAACCATCGCCACCGGTGCCGACGATATCGACCAGGTGGGTGGTATCGGCCACCGGCACCGCCAGCGCGAATTCGCGCATGACCGTGGCGGCCGCAGCGATCTCGTCGATGGTTTCCTTCTTCACCCGCAGGCCGGTGAGGATGGCGGCGGTCATCATCGGCGAGACATCGCCGCGCATGATCTGCCGCATCAGGTCGACCATTTCGTCGAAGAAGATTTCGCGGTGTTCGATGGTGCGTTGCAGGGCTTCCTGGGGGGAGAAGCTCATCGGAATGCTCCTTGGATCAGGCCGCCGGGCGCTGCAGGAAATTGCGCAGCAGGGCGTGGCCGTGTTCGGTGAGGATGGATTCGGGGTGGAACTGCACGCCTTCCACCGGGAACTGGCGATGGCGCAGGCCCATGATCTCTTCGATCGAGCCGTCCTCGTTCTCGGTCCAGGCGGTCACTTCCAGCGCGTCGGGCAGGCTGGTCTTGTCCACCACCAGCGAGTGGTAGCGGGTGGCCTGGTAGCGGTCCGGCAGCCCGGCAAACACGCCCTTGCCTTCATGGCGGATGGGCGAGGTCTTGCCGTGCATGATGTTGCCGGCGCGGATGACCGTGCCGCCGTAGACCTGGCCGATGCTCTGGTGGCCCAGGCACACGCCGAGGATCGGCGTGGTCGGGCCCAGCCGCTGGATCAGCTCCAGCGACACGCCTGCTTCATTGGGCGTGCACGGGCCGGGCGAAATGACGATGCGCTCGGGTTTCTGCGCGGCGATCTCGTCCACGCTCATCGCATCGTTGCGCACCACCTTCACTTCGGCGCCCAGCGTCTGCAGGTACTGCACGAGGTTGTAGGTGAAGCTGTCGTAGTTGTCGATCATCCACAACATGGTCAGGTTCCGTCGCTTATCAGGAAAATGGCGTACACGTTTTCGGTGTAGGTGATGGGGCCGGCTTCGATGGATTCGCGCGTACCAGGCTCAGGCGCTGCGGCGTAGCCGTGACTGCCGGTCACCGAGATCCGGTCCAGGTTCTGGCCATCCTCGTCCAGCTGGGGCCACTGCCCGGCCTGGATGCCATAGGCGAAATCCGGTGCCACATCGGAAATGCTGTACAGGCCGCGCAGCGACGTTCCATAGGCCTTGGCCAGGCCCTGCGCCGATTCACGGGTCTGGGCCGCTGCTTCAGACTTCAGCTCGCGGCGCAGTGCGACCTCACCGGAGTAGGTCGGGGCGACGCTGCTGACCTGCACATGCTCATTCGCTTTCAGCGCGGCCAGCACGTCCTGCATCTGCTTCACGCTGGCAAAGCTGGCACGCAGCTGGCGCGACACGCGGGTACCAATGAACACCTGTCGGCTGTCCTCGTAGCGCGTGGCGGGGCCGATGCGCAGGTTGTCCGCGCGCACGCTGCCGTCCACCGCCTTGTGCTGCTTGAACTGCGCCAGCGCGCGCGCCACGTTGTCCTGCACGCGGCGGCGCGCCGCATCGGCGTCCATGTCGGTCTCTTCGATGTTCAACTGCAGGCCGAAGCGGTCGGGCATCACCGTGCGGGTGCCCTGCCCCTTCACCAGCAGATGCGGCTGCGAGGGAATGGTATTGGCCTGCGCCCACACGGACGGGGCCATCGTGGCCAGCAGCGACGACCACAGCAATGCGCTCAGCAGCTTCATGCGGTACTCCTTGTCTTGGGTGGGAACAGCGGAAGGTGCCGCGGCGCAGGCCACGGCACGGGGAAACTCACAGGCCCTTGGCGGCCTGGGCGACGGCGCGGAACAGCGCACGGCCCTTGTTCATCGTCTCGTCCCATTCCTTGTCCGGGTCCGAGTCGTAGACGATGCCGGCGCCGGCCTGCACGTACAGGCGGCCATCCTTGATGACCGCGGTGCGGATCGCGATCGCGGTATCGGCATCGCCGTGCCAGCCGATGTAGCCGATGCTGCCGGCGTAGACATTGCGCTTGATCGGTTCCAGTTCGCGGATCACTTCCAGCGCGCGGATCTTCGGCGCGCCGCTGACCGTACCGGCCGGGAAGGTGGCACGCAGCACGTCGGCGTAGCTCAGGCCAGGCTGCAGCTGCCCGGTCACTTCGCTGACGATGTGCATGACGTGGCTGTAGCGCTCGATCACGAACTGCTCGCCTACTTCCACGGTGCCGGCCTTCGAAACACGGCCAGCATCATTGCGGCCCAGGTCGATCAGCATCAGGTGCTCGGCGCGTTCCTTCGGATCGGCCAGCAGCTCGGCTTCCAGCGCCAGGTCCTGTTCGACGGTGGCCCCGCGCGGGCGGGTGCCGGCGATCGGGCGCACGGTCACTTCGCCATCCTGCAGGCGCACCAGGATTTCCGGCGACGAACCGACCACCTGCAGGTCGCCCACATCCAGGAAATACATGTACGGCGACGGGTTCAGCGCACGCAGCGCGCGGTACACATCCACCGGGCGCGCCTTGAACGGCACGCTCAAGCGCTGGCTCAGCACTACCTGGAAGATGTCACCGGCGCGGATGTACTCCTTGCTGCGCTGGACCGCATCGACGAAGCCTTCGCGGGTGAAACCGGAAACGAAATCGGACTCGTCCAGCACATCGCTGTTCAGCGGTGCCGGGTAGCCCGCGCCCGGTGCGCGCAGCTTGGCGGTCAGTGCATCCAGGCGCGCCTGCGCCTGCTCGAACGCGCCGTCGACCCGCGGGTCGGCATGCACGATCAGGTACAGCCGGCCCTTCAGGTTGTCGAACACCGCCAGTTCGTTGGAATCCAGCAGCAGGATGTCCGGCGTGCCCAGTTCATCGCGGCCGGCCGGCGGGGCCAGGCGCGGTTCGATGTAGCCGATGCATTCAAAGCCGAACCAGCCGACCAGGCCACCGGTGAAGCCCGGCAGGCCGTCCAGCTTGGGCACCGAGTGGGCGCTGCGCAGCGCCTCGACCTCGGCGAAGGGGTCGGCCACCTCGCGGGTATCCACCACCTGGCCATCCTCGCGCACGGTCAGGGTGTGGCCGTGGAAGGCGTACACGCGGCGTGCCGGCAGGCCGATGATCGAGTAACGACCAAAGCGCTCGCCGCCTTCGACGGATTCAAACAGGTAGGTATTGGGGCCGTCGGCGAGCTTCAGATAGACCGAAAGCGGCGTGTCCAGGTCGGACAGCACTTCGCGGACAACGGGGATATGGGTGTGGCCTTCAGCGGCCTGCTGCTGAAACTGAGCGTGCGAGTTCAAGACGACTTTCCTTCCGGGACACAGCGTTATGGGGGCGGACGACGGCAACGGGCCACCATCGCCACCAACGGCGTGCGGAAGAAAGGGTATGCGGGGTCGTCAGGCTGGACACCCGTTGACTGTAGCGCAGGTTCGGCGGCAGGGAAACCCTGCGGCCCTAGCCCATGCGTCGCGCAAGTTCCTGCGACTCCTGCACCTGCTGCTGGGCCAGACCGGCCTCCACAGACGCGGACCGGCTGGCCGTGACGGCATCGACCTGGGCCGTGCTGACGCTGAGGGGCTGGGCCATGCCCTGGGCCACCTCCACATGGGCATGGCGCCGGTGCGGGGCATTGAGGTCGGCGGTATCGACGGCGAAGGCCCGGGCGCGGTCGTCGCTGAGGACCACATGGGAAATGGTCTCGAGCCCTTCGCGCTTGGCCTGGGCCGCCAGCGCGCCGGCCAGCTGGTCGCTTTGCAGGTCGGGCACGCGGTTGTGGGCCCGGTCCAGGGCGTGGACGCCGGACTGGGCGCCGAGGAACAGCGGATTGGCCACATGGGAGGGGTGATCGATGCCGATCGCCTGCGCGCTGGGTCCCGTGGTCCGGCCACCTGCGGCAGGCACGATGCCCGGCTGTTGCTCGATCAGCTTGCGCGCGGCGGCCTCCTGCGTGATCAGCGCGGAATCCAGGCTGGGGATTACGGTCGGGTCCATGCCGTGGCGGGCGGTCGC
The DNA here is from genome assembly GCF_003086695.1 of Stenotrophomonas sp. SAU14A_NAIMI4_8. NCBI lineage: Bacteria > Pseudomonadati > Pseudomonadota > Gammaproteobacteria > Lysobacterales > Lysobacteraceae > Stenotrophomonas > Stenotrophomonas sp. SAU14A_NAIMI4_8. The sequence goes on from NZ_CP025999.1 coordinate 4,102,170, forward strand.
CTCGCCGAAGGCTGCCCCGATGCCACGAATCACGCGGGCGGACTGGTCCAGGTTGTGCAGCTTCACCGCGACCATTGGCAGGTTTCCGCTGGGCAGATGCGTGGCGGCGGCCGCCTCAAGGCCAGCTTTTGCCCCGCCAACGGTGGCCAGGGCAACCGGTGCGGTCGCGGTAATGCCCCTCATGTGGGATGCCACCAGATCGTAGCCACGTTCCACATGGGCACCGGCCGTGGCAAAGCCGTTCTGCAGCTTGCCCGCCACCCACTGCCCATCATGGTTGATGGCGGCGGCCACGCGCTCGCCCGTCGCGCGAGCGCCCACAGCTTCGGCATGGGCCTGCTTTGTCGCGTGCTGCGCACGTTGCTCGCCGAGATCACGAACGGCGTCGCCCTGCCGGGACAGTCTGTCGGCCACGTTGTCCATGCCCACGCTGCCCGCTACCCACGACAGCGCGGACAGCCCACGGGCGCCGGCCTGCGACTGCACGCGATGCACCGTGGCTTCGATGCTGCCGGTCAGTTCACGCCCGGAAGCAATCACCGTGCTTGCCGCGCGCGTCCCCACCTGCAGGCTGGCCGAGCCCATGTTCACCACCTGGCCGATGGCCATGCCTTCGGTCTTCAGCACGCGCTCGACGCCATCGCCGGTTCTGTCCAGCACATGGGCAGTGACAGCGCCTGCCTTTTCCACCTGCTCGCCGATCAAGCGACCGTTGCGCATGCCATGTGCCGTGGCGTGCAGCACGGTGGACAGCGGGCCCGCCAGTTCGGCCACCTGGCTGGGCGCGGCCACCTGCGGGCGATCAATCAGCGCGCCCTGCGCATCGCGCGTCTTTGGCTCCAGCAGCAGCTCAAGACGCCCTGCCGCAAGTGGAATATCGCGCAGCGCCTGCTGACCCGGCTGGGTCGCCAGCTGTTCGATGAACTGTGCAGCGGCGGTCTGCGCGCCCGGCGGCAGACTCTCGCGCAGCTGCTCACCGACAACCTTCTGCATGACCGGGTCCTTCAGCACCATGCCCAGCTCGTTGGCGAGCACACCATAGCCGCGGCGCTGATGCTCGCTCAGGCGGTGCATGCCGTTCTGCACATCATTCAGCACCTCACCCGTGGTCTGGTAGGTGTGCACGGTCTGCCCGGTGTCGAACGTCGGCAGGCCGTTGTCCTTGGCGTAACGCGATGCGGTTGCCGGATGCAGGCCAGCGGCGTTGAAGGTCGTGGCGCGCGCGCCGGTGACGGCGGAAGCGGCGGAGGCCATGCCGCCGCCGAGAGAGTGGCCGGCTATTTCGAAGCCGCCCGGGATCTGCTGATTCATGACAGATGCAAGGCGCATGGCGCGATCATAGTAATCGCTGCGCATGCCGATACCCTGCTGACCGTTGTTGAGGAAGTCCTCGCTCCCGGACTGGCGGCGGCCATCAGGTGAAGACGGATCAACAATTTCACCGGTGGAGCCTTTGTAGACGATTACCGGCTTGGCGTCCTCGCCCAGAACATGCTTGTCGGGAAGATATATTTCTGCCCGGAACCCCGAACGCGTGGGCTCCAACAGCTCTTTGAGGTCAGCGTCGGAGATATCAAACCCAGCCTTGCGAAGTGCAGCTGGATCGCTGCTTGCGCGCGTCCATCCTGCTGGCGGGGTCCCTTCATGCTTCGCAGACTGGTACACATCGGCCGCCAGCCCCGACATTTCGCGAGCGTGGTACGTTTCTTTTAGACGATCTGCCTCACCTTCATTTCCACTATCGCGCAACTGCTGGACGAGCAAGTTCTGCTCACGGACTACGCGGCCGCGCACCTCATTGTCCTGATCGCTCATGGCAAACTCCATTGCACTTTGAAATGCCGCTTGTTCTGCGGTAACTATGGATTACCAGAACCCTTTGCTACTGTCACGCCAGGAACGGACCAAAAGGGAAAAATGAACGTCACTCTTCACAATTTGACGACAAGATTCCTCGCAGGCGCGGCATGGATCACACTTTTTCTTGCAACGGGGTGCTCTGCGACCACGGCAACTTCTGCCCATGACGCTGAGGGTTACTTTGAAGGCAAGGCTTTACAGCTGGCGATTGCCGCCGAAGGCGGCGACTCCGATGCCATACGTCACCTTGTCAAAGACGAGGGCGTCGACCCGGACAAGACGTTTTCATCGCGCGACGGAATTCCCCTGATCGCATGGCCGCTGCGAGCCCGCAGCATCGAGGGACTGAAAGCCTTGCTCGATGCCGGTGCAGACCCCAACGCCCGCGAGTCGAAGGAGATGAACGGGGAGTTGATCAACTTCGACAACGCGATGGTCTACGCGGCAAAGATGGACGACCCGCGTTATCTGGATCTTCTACTGAAACACGGTGGCGATCCCAATACGCGGAACATCAACAATGAGACGTTGCTGCTGCAGGCGTTTCTCAGCGGAAATCAGTGGAAGAACGTGCAAGTTCTGGTCGAGAACGGGGCCGACATAAACGAATCCAACTTGAAGAGCCTTGGGAGCGACACCGTCCTGAGCTGGTACACAGGAAGAGGTGGGTTCGACTATGCCTACTGGCTGCTGGAGCACGGTGCAGATCCCACCATCTCCCAGCCTGTACAGGAAGGATCGGGCAAGACTGCCCGTCAGCTGATGGTCGAAGACATCTACTGGGAAATCACCACGCCCGACAACCTGCCGTGGCAGAAGAAGTGCCAGCAATGGTTGGCTGACCGCAACATCCCACGCCCGCCGATGCCCGAGCACATCCGCAGGAAGCGGGAGGCCTTCAATTTCCCGAGCAGGGAGGAAGACATCCCACTTCTGTAAGGACAGATGAAATGGACTCTCGCTTTCGTAATCCCATCTTCGGTTCCGCCGTATTGGCGGCAGCGTTGACTCTGCTTTCAGCATGCACGTCGCAGTCGATGCATGGCGCTGAGGGTTACTTTGAAGGCAAGGCTTTACAGCTGGCGATTGCCGCCGAAGGCGGCGACTCCGATGCCATACGTCACCTTGTCAAAGACGAGGGCGTCGACCCGGACAAGACGTTTTCATCGCGCGACGGAATTCCCCTGATCGCATGGCCGCTGCGAGCCCGCAGCATCGAGGGACTGAAAGCCTTGCTCGATGCCGGTGCAGACCCCAATGCCCGCGAGTCCAAGCAGATGAACGGGCAGTTGATCAACTTCGACAACGCGATGGTCTACGCGACGAAGATGGACGACGCGCGCTATCTGGATCTTCTGCTTAAGCATGGCGGAAATCCCGATACGCGCAACGTCAACAATGAGACGCTTCTCTACCAGGCGTTCATCAGCGGAAATCAATGGAAGAATGTCCAGACGCTGGTGAAAAACGGCGCAGATGTAAATGAATCCAATCGCCGCAGCTTGGGTGACGACACCGTCCTGAGCTGGTACACAGGAAGAGGTGGATTCGACTATGCCTACTGGCTGCTGGAGCACGGAGCAGATCCCACCATCTCCCAACCTGTCCAGGAAGGATCGGGCAAGACTGCGCGTCAGCTGATGGTCGAAGACATCTACTGGGAAATCACCACGCCCGACAACCTGCCGTGGCAGAAGAAGTGCCAGCAATGGTTGGCTGACCGCAACATCCCACGCCCGCCGATGCCCGAGCACATCCGCAGAAAGCGGGAGGCCTTCAAGTTCCCCAGCCGGGAAGAAGACATCCCGCTGCTGTAGCCCGTAGCTCAAGCCCCGGAAAGCAGCTCGCAGCCAGCCGGCAGGTGCATGCGCACCCGGCCCGGCACGCAGTCGATACGGAAACGGCGGGCCTGCACCGGCTCGCCGTCCAGGTTCAAGGTCAGCGCCTGCGGGGCCTCGATCTGCAACCACGGCAACTGTGCGCGCGTTGCCACGCGCTCCAGCGCGGCTTCCTTGCCACCGGTCAGCATCTGGCCAATCGTGGCGGCCACCTCGCCTTCCAGTTCGGGCACCACGGTCACGTCCAGCAGGCCGTCATCGATCAATGCCTGCGGGCACAGCTGCTGGCCGCCACCGGCCTGGCGGCCATTGCCGATGCCCAGGGCGATGAAGCCGCCTTCCCATGCGAAATCCGGGCCGGACAGGCGCGCGGTGATCGGCTCGATGCGGCCCAGTTTGGCGATGCCGGTGATGACGTAGGCAAGCCCACCCAGCATTTTCTTCAGGCCCGCATCGGTTTCCACCGTCACCTGCGTGCCGAAGCCGCCGCTGGCCAGGTTGGCACACCACCAGGTGCGCCCGTCGGCGTCCACGCGCAGCAGATCCACAGCGCGCGCGGCGGCCTGCCCGATCAGTGCAAAGGCCTGCTGGGGTTCGGTGGGAATGCCGGCGGAAGTGGCGAAATCATTGGCCGTGCCCATCGGCACCAGCGCCAGCGAGGGCAGCGCCTCGGCCGGTTCATCGCGGTGGGCCAGGGTTTCGGCCACGGCGCTGAGCGTGCCATCGCCGCCGGCGGCCACGATCACGTCCACGCCGTGGTCGATGGCCTCGGCCACGTAACGCTCGGCGTCGCCCTCTTCCCAGGTCACCCGCACTTCCAGCTGTACGCCCTGCTGCCGCCAATGGCCGACGGCACTGCGCAGGTCGTCGTCGCCTGCGGATTTGCCGTTGAGGATCAGGCGCCAGCGCGGGGTGCTCATGCAGTGCTTCCGGGAGGGGGGTGGCACAGGCTATCAACGCCGCGTTTGCCTGCGGTGAATGTCATTCAGGTGTCATGGATGGCCCGGAGAATGGAAGGCCATAGCAGGGATGATGGATGGAGGCAGGATCAGCCTCCCACGCATGCAGCGAAGCCGCGCCGGGGGTTGGCGCGGCTTTTTTTTTCAGGCTCGAGCAGTGCGAACCAAGGTTCGCACCTACCGGGTGGCGGTTCGCACCCACCACACCCGGGTTGAGGCGCCGGCCCGGTAGAGCCACGCCATGCGTGGCTGCCCTACGCATCAACCGTTGGCGAAATCGTGCAGGGCCTGGCCCTGCAGCCGGTACACGGTCCACTCGTCCTGCGGCTTTGCGCCGGCGGCGGTGTAGAACGCGATGGCCGGGGTGTTCCAGTCCAGCACCGACCATTCGAAACGACCGCAACCTTCGGCCACGGCCTGGCGCGCGATGTACTTCAGCAGTGCCTTGCCAGCGCCGCCGCCGCGCTTTTCCGGGCTGATGTACAGGTCTTCCAGGTAGATGCCCTTGCGGCCCAGCCAGGTGGAATAGTTGTAGAAGTACACCGCGTAGCCGATGGCTTCGCCGTCGGCTTCACAGATCAGCGCGCGGGCGCTGGCATCGGCGCCGAACAGGCTCTCGGCAATGCCGATCTCATCGGTCTGCACCGCGTGCTCGGCCTTCTCGTAGATGGCCAGTTCGCGGATGAAGCGCAGGATCAGGCCGGCGTCGGCCACGGTGGCCGCGCGGATGTTCAACACGGCCGCCGTGCCCATGGCTCAGCCCCGCGCCGCAGCGACATTCGCGCGCATCTGCGCGATCACGTCCTGGTAGCTGGTCTTGGCGTTGAAGATGGCCGAACCGGCAACGAAGGTGTCGGCGCCGGCGGCGGCGATGGCACCGATGTTGTCGGCCTTCACGCCACCGTCGATCTCCAGGCGGATGTCCTTGCCGCTGGCATCGATCTTCTGGCGCACCACGCGCAGCTTGTCCAGCGCCGAGGGAATGAAGGCCTGGCCGCCGAAGCCCGGGTTGACCGACATCAGCAGCACCAGGTCAAGGTCATCCAGCACCCAATCCAGGATGTCCACCGGGGTAGCCGGGTTCAGCACGATGCCCGGCTTGCAGCCCAGCGAGCGGATCAGCTGGATGGTGCGGTGCACGTGGCGGCTCGCTTCCGGGTGGAAGCTGATGTAGGTGGCACCGGCCTCGGCGAAATCGGGAATGATGCGGTCCACCGGCTCGACCATCAGGTGCACGTCGATCGGCGCGGTGACGCCGTGCTTGCGCAGCGCCTGGCAGACCATCGGGCCGATGGTCAGGTTCGGCACGTAGTGGTTGTCCATCACATCGAAATGGACCCAGTCCGCACCGGCGGCCAGGACGTTGTCCACTTCCTCGCCCAGGCGGGCGAAATCGGCGGACAGGATGGACGGGGCGATGAGGCAGTTGGACATGGCCGGGGCCTTGGGCACGAGGGGAAAGGGGTTCAGCGCTTGCGCAGGGTCTTGATGCGGTCGTAGGCGGCATTGATGCGCCGCGACTTCTGTTCGGCCTGCTGCTGCAGCTCGGGGGCGGCGCCACCCAGCTTGTCGGGGTGGTACTGGGAAATCAGCTTGCGGTAGGCGCGCTCGATCTCGGCGTCGGTGGCCTCGGAGGTCAGCCCCAGCTCCCGGTACGGGTTTTCCTTGTTCAGGCGGAACCAGTCGCTGTCGAAGGCGTGGCCCAGCAGCAGGCCCACCACCGCCCCGAACAGCGGATTGGGCCGGAACAGCAGGGCCCCGGCGATGAATCCGAGCAGTTTTCCGTACCAGCGCATGGCGTTCCGGGGGTGACCGACGAAATGGACGATCATTTTACGTCACAGCGGGCCCGGACCGCTTTACACTAGGCCGCCCGCTGGTCAGCGGGCCCGCCGGGTCCGTTGGGCAGCCGTATCGACAAAGCCCCAGGAGTGCCCGTGCCGACCACGCTGTTGCAATCCGATCTCCCCGGCCTGCCCTTGCGCCATCGCGGCAAGGTGCGTGATGTGTTCGATATTCCGCGCGAGCGGCTGCCGGCAGGGACCCCGCCGGGCGATTACCTGCTGATGGTGGCCACCGATCGCCTGTCGGCGTTCGACGTGGTGCTGCCCGACCCGATTCCGGGCAAGGGCGAGATGCTCTGCCAGGTGTCCAATTTCTGGTTCGCCAAGACCGCGCACCTGATGCCCAACCACCTGACCGGCATCGATGTGGCCAGCGTGCTGCCCGAGGGCGTGGACCCGACCCTGTATGCCAAGCGTGCGGTGGTGACCCGCAAGCTGAAGCCGGTGCCGGTGGAAGCGATCGCCCGCGGCTACCTGATCGGCAGCGGCTGGAAGGACTACCAGCGCACCGGCAAGGTGAGCGGCATCGACCTGCCCGACGGCCTGCGCCAGGCCGAGCAGCTGCCCGAACCGATCTTCACCCCTTCGACCAAGGCCGCCGTGGGCGACCATGACGAGAACATCGATTTCGATGCGATGGTCAAGCAGGTGGGTGCGGACCTGGCCGAGCGCGTGCGCGATGCCACCCTGCGCATCTACAAGTTCGCCGCCGATTACGCCCGCGAACGCGGCATCATCCTGGCCGATACCAAGTTCGAGTTCGGTACCGATGCCGATGGCCGTCTGTACATCATGGACGAGATGCTGACCCCGGATTCCTCGCGTTACTGGCCGGCCGACGAGTACGAAGTGGGCACCAGCCCGCCGAGCTACGACAAGCAGTTCGTGCGCGATTACCTGGAGACGCTGGACTGGGGCAAGACCGCCCCGGGCCCGACCATCCCGGCCGAGATCATCGAGCGCACCCGCGCCAAGTACGCCGAGGCGCTGCAGCGCCTGGCCGGCATCAGCGTCGACTGATGCCCCTGCGCCCCCGGCCCGCGCGGCTGGGGGCGTTCCGGTAGAGTCGACCGTTGGTCGACTGCTCTCCGTTCAAACCGCGGAAATCGCCGCGCTGCGCGCGAGAGTCGACCAACGGTCGACTCTACCCGGTCGGTCCGACCCCGTCGTTTCCACACAGTCGGTCCCACCCGGTCGCCCCCACCATTCCACGCCCCCCATCACCGCGCGGCGCTGCGGGAGTATGCTGGCCGCATGCAGACCACCACCCAGCTTGCACGCCCCGTCGATCGCTACTTCGCCAGCTATTCCGACGACTACCAGAACCCGATCAACCAGGCCATCCATGTGGTCGCCGTACCGGCCATCCTGTGGTCGGTGGTGGCCCTGCTGTGGTGCGTGCCGCCGCTGATCACCTGGTTCCAGTACGGCATCTGGGCGGCGTTTGCGATGTTCAGCGCCTGGTGCTTCTACAACAAGCTGTCGCGCCCCCTGGGCATCGGCATGCTCATCCAGTTCTTCGTGTTCGGCTGCCTGTGCCGCCTGCTGGAAGCCGAAATCGGCCTGCATGCGCTGCGCTGGCTGGCGCTGGGCGTGTTCGTGGTGGCCTGGATCGCCCAGTTCATCGGCCACAAGTTCGAGGGCCGCAAGCCCAGCTTCCTGACCGATCTGACCTACCTGCTGATCGGCCCGGCCTGGGTGATGGCCAAGCTGTACCGCAAGCTGGACTGGCGCTACTGATCGCCGGGCGGCTTTCCTGAACGGGGCCGCGCGCTCACTGTGGCTGTACGCCGTGCCTGCCACGCTGCCGGCCAGGCCGTGGCTGATCCCATCCGTTGCCGACCCACGTGAACCCGCAGCCCCTGCGGTGCAGGGCCTGCGCCCTTCCGTGCGCGGGCGTAGGGGCCGATTCGGCAAAGCCGCCACACGTACCCGGCAAGGCCGCAAACGCCCCATATTGCGCTGCAAAAAACATGAATACCGCACGTTACATGCTGTTTGTCGCCGTTACATGGGTTTCGGCGACATTTGACTGACTGTTAGACTCACTGACCTGCTCGTGAATCATGGATTCCCTGCATGCTCCCCAGCCTGCCCCTGCTGCTGGCCCTGCCGTTCCTGATGGCAGCGGCCGTTGCCGCCTTCCCCCGTAGTTCGCGCACCACTGCTGCCTGGCTGGCGGCGCTGGCGCCGTTGGGCGGGCTGGCCATTCTTGGCTGGCTGACCCCAGCGGTGATGGATGGCCAGGTGGTGCGCAGCGTGGTGCCCTGGCTGCCGCAGATCGGGCTGGACTTCGCCCTGCGCCTGGATGGGCTGGCCTGGATGTTCGCCGGCATGGTGCTGGGCATCGGCGCGCTGGTGGTGCTGTATGCGCGCTACTACCTGAGCAGCCAGGACAACGCCCACCGCTTCTACTGCTACCTGCTGCTGTTCATGGGCGCCATGCTGGGCATGGTGATCTCCGGCAACCTGCTGTTGCTGATGATCTTCTGGGAAATGACCAGCATCAGCTCGTTCCTGCTGATCGGCTTCTGGTCACACCGGCAGGACGCCCGCGAGGGCGCGCGCATGGCGCTGGTGATCACCGGTGGCGGTGGCCTGGCCCTGCTTGGTGGCGTGCTGCTGATCGGCCGCATCGTCGGCAGCTTCGACCTGGACGCGGTGCTGGCCGCCGGCGAGCAGATCCGCGCCAGTGCGCTGTACCCGTATGCGCTGTTCCTGGTGCTGGCCGGCATCTTCACCAAGAGCGCGCAGTTCCCGTTCCATTTCTGGCTGCCGCACGCGATGGCCGCCCCCACCCCGGTGTCGGCCTACCTGCATTCGGCCACCATGGTGAAGGCCGGCGTGTTCCTGCTGGCGCGCCTGCACCCGGCGCTGGCCGGCAGCGATCTGTTCTTCTATACGGTCAGTGGCATTGGTGCGCTCACCCTGCTGATCGGCGCCTGGAACGCGATCTTCCAGCACGATCTGAAGGGCCTGCTGGCCTATTCGACCATTTCCCACCTGGGCCTGATCACCCTGCTGTTCGGCCTGTCCACGCCGATGGCGGTGGTGGCCGGCGTGTTCCATATCCTCAACCACGCCACGTTCAAGGCGTCGTTGTTCATGGCCGCCGGCATCATCGACCACGAGACCGGCACCCGCGACATGCGCCGCCTGGGCGGCCTGCGCAGGTTGATGCCGTTCACCAGTGCGCTGGCCATCATCGCCTCGCTGGCGATGGCCGGCATTCCGCTGCTCAATGGCTTCCTGTCCAAGGAAATGCTGTTCGCCGAGGCGCTCACCGCTGGCGGCCCGGGCACCATGCGCATGGCGGTGTCGATCGCCGCGCTGCTGGCCGGCGTGTTCGGCGTGGCCTACAGCCTGCGCTTCGTGCACGACACCTTCTTCGGCGACGGCCCGCACGACCTGGACCACGTGCCGCATGAGCCGCCGCGCTGGATGAAGGTGCCGGTGGAGATCCTGGTGGTGATCTGCGTGGCGGTGGGCATTGCCCCGGCGCTGACCATCGCCCCGGTGCTGCACGCCGGTGCGGCGGCCATCCTGGGCCCGGCCATGCCCGACTACAGCCTGTCGGTCTGGCATGGGTTCAACCTGCCGCTGGCAATGAGCGCGGTGGGCGTGGTGGGCGGCGTGGCGCTGTATTTCGGGCTGCGCAGGCTGATCAACCTGCACGGCGTGCAGAACACCGCCACCGGCCGCAACGTCTTCCATGCGCAGCTGGATGCGCTTTCCGCGCTGGCCATGCGCCTGACCAACGGCATTGCCAACGGCAGCCTGCAGCGCATGCTGCTGGGCTTGGTGCTGGTGGCGGTGGTGGTGGGCGCGGCGCCGTTCGTGGCCAACCCGGGCTCGCCCAGTTGGACCAAGCCGCAGCCCATTCCGCTGCTGGGCTGGGCGCTGTGGCTGGTGATGATGGGCTGCGCGGTGGCGACCCTGCGCATCTACAAGCAGCGCCTGCTGGCGGTGCTGCTGGTGGGCGGTGTAGGCCTGATGGTCGCCCTGACCTTCGTGTTCCTGTCCGCACCGGACCTGGCCCTGACCCAGCTGCTGGTGGAGATGGTGACCCTGGTGCTGATGCTGCTGGGCATGAACTACCTGCCTGCACAGTCCGGTCCCGAGCGGCCGCGCTGGCGCAAGCGCCGCGATGCGGTGATCGCCATCATCGCCGGTGCCGGCCTGGGTGCGCTGGCCTACACCGCCATGACCCTGCCGCCGAACACCATGGCCGGCGAAATGCTGGCGCGCTCGCTGCCCGAGGCCTACGGCCAGAATGTGGTGAACGTGATCCTGGTGGACTTCCGCGGTTTCGATACCTTCGGCGAGATCACCGTGTTCGGCATCGCCGCGCTGGTGGTGCACGCCCTGCTGCGGCGTACCCGCATGGCGCCGGAACAGATCATGCCCGGCCCGCCGATCAAGCTGCCGGTGCCGGCCGACCTGGCCCAGATCATGTTCCCGCTCACCCTGACGGTGTCGATCTTCCTGTTCCTGCGCGGCCACAACGCGCCCGGCGGCGGCTTCATTGCCGGCCTGGTGCTGGCGGTGCCGCTGCTGATCCAGTACGTGATCCAGGGCTCGGCGTCGGTGGAATCGCGCTTCGGCTTCGACTACATCCGCTGCATCGGTGCCGGCCTGCTGATCGCCCTGCTCAGCGGCTGCGCCTCCATGTTGTTCGGCGTGCCGTTCCTGACCAGCGGGCATATCGACCTGCACCTGCCGCTGATTGGCGAGGTGCCGCTGGCCAGCGCGATCGGTTTCGATATCGGCGTGTACCTGGTGGTGTTCGGCGGCGCCATGCTGATGCTGTCGATGATGGGCACGATCAAACCCTCGCGCACCCGCACTGCGCGCAAGGGCGAGATCGATCTGCAACGCCGTTCGGCCCTGACCGGGGAGATGCACTGATGGAACTGGCCTTGGCCACCGCGATCGGCGTACTGACCGCCATCGGTATCTACCTGCTGCTGCGCGCGCGCAGCTTCGATGTGATCCTGGGCATGACCTTCCTGTCCTACGCCACCAACCTGCTGATCTTCGCCGGTGGTCGCGTGGTGCAGGGCAAGGCGCCGGTGCTGCAGGAAGGCATGGACAGCCACCTGGGCAACTACACCGACCCGCTGCCACAGGCGCTGGTGCTGACGGCCATCGTGATCGCCTTTGCGATGACCGCGGTCAGCATCGTGCTGGCCATGCGCAGCCGCAGCGACAACCACAGTGACCATGTGGACGCCCACGAACCCGATGACGACGCACCGCCGCGCCGGGGCGAGGACCAGGCATGAACCATCTGGTGATCCTGCCGATCCTGGTTCCGCTGCTGGGCGCTGCGCTTTCGTTGTTCGTCGAACACCGCCGCTACGGCCCGAAGGTGCAGCGCGCGGTCGCGTGGACCGCACTGGGCGCGCTGGCGCTGGTGGTGGGCCTGCTGTTTGCCGCCACCGCCGGCGGTGATATCCAGGTCTATCTGCTGGGCGACTGGCCGGCGCGGCTGGGCATCGCGCTGGTGGCCGACCGACTGTCGGCGTGGATGCTGCTGACCACCCTGCTGCTGGCCATTCCCTGCCTGCTGCATGCGTGCTCGGGCTGGGACCGGCGCGCACCGCACTTCCATGCGCTGTTCCAGTTCCAGCTGGTGGGCCTGAACGGTGCGTTCCTGTCCGGCGACATCTTCAATCTGTTCGTGTTCTTCGAGGTGATGCTGATCGCCTCCTACGGTCTGCTGCTGAGTGGCGGCCGCGGCCTGCGCATGCGCATCGGCCTGCACTACGTGGTGTTCAACGTCACCGCTTCCACCCTGTTCCTGATTGCCCTGGGCCTGCTGTACGCCTCGCTGGGCTCGCTGAACATGGCCGAGCTGTCGCAGCGCATCGCGCAGGTGCCGCCGGCGCAGCTGACCCTGGTGAAGGCCACCATGGGCCTGTTGCTGCTGGTGTTCTGCGCCAAGGCCGCGCTGATGCCGCTGTACCTGTGGCTGCCCGAGGCTTATTCGCGCGCGCCGGCAGCGGTGGCCGCACTGTTTGCGATCATGACCAAGGTCGGCCTGTACGCGGTGCTGCGCATCCAGATGCTGTGGTTCGGTGAGGATGCCGGAGCGATGGCCGGCTACGGCCGCGAGTGGCTGCTGTGGGCCGGCGTGGCCACCCTGGTGCTGGGTGGCCTGGGCGCATTGGCCGCCACCCGCCTGCGCGTGCTGATCTCCTACCTGGTGATCGTCTCGGCGGCCACGCTGTTCATTGCCTTTGCGGTGGGCACGCCGCGGGTGCTGTCCGCCGGCCTGTACTACCTGCCGCACAGCAGCTTCGTGGCCGCAGCACTGTTCCTGGTGGCCGATCTGATCCGGCGCCGCCGCGGCGGTGCCAGCGATCGCAAGGAAGTGGTGGCGCCGATGCCGGGCAAGGAAACGCCGGCGGTGCTGTTCCTGATCGGCGCGGTGTCGGTGGCCGGCCTGCCGCCGCTGTCCGGCTTCCTGGCCAAGGCCGCACTGCTGGCCGGCATGCCGGCGCAGTACACCGGCGTGGTGTGGACGGCGGTGCTGGTCAGCAGCCTGCTGGTGATCATGGGCCTGACCCGCGGTGGCATCCGCCTGTTCTGGCGCGTGCCGGCACCGGACCCGGCGCTGCCTCCGCCGCGCAAGGCGCCGCTGCGCCGCGTCGAGCTGTATGCCGCCTGCCTGCTGCTGGCCTATGGCATCGCCATGACCCTGGGCGCTGCCCCGCTGATGCGCCACACCGATGCCATCGCTGCGCAGCTGCTGCAGCCGGGCGAGTACGTGCAGCAACTGCGTGCGACCACGCCGGAGATCCGCCAGCCATGAACGCACAGCGCTCGTTGTTCCGCCGCATCATCCCTTCGCCCGCCCTGAGCATCATGGTGGTGGCGTTCTGGGTGCTGATGTCCGACAGCTTCACCCTGGGCCAGATCGTGCTGGGCCTGGTGCTGGGCGTGGTGGTACCACTGTTCGCCGCGCGCCTGGACCGCGAATTCGCCCGCATCGGCACGCTGCGGCCGGTGCCCAAGCTGCTGTTCGTCACCCTGTGGGACATCCTGGTGTCCAACATCCGGGTGGCGATCCAGGTGCTGGGGCCGGAGAAGAACATCCACCCCGGTTTCATCTGGTTGCCGCTGGATATCGCCAACATCCACGGCATCGCCGCGCTGACCAGCATGATCACCCTGACCCCCGGCACGGTGTCGGCTGCGTTGAGCGACGACCGCCGTTTCCTGCTGGTGCACGTGCTGCACCTGGACGACCCGCAGGAGCTGATCGACACGATCAAGCGCCGTTACGAAGCCCCGTTGATGGAGATCTTCCCATGACTGGATTCCAGATCATCCAGACCACCCTGGTGGTGTGCATGCACGTGGTCGGCCTGGCCATGCTGCTGGCTACCTGGCGCCTGCTGCGCGGGCCCACCGTGCCCGACCGCATCCTGGCGCTGGACACCCTGTCGGTGACCGCCATCGCCGAACTGATGCTGTTCGGCATGTACCTGAACTCGGCCATCTACTTCGAAGCGGCGCTGGTGATCGCCATGCTGGGCTTCGGCAGCACGGTGGTGCTGAGCAAGTTCGTGCTGCGGCGGGACATCGTCGAATGATCACCTTCATCCAGATTGCGCTGTCGGTGCTGCTGCTGTTCGGCTGCTTCTTCATCCTGGTGGGCGCGCTGGGGCTGGTGAAGCTGTCCACCTTCTTCAAGCGCCTGCATGCGCCGACCAAGGCCAGCACGCTGGGCGTGGGCTGCGTGCTGGTGTGTTCGGTGTGCTACCACATCTTCCTGGGCCAGGACCCGCAGCCGCGCGAGCTGCTGATTACCGTGTTCCTGTTCATCACCGCGCCGATCAGCGCGCACCTGATGGCCAAGGCCGCGCTGTCGCTGCTGATGGAAACCCGGCCCAGCCTGCCGGGCAACGAACGCGCCGCCGAAGAGCAGTTGCCGCCGCCGGAACCGGAGCGGGAAGAGGAAACCACCGCGCGTTGAGGGTGGGTGCGGTGGGTGCGGTAGGTGCCGACCGTTGGTCGGCACGGTTCGATGGTGGGTACCGACCGTTGCCCGGCACGGTCCTGGATCACGCGCTGGTCAAGGCGATCTCCAACCCCACCCACGCCACGAACGCGCCCAGCAGGATCGCACCTTCCACGCGGCTGATCTTCAGATCGCCGCGCAGCATCGGGTACAGCACCAGGGCGAAAGCCAGCAGCGCCGGCAGTTCCAGGCGCACGAACGAGGCCGGCAGGGCCAGCGGCTGCAGCAGGCCCATCGCGCCGATCACCAGCAGCAGGTTCACCACGCTGGAACCCAGCACGTGGCCCAGCACCATGTCGCCGTGGCCACGACGCGCGGCGGCGATGGCTACGGCCACCTCCGGCAGTGCGGTGCCGATTGCCACCGGCAGCAGGCCCACCAGCAACGGGGACCAGCCCAGGGCGGTGCCGAAGTCCGCCGCCGCACCAACCACCAGGCGCGCGCCCCAGTACAGTGTCAGCGCGGCGATCAGCACCCGCAGCACGTTCAACGGCAGGCTGGTGCGGCTGAGCGCCGATTCGGCGATGACCGCCTGCACCTCAGGGCCTTCCAGGCGCCCACGGCGCAGCAGCACGGCCTGCACGACGACGAAGCCGGCTACCAGAACAGCGGCCTCCCAGCGCTGCAGGCCACCATCCAGGCCGAACACGATCAGCAGCAGCGCAGCGGCCAGCAGTGACCACCACAGCACAGTCTGCAGGCGCGCGCGCAGCAGCAAGGGCGCGGCAATGGCGGCCACGGCCAGGGTCAGGCCCAGGTTGGCGATGCTGCTGCCCACCGCGTTGCCCAGCGCCAGTTCCGGCTGGCCGGCCAGCAGCGCGCGCGCGTTGACCGCCAGCTCCGGCAGCGAAGTGGCCACGCCCAACAACAGCAGGCCAGCGGTGAAGGCACTGGCGCCGAAGCGCTGGGCCAGGCCGGAGACAGCCTTGACGATGGAGTCCCCACCCAGGGCCAGCAACAGCAGGCCAAGCAGGAACCAGGCAATGGCTATGACGATCATCGAGCACTCCCCAGCGGTCGTGGCGCGATTCTACGCGCGGCGCCCCGTCACCGGGGCGCCGCGGATCAAGGTTCAGCCGCAGCCTTCGGCGTAATCCACCTGCGGCGTCTTGCCCACCCGCCAGCCGCCCACCTTGCCGTCGGCGCCCAGCGCGAAGTCGACCACCGCCCCGCCCTCCTGCGCCGGGCGCACCCGCAGGTGCTGGGCCTTGTCGTCGTACTTGTCCGGCACCACGTCGCCGCGATCCGGGTACAGGGTCTGCAGCTCGCCCAGGGTCATGCCCACCCGGCCACCGCCGGGGGCCACGATGGCGCTGCTGCGCACGTCGTAGCGCACCAGCGTGCGGCCTTCGATCATCAGGCGCGGGTCTTCGGCATCCTGCGGGCGCAGGAAGTAGCAGCCGTCATTGCTGTCATCGGCCGGCAGCGGCTTGCCGGCGGCATCGGTGCCTAGTCCCTGCAGGGGGCTGCCATAGCCGCTGCGCACCTCGGCAATGCCGGCGCCCAGCATCACGCCGCCAAAGCCGTCCAGCCGCGCCGGGCTGTCACTGCGCGGGTCCACCGGCGAAGCCGTGGCCAGGTCGGCATCGGCGGGCACCGAGGCGTCCTTGGCCGGAGCGGTGGCGGCAGGCTCGGAAGGTGCGGCCGGCTCCGGCGTGCGGTTGCAGGCGGCCAGCGACAACAGCAGCAGGCCAGCCAGGGGCAGGTGTTTCATGGGGGGTTTCCTGGGCAAGGTGTGCAGGCACGCTAGCGCAGCGCGCGTGCAGGCGCTGCATTGTCATCGCCGTTTCATGCCGCCCGTTCAGGCTCGGCGTGCACCGACTTGGCTGTCCTTCCATGCAACCGCGCAAGACCGACCTCGCCCGAACCGCGCTGCAGGCCCACCGCGCGCCGCTGGACATGCGCCAGCGCCGGCTGCTGATCCTGTGCGATGGCCAGCGCAGCATTGCCGATCTGACCGGCCTGATCGGCCAGGAGGCACCGGCGATGGTGATCCAGCTGATCCAGGGCGGCTATCTGCAGACCGGGCCGGAAACGACAATCGCTGCACCTCCAGCGGTACCGGTCGCGCGGGACCCTGCACCGGTCCCGGCCGGGGTCGAGCGCCGCCGCTCGCTGGCGGCCGCGCGCATCTACCTGCTGGGCATTCTGGAAATGCAGCGCAATGCACAGGCCGCAGCGTTGTTCCGCGACCTGCAGCAGGCGCGCGCAGAAGACCAGGTGCTGGCCGTGCTGCGTGCGGCGCTGGGCGTGCTACCCGGCATGACCTCGGAAGGCTATTGCCAGCGGGTGCGGCAGCGGTTGTTGGAGGCGTTGCCGTTGGAGCATTGCGACGGGTTTGCGGTCGGCGCGTGATGCGGCGAACGGCATCCACGCATGGCGTGGATCTACTACGCACCGCCCGGTAGATCCACGCCATGCGTGGATACGATGCACCACGGTAGATCCACGCCATGCGTGGATGCGACGCACCACGGTAGATCCACGCCATGCGTGGATGCGACGCACCACGGTAGATCCACGCCATGCGTGGATCCGCTCATTCACCGGAAATTGTTGCGCAACCCGTTCCAGCACTGCTGGTAATCACCCTGGCGGTGCGATGCAGCCAGCGCCTGCGCGCTGGGACGAATCACCGCGCGGGTTTCGAACATGAAGGCCATGGTGTCCTTGATGACATCGGCCTTGGACAGGTCGGCGTTGGACGCCTTGTCGAAGGTCGGCGCATCTGGGCCATGCCCGCTCATGCAGTTGTGCAGCGACGCACCGCCGGGCACGAAACCTTCGGCCTTCGCGTCATAGGCGCCGTGCACCAGGCCCATGAATTCGCTGGCGATGTTGCGGTGGAACCACGGCGGGCGGAACGTGTTCTGCGCCACCAGCCAGCGCGGCGGGAAGATGGCGAAATCCATGTTGCTGGTGCCGGGGGTGTCGCTGGGCGAATGCAGCACCAGGAAGATGGACGGGTCCGGGTGGTCGTAGCTGATCGAGCCGATGGTGTTGAAGCGGCGCAGGTCGTAGCGGTACGGCGCGTAGTTGCCGTGCCAGGCCACCACGTCCAGCGGTGAATGGTCGATGGGCGCGCGCCACAGGCGGCCGTCGAACTTGGCGATCAGCTCGAAGTCGCCGTCGATGTCTTCGAAGGCGGCATGCGGGGTTTCGAAGTCGCGCGGGTTGGCCAGGCCGTTGGCACCGATCGGGCCCAGGTCGGGCAGCTTCAGCAATGCGCCATGGTTTTCGCACACATAGCCGCGGCTGGGGCCGTCGGGCAGCTCGACGCGGAAGCGCACGCCGCGCGGAATCACCGCGATCTGCTGCGGCTCGATCTCGACCACGCCCAGCTCGGTCAGCAGGCGCAGCGCGCCCAGCTGCGGCACGATCAGCAGTTCGCCATCGGCGCTGTAGAAGTAGCGGCCCACCATGTCACGGTTGGCGGCATACAGGTGGATGCCCACGCCGGCGTGCGCATCGGGCGAACCGTTGCCACCCATCGTGTACAGGCCTTCGACGAAATCGGTCGGCAGTTCCGGCAGCGGCAGCGGGCTCCAGCGCAGCTGGTTCGGCGATGCTGGTTGCGCGTTGTAATCGCATTGCAGCCGCGATTGCGCGAACGGGGTGAACTCGCCGTGGGTCACCGCCGGGCGGATGCGGTACAGCCAGCTGCGGCGGTTGCTGCCGCGCGGCGCGGTGAACGCGGTACCCGACAGCTGTTCGGCGTAGAGGCCATGGGCCACCTTCTGCGGCGAGTTCTGCCCAACCGGCAGCGCGCCGGGCACGGCCTCGGTGGCGAATTCGTTGCCGAAGCCGGACTGGTAGCCGCGGGCGGTGAGGGCGGTGGACATGGGGAGCTCCAGAGAACAGCGATGCCGGAACGGAAAGCCGCCGGGCATGGCCCGGCGCTACCGAGGGTGGTGCGTGCGCTGACCTTACAGCACGCCGCGGCGGATCTGGTCGCGCTCGATGCTTTCGAACAGCGCGGTGAAGTTGCCTTCGCCGAAGCCTTCGTTGCCCTTGCGCTGGATGATCTCGAAGAAGATCGGGCCGATGCAGTTCTGGGTGAAGATCTGCAGCAGCTTGCGCTGGTGGGTTTCCGGGTCGGCGTCGATCAGGATCTTGTTCCTGGCCAGGCGCGCCACGTCTTCACCATGGTTGGGCACGCGCTGGTCGATCACATCGAAATAGGTGTCCGGCGTATCCAGGAAATCCACGCCCTGCGCGCGCATGGCTTCGACGGTTTCATAGATGTTGTCGGTGAAGCAGGCGATGTGCTGGATGCCCTCGCCCTTGTACGCGTCCAGGTATTCGTTGATCTGGCTCTTCGGATCGGACGATTCGTTCAGCGGAATGCGCACGATGCCGTCCGGTGCGGTCATCGCCTTGGACACCAGGCCGGTCTTCAGGCCCTTGATGTCGAAGTAGCGGATCTCGCGGAAGTTGAACAGGCGCTCGTAGTAATCCGACCACTGCTGCATGTTGCCGAAGTACAGGTTGTGGGTCAGGTGGTCGATGAAGGTCAGGCCGAAGCCGAACGGGTGCAGGTCCGCACCGGGCACGGCTTCGTAGTCGCCATCGAAGATGCTGCCGGCGGCGCCGTAGCGGTCCACCAGGTACAGCATGCAATCGCCGATGCCCTTGATGACCGGCGCGTTGACGGCCTTGCTGTCCGGCTTGAAGGCCACCGCTTCGGCGCCGTTGCCCAGCGCGGTCTGGTAGACCTCGGCGCCCGGCTTCTGGAAGCGGATGGCGAAGCCGCAGGCGCAGGGGCCGTGCTTTTCGGCGAAGTCGGCGGCGAACGAGTCGGGGTCTTCGTTGACCAGGAAGTTGACGTCGCCCTGGCGATAGACGGTAATCGGGCGCTGCTTGTGCTTGAGCACCGCACTGAAGCCCATCTTGCGGAAGTAATCGTGCAGTTCCTGGCCACGGCCGGCCGGGGCGGCGAATTCGACGAACTCGAAACCATCGATGCCCATCGGGTTTTCGAAGGTAGTGACCTGCATGCCGGGGTTCGGGTGCGAGGCGGTCGGGACGGCGGTATTCATGGCGTGGCTCCGAATCGGTGCCGCATCGGCACAAACCAGGTGCGGGCGGGGTTGGACCCGGCGAGAATGCAGGGTACGGACCCAACCTTTATAGTTACAACTGAAACCACCAGCAAGGTGCACCGCAGCATGAACCCAGCCGATCCCGCCTCCACCCGCGTGCGCGCCTCGCACGTCCTGCTCGACCTGGAACAGTTCCTGCCTTACCGGCTGAGCGTGCTGTCCAACCGGGTCAGCGGCAACATCGCCAAGCTGTACGGCGACCGCTATGGCCTGGCCATTCCCGAGTGGCGGGTGATCACCATCCTGGCGCTGTACCCGGGCTCGTCGGCCAGCGAGGTGTCCGACCGCACGGCCATGGACAAGGTGGCCGTCAGCCGGGCCGTGGCGCGGCTGCTGGAGCGCGGCTTCATCAAGCGCGAAACCCATGGCGACGACCGCCGCCGCTCGGTGCTGGCGCTGTCGGCGGCCGGCTTCGAGGTGTACGAAACCATTGCCCCGCTGGTGATCGAGATCACCCGCAAGCTGATGTCGGTGCTGAGCGAGGAAGAGGAGCAGCTGCTGGAAAAGCTGATCCTGCGGCTGGCCGGCGATGGGCTGGAGCGGATGGGCGAAGGGGTGTAACCGCGCCTACCTTGGCGTTGTTCCGGGGTCAGAGCCCTTTCCTGCGGAAAGGGATCCGACCCCAAGGCTTCGGTGGGTTTGGTGGGGTCAGAGCCCTTTCCTGCGGAAAGGGATCCGACCCCGAGCGGGGTCAGCTCAGGTGCTTGCGCCGGGCATGGATCCACGGCACGGCCAGGGCGGCGATGGCGCCGCCGGCAAACCCCAGCGAGGCGGCCACGGTGGCCGCTTCCACCGCGCCCGGCAGGGCCAGCGCGGCGGTGACCAGCAGCAGCGAAGGCAGGCCGACGAAGGTGCCCAGGAAGAAGGTCCAGCGCGGCGACCAGGTGTTGAGCTGCAACAGGCTGACCGGCTGCCAGGCGTCCCCCGCCGTGTCTTCGGCAATCTTCGCCACCACCTTGGCCAGGTCCACTTCCGGCACCAGCTTGCCCGGGCGGGCTGCGGCAATAGCGTCGGCCACTGCGTCCACCGGCGGGAAACTGGCCGGCCACGCCGCCGGCGCCGCTACGCCATAGGCGGTCAGCAGCGGCACGCTCAGCCACGGGGCCAGCAACGGCCGCAGCTTGCGCCGGCCGTACACGCACCAGATCTGCGGCTGGCCGTGGGCGGTCACGCTGTACAACGCCAGTTCGCCCGGCGGCGGATAGCCCAGCATGGTTACCCGCGCGGCCAGGCTGTCCTGGTCCATGGCACGCAGGAAGCCGGGGCGGCTGCGCCCTTCCTGCATCCAGGCCAGGCCCAACGCGCCCACCAGCCAGGCTTCGGCCACGTCCTTGCTGCCGGCGCTGGCGCGCTCATCGCTGGCCAGGTACCAGGCCAGCGATTTCGGTTCGGCCACGTCCTGCACGCCCCAGCGGCTGTCATCGCCCAGCACGTGGCGCACCGGCAGGCGGGCGGGCGCGGTCTCGCCGCGTTCGCCGGTCTGCAGGAACGGCAGCACGCCCTGGATGAAGCTGGACAGATCGATGGCACGCAGGCCACTGCCCTGCCATTCGGCGGGCAGCAGGCCGGTCAACTGGCCTTCGGCAGCCAGCCGGTCCAGGCGGGCCTTCTGCTCGACCAGTTTCTGCACGGCGCCCTTCAGCACCACGTTGTCGGGCAGCGCGATCTGCGGCAGGCGGTAGCGCGGCGGCGCCAGGTCCAGCGTGTCTTCGCCGGTACCGGCATCGTCCAGCAGGGTTTCCTGCGCGGGCAGGCCTACGCCTTCAGGGGCCGCGCCGTCGGCCGGTGTGCTGGCGGGGTCAGGCGATCGGTCGGCGTGGTCGCTGTGCATGGGCGCTCCTGCGGGTGGGGGCCGCAGTCGATTCGACTGAGGTCCTTGCCGTTAGCGGCCATGGGGGGGATTTCTGTAACCGCTTGGCAGTCGAGCGTGCACGGCAGTCGAGCAGGCAGAGCAGTCGAGCATGGCTCGACTCTACAAGGGGAGCGGGGTCAGCGCGGGGGCGCCCACTTTTCCAGGAAGGCGATGAAGCGGGCGCGCTGGTAGCCCTTGCCTTCGCCCTTGGGCTTTTCCAGTTCGCCGGTGAACTGCGACTGCAGCAGGGTGCCGTCGGCGTCCAGCACGAACAGGTGCGGGTAGCCCTTCACCTGCGGGTACTGCGACAGGAACGCGGTGTTCTCGTTGTCTTCGCTGTAGTTCACCTTCATCCAGACGAAGTTCGCATCGCGCAGGCGGCGCACTTCGGCATCGCCCTCGATGAACTTGTCCATCAGGTGGCACCACGAACACCACTCGCCGCCCACGTCCAGAATGATGCGCTTGTTGCCGCGCTGCGCTTCCACCTTGGCCGTTTCCAGATCGGCCTGCGGGTCGCGGGCCGGGTCGAAGCTGGCGTTGAGGCCGGCAATGGCGGCGATATCAGCCGCCGCCGGGGTGTTGCCCGAGGCCACCGGCACGCTGGGGTCAGCGGCCGGTGGCTCGGTGGGGCGGGTATCCAGGGGCTGGGTGGGTTCGGCCGGTGCCGGCGGCGGTTGCTGGGAACAGGCGCTGATCAGCGCTGCACACATCACGGCCACCACGGCCCTGCCGAACGTTGTACCCATGCCCACTGCCCTCGCGATTACTTGACGCCGTGCATCAGCTTGTTGATCAGCGGCGCGATCAGGAACAGGACCACGCCCGAACCGATCAACGCCCAGAACCCGAAGGTATACCCCTTCAGTGCCGATTCGATCGTCATGCCGCCTTCACCGCTGACCGCACCGGCGAAGATGCCCGACAGGTTGTTGCCGATGCCGGTGGACAGGAACCAGCCGCCCATGCCGAAGCCGACCAGGCGCACCGGGGCCAGCTTGGTCACCATCGACAGGCCGATGGGCGACAGGCACAGCTCACCCACCGACTGGATGACGTAGACCATGAACAGGGTCCAGAACGGGATCTTGCCGTCCACGACCATCTGCGACAGGGCGAACATCAGCAGGGCGAAGGCGGCGCCGTTGAACAGCAGGCCCAGGCCGAACTTGCGCGGGATGGACGGATTGGCGCGGCCCATGGCCACCCAGATCCAGGCAATGATCGGGGCCAGGGTGATGATGGCCACCGAGTTCACCGACTGGAACCACGCGGTCGGGAAGGTCCAGTCACCGAACTGGCGGTTGACGATGTTTTCGGCCAGGAAGGTGAACGAGCTGCCGGCCTGTTCGAAGAACATCCAGAACATCACGTTGAAGGCGAAGATGATCAGCATGGCGATCACGCGGTCGCGCTGCACCTTGCCCTCGCGGATGCCTTCCACCAGCAGCAGGATGGCCAGGGCGGTGAACATGGCGCCCAGGATCCAGGCCAGCGCGGTGGCGCCGGTGGCCAGCAGGAAGTAGGCCACCGGAATGGCGACCACGGCACCGGCCAGCACCATCACGATGCGACCGAAGCCTTCGGCACCGGCCGGCGGTGCGCCAATGCCCTTCAGGCCGGCACGACCGATGTAGAACCACACCAGCGAGATCAGCATGCCCACGCCCGAGGCGATGAACACGACCTTGTACGACGGCATTTCCGAGGTGCCGAACACCTTGCGTGCCAGCCATTCGGTCAGCACCGGGGCGATCATCGCGCCGATGTTGATGCCCATGTAGAAGATGGTGAAGCCGGAGTCGCGGCGTTCGTCCTTCAGGCCGTACAGCTTGCCCACCATGGTGGAGATGTTCGGCTTGAACAGCCCATTGCCGACGATGATCGTGGCCAGGCCGAGCTTGAAGATGTGCTCCTGCGGCAGCGAGATCATGAACAGGCCGGCGGCCATGATGACCGCGCCGGTCAGGATCGAACGCTGGTAGCCCAGCACCCGGTCGGCCACGTAGCCACCGAAGATCGCCGCGGCGTAGACCAGCGCCAGGTAGGCGCCGTAGATGCGGCTGGCATCGCCTTCACCGGCGGCATTGCCGCTGTAGAACTGCGAGACGATGTACAGCACCAAGGCCCAGCGGATGCCGTAGAACGCAAAGCGTTCCCAGAATTCGGTCATGAACAGCATCCACAGCGGGCGCGGGTGGCCCAGCGTGGTCTTGAAGTCCGGCAGCGCCGGTTCTGGGGTGTTCGCAGTGGCGTCTAGGCTCATGCGGGTTTCCTGGTTCGGTGGATGGACGGCACATCCGCTGTGCGCTGGAGCAACGCGCGAGGATCACCGACTTGTGGCGTTCACGTCAAATACACGCCGTTTGAGGCAGGTCACGACCTGCTCGCTGAACTTGCATCTGAAACGATCCAGCCGCTCGCGGCAGGCCAAGCTGAATGGGGATCAGGCCTGATCTGCCGGGGGCCCGGCTTGCAGGGTGCTGCGCACCTGGAACAGTTCGGGGAAGAAGGTCAGCTCCAGCGCCTGCCGCAGGAAGCCCACGCCGGACGAGCCACCGGTGCCGCGCTTGAAGCCGATCACCCGCATCACCGTGCGCATGTGGCGGAAGCGCCAGAGCTGGAACGCGGTTTCCAGGTCCACCAGGTCCTCGCACAGCGAATACTCGCGCCAGTAGCGGTCGGTGTCCTGGTAGATGCGTTCGAACACCGGCTGCAGGGTGTCGTCGGCCACGTGCGGCTGGGTCCAGTCGTGGCTGTCGTACAGCGCCGGCACGGCGTGGCCGAAGCGGGCCAGGTACTTCAGGAATTCCTCGTACAGGCTGGGCGCTTCCAGCACGGTGCGCAGCTGCGCCTGCCCAGCCGGGTCATGCTCGAACACCTGCAGCATCTGCGCGTTCTTGTTGCCCAGCAGGAACTCGATGTAGCGGTACTGCAGCGACTGGAAGCCCGAGGACGGGCCCAGCACGTCGCGGAAGCCCATGTACTCGGACGGGGTCAGGGTTTCCAGCACCGACCACTGTTCGGTCAGCTGGCGCAGCACCTGCTTGCTGCGGGCCAGCACCTTGCGGCACTGCCAGACCTCGTCGCGCTGCAGGAAGCCGATCGCCGCACGCAGCTCGTGGCCCAGCAGCTTCAGCCACAGCTCCGAGGTCTGGTGCTGGATGATGAACAGCATCTCGTCGTGGTGCGGCGGGTTGGACAGCGGCTGCTGCGCGCTCAGCAGCTGGTCCAGCCGCAGGTAGCCGCCGTAGGTCAGGCGCCCCTGCAGATCGGTGTGGATGCCAGCTTCGAGATCGCGTTGGTTGTTGTCGACGGACATGGGCGGGACCAGATCAGGGGCGGCAAGGGTAGCGCGTTGCCGCCGCGCTGGCAGCGGCGCCCACCGTACCGGGGCGTGCGGTGGCCCGTGGAGCCAGCCGCGAGCGCCCCGCTGCGCGTGGAACCGTTTGCGCCGTTGCGCCAGCAGTCAGCCAAAGGCGTATTCTGATGCTTTGCAGCAACGACTGAATACGTTGTTGTTATTGGCCCCCCACCCGTCGGCAGGGGTACAACGGGGAATCGCCGTGTTGCGCCGCAGGAAGGCTATTTCGTACGCCTTCCTTAACATGGCGATTCATATCATTTGTAACTTCTCTGTCGAAGGTGCAGTACGCAATGACGGTAGCCGCCGAGTTCAAGATCGAATACCTGCAGTACCTGGACGCGGACGGCAAGCTCGTCCGCAACGACCTGCCCGAATCCCTGAAGGATCCGGCTGTCCTGGTGCCGCTGTTCAAGCAGATGCTGTACGTGCGCACGTTCGACAGCAAATCCATCGCGCTGCAGCGCACCGGCAAGCTGGGCACCTATGCCGCCTGCCTGGGCCACGAGGCCGCGCACGTGGGCATTGGCGCCGCGATGAAGCAGGGTGACGTGTTCGCCCCCAGCTACCGCGAGTACGGCGCCATGTTCATGCGTGGCGTGCGCCCATACGACGTGCTGATGTACTGGGGCGGCGACGAGCGCGGCAACGACTACACCGGCAACGCGGTGAAGGACTTCCCGTTCTGCGTGCCGATTTCCACCCAGTGCCTGCATGCCGCCGGCGCTGCGCTGAAGTTCAAGTTGAACAACGAAGCGCAGATCGCGGTGGCGGTGTGCGGCGATGGCGGCAGCTCCAAGACCGACTTCTACGCTGCACTCAATTCGGCCGGTGCCTACAAGCTGCCGCTGATCCTGTGCATCGTCAACAACGGTTGGGCCATCTCGGTGCCGCGCTCGGCCCAGACCGGTGCCGAAACGCTGGCGCAGAAGGGTCTGGCCGGCGGCCTGCACTGCCTGCAGGTGGACGGCAACGACCTGATTGCTGTGCTGGCCGCGATGGAACAGGCGCGCGAACGCGGCCTGGCCGGCGAAGGCGGCACGGTGCTGGAACTGCTGACCTACCGCCTGTCCGACCACACCACCGCCGACGACGCCCGCCGCTACCGCGACGACGCCGAAGTGAAGGACGCCTGGACCCGCGAGCCGATGCTGCGCCTGCGCAAGTACCTGGTCGCCCACGGCGTGTGGAGCGAAGAAGAAGAGAAGACCTGGGTCGAGCAGTGCGCGGCCAAGGTGGACGAGGAAGTGAACCAGTACCTCAACACCCCGGTGCAGCCGGTCGAGGCCATGTTCGACTACCTGTATGCCGACCCGCCGGCGGACCTGCTGGCCCAGCGCGCGGCTGCCATTGCCCTGGAGCAGCGCCATGGATGAGATCAAGCACGGCGCTTCCGCTTCCCAGGCCAATGCCGCCGACAGCGCCGCTGTCGCCGGTGGAGACATCGCAATGACCGCTACCCCCATCACCCTGATCGAAGCCATCACCCAGGCGCTTGCCTGGGAGCTGGAACACGACCCGTCGGTGCTGGTGCTGGGCGAGGACGTGGGCGTGAACGGTGGCGTGTTCCGCGCCACCGCCGGCCTGCAGCAGCGCTTCGGTTCGCAGCGCATCCTCGACACCCCGCTGGATGAAACCACCATTGCCGGCCTGACCGTCGGCCTGGCCGCACAGGGCATGAAGCCGGTGGCCGAAGCCCAGTTCGACGGCTTCGTCTACCCGATGGTGGACCACATCATCTGCCACGCCGCACGCCTGCGTACCCGCACCCGTGGCCGCCTGCACTGCCCGATGGTGCTGCGCGTGCCGTGGGGCGGTGGCATCCGCGCGCCGGAACACCACAGCGAAGCCAACGAATCGATCTTCACCAACGTGCCGGGCCTGCGCGTGGTGCTGCCGTCCAGCCCGCAGCGTGCCTATGGCCTGCTGCTGGCCGCCATGCGCGATCCCGATCCGGTGATCTACATGGAACCCAAGCGCATCTACCGCCAGTACAAGGAAGTGGTCGTCAACGACGGCGAAGCGCTGCCGCTGGACGTCTGCTTCGTGCTGCGCGACGGCACCGACGTGACCCTGGTTGCCTGGGGCGCACAGGTGAAGGAAGCGCTGGAAGCGGCCGACAAGCTGGCCGGCGAAGGCATCAGTGCTGAAGTCATCGACGTGGCCACCCTGCGCCCGCTGGACTTTGCCACCATCGCCGAATCGGTGGCCAAGACCGGCCGCTGCGTGGTCGTGCAGGAAGCGCCGAAGACCGCTGGTTTCGGTGCCGAGATTGCCGCCCGCCTGGCCGAAGAATCGCTGTATGACCTGCTGGCCCCGGTCGAACGCGTTACCGGCTACGACACCCACATTCCGCTGTTCCGCCTGGAAATGAAGTACCTGCCCAGCGTGGACCGGATCGTGACCGCGGCCAAGCGCGCGGTGGCGGCGGGCTGACATGCGGGCCCGCCTGCTGGGGGCTTACCGCAGCCAATATTCCAATCCGCTCCGGTTCCGCACCGGCCAGATCGTCGAAGTGGGTGTACGTGACGAAGAATGGCCGGCGTTTGCCTGGGTACGCAGCAACGATGGGCGCGCCGGTTGGGCGCCCGTCGCCTGGCTGCAGCCGCTGGACGAAGGTCGCGCCGAAGCCCTGCGCGACTACGACGCCCGCGAGCTGGATGTGGAAAGCGGCGAGATGGTGAAGCTGCATCACGAACATGGTGGGTGGTGGTGGTCCGAGCGCGCCAACGGCGCGACGGGCTGGCTGCCGGCCCGCGAACTGGAACTGCTGGAAGAGAACTGCACATGAGCCAGACCAAGAACTTCAACCTGCCCGACCTGGGCGAAGGCCTGCCGGACGCAACCATCGTGGAATGGTTCGTGAAGGAAGGCGATGTGATCAAGCTGGACGAACCGCTGGTGTCGATGGAAACGGCCAAGGCCGTGGTGGAAGTACCCTCGCCGGTGTCCGGCAAGGTACTGAAGCTGTCCGGCGCGGCCGGCGACATCATTCCCACCGGTTCGGTGCTGGCCAGCTTCGAGATCGACCCGAACCTGCCGCAGCGCGCCGATGGCCAGGACACCGGCCACAGCCACGGCCATGCGCCGGCACCGGCTGCCGCCGCACCGACCCCGCCGCCCATTCCGACTGCAGCCCCGGCCCCGGCCGTGGCCGAAGAAGCCAAGGCCGAGCGCGATGACGCTGGCACCGTGGTCGGCGCCATGCAGAGCTCCAACGCCGTACATACCGAACAGGCGCTGGCCGTTGGTGGCGTCAAGGCCGTGCCGGCCGTGCGTGCCACCGCGCGCAAGCTGGGCGTGGACCTGTCGCGCGTGCGTGCCACCGGCGCCGATGGCGCGGTGACCATGGCCGACGTGAAGCAGGCCGCTGCCAACGGCACCGCCAAGCTGGGCGCCGCCCCGGCACCGGTGGCTGCCGCTGCTTATGCAGCGCCGGCTCCGGCGCAGGTGTCGGCGCCGGTGCAGAACGAAGCCCGCACCCCGCTGTCGGCCGCCGGCAAGCCCATGCGCACCCAGCCGCCGGGCGTGGTCGCCAAGGGCCAGCCGGAACCGCTGAAGGGCGTACGCCGCAACATGGCGCGGGTGATGGCCGACGCGCACAGCAAGGTCGTGCCGACCACGCTGAACGACGACGCCGACATCCACGCTTGGCTGCCGGGCAACGATGTGACCGCGCGCCTGGTGCGTTCGATCGTGGTGGCCGCGCAGAAGGTGCCGGCCATGAATGCCTGGTTCGACGGTGAGGCACTGACCCGCACCCTGCACGCGCAGGTGGACATCGGCATTGCCGTGGACACCGACGACGGCCTGTTCGTGCCGGCCCTGCGCAATGCCGACATGCTCGACGCCCGCGGCATCCGCGAAGGCGTGAACCGTCTGCGCGAGCAGGTGGAATCGCGTTCCATCGCCGCCTCGGAACTGAGTGGCTACACCATCTCGCTGTCCAACTTCGGCATGTTCGCCGGCCGCTACGCCACGCCGGTGGTCGTGCCGCCGTGCGTGGCCATCGTCGGTGCCGGCCGTGCCCGCCACCAGATGACCCCGGTGATGGGCGGCGTGGAAGCGCACAAGGTCATCCCGCTGTCGGTCACCTTCGACCACCGCGCGGCGACCGGCGGCGAAGCGGCCCGCTTCCTGCGCGCGATGATGGACGACCTGGCACTGGCCAGCTGATCGACCCATTGATGGGTGGGTGCCAACCTGGGTTCGCACATGAACTGAATGGTAGGTGCCAACCTTGGTTGGCACATGGGTTGGAGAAACGCCGGGCAATGCCCGGCGTTTTTTTGTGGGCGCAATGCGGCGATCCACTGCCTTGGCAAATGCCTTGGTATTTGCCTTGGTATTTGCCTTGGCATTTGCCTTGGCATTTGCCTTGGCATTTGCCTTGGTAGAGTCGAGCTTGCTCGACTGCTGTTCGCGAAGAGCAGTCGAGCAAGCTCGACTCTACGGAAAGCGAAGAGCGAAGAGCGAAGAGCAAAGGCAGTCGAGCAAGCTCGACTCTACCGCTCAGCCCACCAGATCCCGCGATGGCACGATGTGCTCGCCCGGGGCCGGGGCGAGCGCGGCATCCACCAGTGCTTTGGCAATACGCTCGGCCGGGTTGATCCGCCAGGCCCGTGGCAGCACCGGATCCAACGCGCCCAGCACCTTCAGCGCGAACGCTTCGCCGCGGCGCACCTGCTGGCGATGGCCGCCAATCAAGCCGGGCCGCACCAGGGTGAGCGAGGCGAACTCCAGCGCCCGCAGGTCGCGCTCCAGCTCGCCTTTCACCCGGCTGTAGAACACCGCCGAACGCGGGTTGGCCCCGGCCGCGGAATTCAGCACGAAGGCGCGGGCGCCCTGGGTGCGGGCCGCATTGGCGAAGGCCAGCGGGTAGTCGTGGTCGATCCGGTAGAACGCCTCGCGGCTGCCGGCCTGGGCCATGGTGCTGCCCAGGGCGCAGATCACCGCATCCACCTGCGCCCAGTCCGGCGCCTCGGGCACTGCGTCGAAGGACAGCACCGGCGCGTGCAGCTTGGCATCACGCAGGTCCAGCGGCCGCCGCGTGGGTGCCACCACGGCGCGGCAGCGCGGGTCGTCCAGCAGCATCGGCAGCGCCAGACCACCGACCAGCCCGGTCGCCCCCAGCAACATCACACGCATACCCACCCCCACTGCTGCATTCTGTGGCCCCATGCTATCCGTTCAAGCCGTGCGCGGCCGCGCCGATATGCTGGAACCAGCCCCTGCCACCCCCGGGATTCGCTCCATGACGGACCAGCCAGACCACCGCCCTGCCCCCGGCACCGCCCTTGGGCCGCCGGCGCGCGTCCGCGCGGTGGTGGACGATGGCCGGGCCGACCGGGTGGTGCTGCAGGGCGGCGGCGGCGTGGCCCTGCAGCAGCTGTTCGCCGGCGCCGATGCGCCCGAGCCGCTGCTGGCCGCCTTCGCCAACGGCATGGCCACCCTGCCCGGCGAGCTGGGCGACATGGGCGACCGCCTGCAGTCGGCCCAGGCCAGCGCCGATTGGCCGCGCTATGGCCGGGCCATGCGCCAGCTGATCGACAAGTACATCCGCACCATCGAACAGCACTCCCCCGATGGCCAGCCCGAAAGCCTGCGCCTGTCCGAACAGTTGCGGCTGCTGCTGGGCGGTGCGGTGGTGGCCCTGCTGCAGCACGACCCCGACCTGCGCGAGCAGGCCCAGGCGCTGGCAACGCGCCTGCGCCAGTGGCAGCCCGGCGTGGCGCTGGAACCCATCGAACAGGGCGTGCGCGAACTCGGCCACCAGGTGGGCGTGCGCGCGGAAAGCTGGCAGGAACAGCAGGCCCTGCTGCTGGAACTGTTTGCCCTGCTGCTGGAAAACGTAAGCGAGCTGCTGGACGACCGCAGCTGGCTGCAGGGCCAGATCACCGCCGTGCAGCAGCTGCTGACCGGCCCGCTGGATACCGAAGCGGTGGAACGCACCCGCGCCGAACTGCGCGAAGTGATCTACAAGCAGGGGCTGCTGCGCCAGGGCATCGATGAATCCAAGGCCGCCATGCGCGGGCTGATGGGCGAGTTCATCGAACGCATGGATGGCATGGCCACCAGCACCGGCGAATACCACGACCGTATCGGCAGCTATGCGCTGCAGCTGCGCGAAGCACGCAGCATCGCCGATCTGAACCAGCTGCTGCAGGAAGTGATGCATGACACCGGCAAGGTGCAGCAGCAGGCCGCGCAGGCACGCGACCATCTGGCCAGCGCGCGCGCCGAAGTGGAACGCGCCGAACAGCGCATCACCGAACTGGAACAGGAACTGCGCGAGGCCGGAGACCTGGCCCGCATCGATCCGCTGACCCAGGCCCTGAACCGCCGCGGCCTGGACGAACTGCTGCAGCGCGAGCTGGCCCGTGCCGCGCGCAACAACACGCCGCTGGGGCTGGCGGTGATTGATCTGGACGACTTCCACCAGACCAACGAGGCCCACGGGCACGCCGGTGGCGATGCGCTGCTGCAGCACCTGGTGTCGGTGTGCCGGCTGCTGCTGCGTGCCACCGATGGCGTGGCCCGCCTGGGTGGCGATGAATTCGTGCTGGTGCTGCCCGATGCACAGGGCGCAGACAGCATGGCCACGGTCCAGCGTCTGCAGCGTTCACTGGCGCACCGTGTGCTGACCGTGCGCGACCAGCGCGTGCCGGTGCATTTCAGCGCTGGCTTGGCGCAGTGGCAGCCCGGCGACGATGCACAGAGCCTGCTGCGGCGTGCCGATGATGCGCTGTACGAGGCCAAGCGCCACGGCAAGAACCGCGTACAGGCGGGTTGATGCGATCCGCCGGGCCGATTCCCGCGGAAAACCCGCTCTGGTAGATGCCAACCTTGGTTGGCATGAGCAGCAGCGGCTACCGCCCGCGCAGCTTCTGGAAGCCAGTCACGGCGGCCAGCACGATGGCGCCGGCCACGATACCCACCACCATGTTCGCCGCTGCGCTGATCAGCCAGCCCCACTGCCCTTCCCCGCCCATCGCCTGCACCGCGTGGTGCAGCGCCGGGATGTTGTGCACCAGGATGCCGCCGCCCACCAGGAACATGGCGACGGTGCCGGCCACCGACAGGAACTTCATCAGCCACGGCGCCGAGCGCACCAGGCCCCGCCCGAACGCGGCCACCGCCCCGCCCTTGCGCGACAGGTACAGGCCCACGTCGTCCAGCTTCACGATGCCAGCCACCAGGCCATAGACAAACACCGTCATCGCCAGCGCCACCACGGTCAGGGTCAGCACCTGCTGGGTGAACGAGGCCACCGCCACCACGCCCAGGGTCAGCACGATGATCTCGGCCGACAGGATGAAGTCGGTGCGGACCGCGCCCTTCACCTTGTCCTTTTCCCACGCCACCATGTCCACCTGCTCATCGGCCAGCGCCTTGCGGCGTTCGGCCTGGTGCTCGGCGTCCTCGTCGGCGGAATGCAGGAAGCGGTGCGCCAGCTTTTCCACGCCTTCAAAGCACAGGAAGGCGCCGCCGATCATCATCAGCGGCACGATCAGCGGCACGTTCCAGCCACGGCTGTGCAGCCAGGCTTCCAGCGCGCTGATCGCCAGCGCCGCCGGCACCAGGATCACCTTGTTCACCAGCGAGCCCTTGGCCACGGCCCACACCACCGGCAGTTCGCGGTTGGCGTTCACGCCGGTCACCTGCTGCGCGTTCAGGGCCAGATCGTCGCCCAGCACGCCGGCGGTCTTCTTCGCGGCAACCTTGGTGAGGATCGAGACGTCGTCCAGCAGGGTGGCGATATCGTCGAGCAGGGCAAACAGACTGGCACCGGCCATGGCACTTCCAGAGAGGGAATGGACGGATTCTGACCGATCAGGGGCAACGGCGGTAGCGGGTTCACCGCGCGCCTACCGCGCTGCGGGGACACTGGGGGCGTTGCCAAATCCGCCGGGCATGGCCCGGCGCTACCTGCACAGGGTGTCCGCCGGGCATGGCCCGGCGCTACCTGCACAGGGTGTCCGCCGGGCGTGGCCCGGCGCTACCAACAGGGTGCCGTCGCTTTCAAGGAGTGTCGTTTGAGCAATCCGTCCACCGCCCCGGGCAATCCCCCGCTGGTCACAGGCATGAACCGGCGCAGCCAGATCCTGCGCCTGCTGATGCGCTATCGCCATTCCGGCGTGTTTTCCGGCATGAACCTGGATGCGGCGGGCAGCCATACCGACGTGCCGCCCGACGGCAATCCCGAACAGTTCGTCAGCGACCTGGAAGCGCTGGGCCCCACCTTCGTCAAACTGGGGCAGATGCTGTCCACCCGCCCGGACATGGTGCCGGTGGAATTCGCCACCGCGCTGGAGCGCATGCAGGAAAAGGTGGCCGCCATTCCGGTGCAGCGCATCCACGCGATCGTGGAACAGGAGCTGGGCGCACCGGTGAACAAGCTGTTCGCCTCGTTCGACCCGGAACCGCTGGGCTGCGCCTCCATTGCCCAGGTGCATCGCGCCGTGCTGCGCGACGGCCGCCAGGTGGCGGTGAAGGTGCAGAAGCCGGAAGTGGCCGCGCAACTGCGCTCGGACCTGGAAGCGCTGCGCAGCTTCGCCCTGGCCGCCGATCACCTGACCCAGGTGGGCCGCCGCGTGCGCCTGCGCGACTGGTTGAACGAGTTCGCCAAGACCCTGATGCAGGAACTGGATTACCACGCCGAGGCCGAGAACCTGGCGCGCTTCGGTCGTCACCTGAAGCCGTTCCGGCGCCTGTGGGTGCCGCAGCCGCTGTGGGATTTCAGCAGCCAGCGCGTGCTGACCATGGAACTGGCCACTGGCGTGCGCGTGGACGCGATTCCCGGTGTGCGCCGCACCGAACAGGCGATGGACCCGCTGGCCGCCGCGCTGATCCGCGGCTACCTGGACCAGATCTTCGTGCATGGCGAAATCCACGCCGACCCGCACCCGGGCAATCTGCGCGTCACCCCGGATGGGCGCCTGGCCATCTTCGACCTGGGCATGGTGGCGCACATGCCACCGCGGCTGCGCGAGCGCCTGCTGAAGATCCTGTTCGCCGCCGTCGATGGCCGCGGCGAGGAAGTGGCCGACGATCTGATCAGCATCAGCACGCGGCTGGAAGCCTTCGACGAGGAACGCTACCTGCGCGAGACCGGCCAGTTGATCGCGCGCTACGCGGCCAACGGCAATTTCTCCGAAGGCCGCGTGGTGCTGGACATGGTGCGCATCGCCACCTCATGCGGGTTGCGCACACCGCCGGAACTGAGCCTGCTGGGCAAGGCGCTGCTGAACCTGGAAACGGTGTGCCGCCTGCTGGCACCGGACCTGGATACCCGGCGCATCGTCGAACGCCAGCTTCAGCACGTGATGCGTGCGCGCCTGAAGAAGTCGCTTTCGGCTGCCAACCTGGCCAGCGAAGCGATGGAGCTGCAGCAGCTGCTGCGCGACGGGCCGCGCAAGTTGTCGGACATCATGGCGCTTCTGGCCGAGAACCGCCTGCAGATGAAGGTGACCGGGCTGGAAGAATCGCGGCTGATGGAAAACCTGCAGAAGATCGCCAACCGCGTGGCGGCGGGCATCATCAGTGCGGCACTGATCATGGCCGCATCGCTGATGATGAAGCTGGAGACCGGCTGGCATGTGTTCGGCTACCCCGCCATCGCGCTTCTGTTGATGCTGATCGGTGTGGTATTGGGCTTGGGCATCGTTACCAGCGCACTGCTGTTTGATCGCCGTGCACGCGCACGCGAAGAACGCGGGCATCGCTGAAGCGGGCAGTGCGTGCACCGTCTTAATGAAATCGCGTAGCTGTTTTCACGCTGGTTTTACCAATACGGCGCGATTTCACATCATGTAACGAACAAACATTTCAGTCAGGTTCGCGCAGGCATGATCGGGTCATCGACCTGTCATGTGTGTGTGCTTGCGGCAGCGTCGGTTGGATGGACACGCGTCGGTACGACGTCCATCACCAACACCCCGTCACTGCCGAAGCTGCCTATGCTCTGGATTCTGCTGCTGTCGCTGTTGCTGCTGGCCTGGTTGTTCCTCGCGTCCGATAAGTGGGTGTGGTGGAAGGCTGCCTTGTTCTCGCTGCTGCTGCTGTCGCTCAGTGCCTGGTGGCTGATCGACAAGCTCTCCGGCGATGGCCTGAATGCGGCCACCCTGTACCACCTGGGTGCCGACATGGAAGGCGCCGGCGTAGCCGACTTCAAGGGCTATATCGCTGGCTTCGTGGTGCTGGCACTGGTGTCGCTGCTGCCGCTGTTCGCCACCCGGGTGAAGCGCTGGCGCCGCCCCGGCCGTGGCGCAGCCTGGTTCGCAGGCTTCGCCGTGGTGTGGATGGCAACGATCTTCATCAGCCCGCTGGCGCGCGATGGCCAACGTCTGTACCAGCAGTTGCGCCCGGTCGATTTCGCGCGCATCGCCCCCGAATACCAGGTGCCCACGCAGCCGCTGCAGCGCCCGCGCAACGTGGTCTGGATCTACGGCGAGAGCCTGGAACGCACCTACCTGGACGAGAACGTGTTCCCGGGGCTGATGCCCAACATCAATCGCCTTGCCAGCCAGTCGCTGGATGTGCGCGGCCTTGCCTCGGCCGAAGGCAGCGGCTGGACCATTGCCGGCCTGGTGTCGTCGATGTGCGGCGTGCCGCTGACCACCTCGCCCGGTGACGAAAACAGCATGGACCGCATGGGCAGCTTCCTGCCCAAGGCCGTGTGCCTGGGCGATTACCTGAAGCAGCAGGGCTACACCAACCACTACCTGGGCGGTGCCAACGG
The DNA here is from genome assembly GCF_003086695.1 of Stenotrophomonas sp. SAU14A_NAIMI4_8. Taxonomy (NCBI): domain Bacteria; kingdom Pseudomonadati; phylum Pseudomonadota; class Gammaproteobacteria; order Lysobacterales; family Lysobacteraceae; genus Stenotrophomonas; species Stenotrophomonas sp. SAU14A_NAIMI4_8. The sequence continues at coordinate 4,137,759 of NZ_CP025999.1, forward strand.
CCGCTTCGCCGGCAAGGGCCAGTTCCTGGCCAGCCACGGCTTCGACGAAGTACACGATCTGGACTGGTTCAAGCAGCAGAAGAAGATCGGCCGCGTGCATTACTCGCCGTGGGGCGTGCATGACGACGTGCTGCTGGATACCGCCTACCAGCGTTTCGAACAGCTCTCGCGCAAGGGCGAGCCTTTCATGCTGACCACGCTGACCATGGATACCCATCACCCGGCCGGGCACCTGCCGGTGGCCTGCAAGGGCCAGCGTTACGACAGCCAGTACGGCAACATCAACATGCTCAATGCGCTCAAGTGCAGCGACCGGTTGATCTCGCAGCTGGTGCAGCGCATCCAAGCCAGTCCGTACGGCAAGGACACGCTGATCGTGATCGCCTCCGATCACCTGGCCATGCCCAACGACCTGAGCCACATCCTGACCCGGCAGAAGCGCGAGAACCTGCTGCTGTTCCTGGGCGATGGCATTGCCCCGCGCCAGCTGACCACCGAGGCCGGCACCACGCTGGATTCGGGCGCCACCCTGCTCAGCCTGCTGGACCCGAACCTGAAGACCATGGGCTTTGGCCGCTCGCTGATCGACACCGACCGCGCGCCGAGCGCCAGCGTAGCCACCCGCCGCGATGGCGGCCGCGATTACCCGCAGTACCTGGCCTTCGCCCGTTCGTTGTGGCTGGGCGAGCCAACCCGCGAACTGAAGATCGATGGCGATGACCAGGTGGTGGTGGGTCTGCAGCAGGTGCAGCCGCCGGTGCTGCTGGAGTACGACAAGGACTGGGCGCTGAAATCGGTGTACCTGGAAAACACCTCGCGCCAGTTCGACGATGCCGACCCGGACAACACCCTGGCCTACGTGGACCGCTGCACGGCGTTCGAGGACGGTTCGGCCGACGGCGACTGGTGCGCGCTGCTGGTGAACCGCGACAACGGCATCAAGCTGTACCGCGACGACGATCTGCGCGGTGGCATTGCCGTGGACGCGCCGCTGGAAGCCTTCCAGGGGCCGCGCCCCAGCGTGCGCCAGGCGCACATGATCACCCAGAAGGGCCGCCGCACCCGCGCCGGCCAGTACATGCTGCAGCTGGTGGCCAGCACGCGCCCGGACCGTGGTTTCTGGATCGAAGCGGTGTCGTCGCAGCGCAAGGTGGTGCTGGCCCAGCAGTGGGTGCAGCCTGATGCCGACGGCAAGATCAACGTCTCGTTCGGTCTGGACCACGAAGTGGACGATCTGGAGATCCGCGCGTGGTTGAACCATGCCGAGAAGCTGGCCGTGGATACCTTCGCCCTGGTGCCCTCGCGCGGCAGACCGCGGGGGTAAAGGGGTGTTCGGCAGGGCTGCGCCCTGCACCCGCTCGATGCAACGGCAACGGCAACGGCAACGGCAGAAGCGTGTATTACGTGGGATGGTGGGGCGGTGTCGGATTGCGGGGACGCCGCAAGTACGTCCCTGTAGGCTTGGCCGCCGCATCCATGCGGCGGACACCCCGCAATCCGACACCGCCCCACCTCTGACAGTGCCCCGCGGCTGTGGGTAGGTGTCGACCTTGGTCGACACATCTGTCAGATATCGAATTGTTTCTGGGGTCAGATCCGTTTTCCTACGGAAAACGGATCTGACCCCAAGCGCATTCCCCGCAGATCGCGGGAAATTGTCGAAGGCGGGGTGGGTCCGGTTGCGGCGTCCCCCTCAACCGGACCCACCCCGCCAACCCTCAGCCCACCCGCCTTTGACGTTGCTTCAGTCGAGCATGGCTCGACTCTACAGCGGGTGCAGGGCTGCAAGCCCTGCACACAAAAACTCCCTTACTCCGCTGGTGTGTCGCGTACCAGGTGAATGTCGGTCGGGGTGGACAGCGGAATATCCCGTTCGGCCAGGATCTGCAGCAGGCTGAAATACAGATCGCTGCGCGTGCCGTACACCTGCCGCGGGCTGGCCACGTAAGCGAAGCTGTTGAACGTGATCTGGCCACCGGCAATGCTGTCGATATACACCGACGGCGCCGGCTGCTGCAGCACCGACGTGTGCGCACCATAGGCATCCAGCAGCGCCTGCCGCAGCCCCGCCACATCGGTACTGGTGGGCACCGCGAACTGGATCTGGATCCGGCCCTGGTTGTTGCCCATCGTCATGTTGCGGATCGTCTTGGTGATCAGTTCCGAATTCGGCACGATCAACGTGGACTTGTCACCCACCTGGATCTCGGTCGAACGCACGTTGATGCGGCGGATGTCGCCTTCCTGGTCACCCAGCTTCACCCAGTCGCCAATCTTCACCGGCCGCTCGGCCAGCAGGATCAGACCGGAAACGAAGTTCTGGATGATCGCCTGCAGGCCGAAACCAATACCCACCGACAGCGCGCTGACCAGCAGCGCCAGGTTCTTCAGGTTCAGGCCCATTGCGGTCAGCGCCCACAGGCCCACCAGGATGATGCCCACGTAGCCGGCAATCGTGCTGATCGAATTGCGCGCGCCCAAGTCCAGCTCGGTCTTGGGCAGGTAGGTGTCGGTCAGCCAGCGCTGCATCAGCTGGGTCAGGCCGATGCCCACCAGCAGCACCAGCACACCGGTGACGATGCGGCCCGGCTGCAGCGTCAGGTCCTTGTTGATCACGATGCCGTTGGCCAGCGAGCCGATGCGCTCGACGATCGTGCCGATGTTGCCGAACGGCGCAGCCAGCGCCAGCAGTGCGATCAGCACCACCAGGGTACGCAGCATCGCCGACAGCAGCACGCCGGCCTGCTCCAGCCGCGACACGCTCAGGCCGGTGCTGAGCAGGATGGTCTGGCCCACCTTGCTGTCGGCGTTCAGCAGCCAGGTGCAGAAGTCATCGACGAACTTGAACAGCAGCATGGCGGCCATCACCACGATGGTGCCGCCGATCAGTTGCTGGTTCACGAACTTGGCGAAGTTCACGTAGCCCAGCAGGGTGGCGATGATCGCTGCCACCACCGCTGCGTTGCCGGCCACGCGGGCCAGCACCAGCCAGCTGCCACGCCGCACCGGGGTGGCCACGGTTTGGCCGTCGGCCTGCGCTTCCAGCTTCGCTTCGGCTTCGGCGGTCTGCCGGCGGTGCAGGCGCGCCAGGGTCACCAGCATGGCCATGATCAGGCCCAGGTAGGTCAGCGCGATCACACCGTCCAGCGCCACCGTGGTCACATCGCTGGTGCGCGTGGCGCGGTCGATGGCCACCAGCACCGTGCTCAGCCAGGCCAGCGCTGCCGCACCCCAGGCGTACTTGCGCAGTTTCAGCGCCGCGGTGTCATCCAGGTTCAACAAGCGCCACGAGGGCCGCGTGGGCACCAGCAGGCAGGCACTGAGCGCGGCAATGAAGGCGGCGGCGAAGGTGGCCTGCTGCACGCCTTCGGCCACGGTCTGCAGTCGCGGGGCGATGGCGCCGATGGCGTTCAACGAAGCGATGAACACCACCACCGCGTAGCCCGGCAACAGGGTGCCCACCAGCAGCAACCACATGGCCAGGCCGGAACGGCGCAGGCGCCCGTCCGGGGCGCGTTCGGAAGCGGCGAAACGTCGACCGAGCGAACGCAGCCACAGGCGCAGCGGGAACATCATCACCAGCGCGGCCAGCAGGCCCAGCAGCGGCGTGCTCCAGCCTTCCTTGCGCAGCGCGACAGCCAAGGCATCTCGGCCCTGCTCGGCCAACGGCATCACCCGGGCAACGTCGATCGGTAGCTGCTTGGCGACCTTGCGCCACAGCGAGGGCGACAACGGCGAATCCACCTTCTGGCCCAGCTCCTCGGTGCGCTGGGCGGTGCGCTGCTTGTCGATATCGGTGGCCAACTGGCCGGCGCGCACGGCGCTGGCCTTGGCCTGGGCGATGGACGCGGCAAGCGCATCGCGCTGGCGGGTCAGGTTACGGCGCTGTGCCGCCAGCTCGGGCAGCTCGGTGCTGCCGTCGGGCGCCGGACCAAGCTGGCTCAGCTGCTCGTTCAACTGATCCAGCTGCGGCTGCAGACTCTTGTCCAGCGCCTCGGCATCGCGGCGCGCCTGCGAAGCGGTTTCGGACAGCATCGCCAGCGTTTCAATGGCGTCGGCGGCGTCGCGCTTGCGCTCCACATCCTTCAGACTGGCCTCGATGCTGGCCAGCTGCTGCTTCGGCGTGGGGTCGTCATCCTGGGCCAGCACCGGCGCGGCCAGCAGCAGCGCACCACACAACAGCAGCGCCAGCGACGGGCCACGTTTCAGGATCGTTCGGAAGAAGGAAAGCAAGCCAGCCACACCGGTTCGCGCGGACCACCGCGCCTGCGCGCGACTATACGGCACAGGGGGTAACGCCCGCGTAGAGTCGAGAAAAGCAGTCGAGCAAGCTCGACTCTACCGTAGCCTGCAGCCCGCTCTGTCGTAGAGTCGAGCTTGCTCGACTGTCGGAATGTTCGGCACCGCGCGAAGAGCAGTCGAGCAAGCTCGACTCTACCGCAACCCGCAGCCCGGGCCGGGCGCCCGCGCCTTCAGTACTTCAACCGCAGCTCTTCCACCTGTGGCTGCTGCGCGGCATACCAGTCCTGGAATTCTTCCTCGGTAATCTCATCCGGCGCATACACCGCGATCGGGTGCCAGGCGTGGTCGGTGGGCAGCGGCTGCCTTGGGCCCGCACGCAGGCTGTAGCTCACGCCTTGGTAGTCCACCAGATCATCGACCTGCGGCCACTGCTCGCGCGCGAACGCGGTTTCACTCTTCAACAGAATCACCTGGTACATCGGCACCTCCACTGCCTTGGAATCGGAAAAACCCGGCGCTGGCCGCAGCATACCGCCGCGACCGGCACCGCACCTGCACCGCCACGGCGACGCAATGTTCTGGACACCACCCTCGCCCGGGCTTCACCCGGCCATGGCAGCCGCGTGGGCAAGGTGGGGAACCGCCCGCAACCCCGCACGACCATGACCGACCTGCCGCCGCTGAAGACCGTTACCGACCTCAAGCTGCCCCGCTACCTGGGCACCTGGTACGAGATCGCCCGCCTGCCCATGCGCCACGAACCCGAGGGCTGCACCGATGTCTCGGCGCACTACCGGCTGCTGGACAACGGCAACGTGGGCGTGACAAACCGCTGCCGCATGGACGGCGAAGTAGAGGAAGCCACCGGTGAAGCCAGCGCCGTGGACAACGACAGCGCGCGCCTGGAAGTCAGCTTCCTGCCCAAGGGGCTGCGCTGGCTGCCGTTCGCCAAGGGCGACTACTGGGTGATCCAGGTCGCCCCGGACTACAGCGTGGCCCTGGTCGGCAGCCCCGACCGCAACTACCTGTGGCTGCTGTCCCGCCAGCCGCAGCTCGATGCCACCGTGCGCGACCATTATCTGGCCACCGCGCAGCAGCAGGGCTTCGATCTGTCCGAACTGATCCACACCCCGCACACCGGCCACCCCACTGCCTGAGCCCCTGCCCCCATGGACCTGAAAAGTGGCTACCCGTGGTGGGCGGTGCGCAACGGTCTGCTGCATGCGTTCCCGCCGCTGCAGCAGGACCTGCAGTGCGATGTGCTGGTGGTGGGCGGCGGTGTGACCGGTGCGCTGATCGCCGATGAACTGTGCGGCCATGGCCACGATGTGGCCGTGATCGAGCAGCGCGACATCGGCTGGGGCAGCACCTCGGCCAGCACCGCGCTGCTGCAGTACGAGATCGATACCCATCTGCTGGAACTGGCCGAGCAGTACGGTGCGGACGCGGCCACCCTGGCCTACCGGGCCTGTGCCGAAGCGCTGCCTGCCCTGCGCGACGCCGCCCGCGGCCTGCGTGGCGTGGATTTCCAGCGCATGGACAGCCTGTACCTGGCCAGCCGCAGCCGCGACGTACCGCGCCTGATGGCCGAGGGCGATGCACGCCGCCGCGCCGGCCTGGATGCGCGCTGGCAGACCCCGCAGCGCCTGCGCGAACGCTTTGGCGTGGACGCCGGCGGCGCCTTGCTGACCCGGCAGGCCGCGCGCGTGGACCCGTACGCGCTGACCTATGGGCTGCTGCAGCGCCTGCAGCGGCGCGGCTGCGGTGTGTACGACCGCACCGTGCTGGAGGCCCTGCAGCCCGGCCCACGCGGCGTGACCGCACGCACCGCCGCCGGCGCGGTCATCAAGGCGCGTCATGTGGTGCTGGCCATGGGCTACGCCACCCAGCACTGGCTGAAGCCACGTGTGGCCCGCAACCGCAGCAGCTACGCCTTCATCACCGACCCCATCGATGCGCAGCTGCTGGGTCCCCTGCAGCAGGCCATGGTGTGGGAAAGCGCGCGGCCGTACCTGTACCTGCGTGCCACCGGCGAAGGGCGCTTGCTGGTGGGCGGTCTGGACGATGCCATCGACGTGCCTGCGCGCCGCGACCGCCGCGTGCAGGGCAAGGCCAAGCAGCTGATGAAGCAGCTGCTGCACTGGTTCCCGCAGTTGCAGCCCACCCCGGCGTTCTCGTGGGCGGGCACCTTTGCCGAGACCGCCGACGGCCTGCCGTTCTTCGGCCCGCACGCGCAGTGGGGGCCACGGGTACATTTCGCCATGGCCTACGGTGGTAACGGCATTACCTATTCGATGATCGGCGCCGGCTTGCTGCGCGCCGGGCTGGAGCGGCGGCGGCACCCGCTGCAGGGCCTATTCGGGTTTGAACGGCGGGCGTGACGCCCGCCTTGCGTAGAGTCGAGCTTGCTCGACTGCGCCCGAGACCCCGGTAGAGTCGAGCTTGCTCGACTGCTTCTGCCAACGGCAGTCGAGCAAGCTCGACTCTACAAGAGCAGCAGTCGAGCAAGCTCGACTCTACGGGCCGGCTACAGGCATCATTCAAGCAACGCCTGCTAGCGTCGGCCTGTACCGCCGCGTGTTGCGCGGCCCCATTGCGTTGGAGCGTCGTGATGATCCGCCCCCTGTCCCTGCTGCTGTGCCTGGCCGCCCTACCGGGCGCCGCGCTTGCCCAGTCCGCCGCCGGTGCCACCGCGCCGCAGGCCTCGGGCCTGGACCTGTCGGTGCCGCAGGCGCCGATGCGCTACCTGAACGACCCGTCCCTGCCGCAGGACCCGCCCGGCACCTACTACGGTGACAAGAGCGGCCCGCGCGTACATGACGATGCGAAGATCGCCGACGTGCAGGACGACAAGCTGAAGGTCTCCGGCAGCTTCACCACCGGCATCGGCTATTCGAAGAACACCGGCAACAGCCACTACAACGCCGCTACCCTGAACCTGAGCAAGAACTACACCACCGATGAGGGCAAGACCCGCGGGGTCAACGTCAACATCCACGTGAGCGAAGGCAAGGGCCCGGGGTACTTTGGGCCCTACGGTGGCGGTTACTACGGCGGCGGTCCGGGGTATTGGGATTACCCGCCGCCGTACGGCTGGTAAGCCAATGACCCGGTAGGTGTCGACCTGGGTCGACACGCTCTGCCGACCAAGGTCGGCAGCTACCAAAGCCGATTACCCGGTAGGTGTCGACCTGGGTCGACACGCTTTGGTCGCCGGGCATGGCCCGGCGCTACCCGGCGTCAATCCAGCCAGCCGTCGCGCTCGCTGTGCAGGATGCGGCCGTCGTAACCGCTCATGCGCACTTCCACCTTCTGGTTGCGGGCATTGCGCGCTTCCAGCGACCAGGTCGCGCCATCACGTTCCAGCGAATGGATTTCGCGCAGACCCTGCGCCTGCGCCTTGGCCAGCACCTGTTCGGTGCCCAGCAGCGCGCGGCCGTTGTGCTCATCGAAGATCTCACCGGTCTTGGGGTCCACGTAGACCTCGCTGAAACGGCCATCGGCGCGGCTGACGTCGGCCTCCCACAGGCCGTCATCGCGCTCGATCTCGTGAATCTGGGTGTAGCCGGCCTTGCGCAGGGTCTGTTCCACCTGGGCGATGCCCAGCGGGGCGGCCTGTGCGGCGGGGGCCAGGGCGAGTGCGGCCACGGTGGCCAGGGCGAGGGACTTCAGCATGGGGGTTCTCCTGTTGGGGCCGGACCAGCCCGGCAACACCAGCTTGCCCACGCCGCCTAACAGGCCCTTAGCCGCGCCTGTTAGTCGATGGTTAGCCAGCGCTGGCACACTCGCGCCATCTCCCGTTCTCCATCCATCGCATCACGCCGTGAACGTCTTCCCTGCCCTGTCCCTGCTGCTGGCCCTGGCCAGCGCCCCCGTTGCCGCCGGGCCCAGCCAGGACCCGGAACAGCAGGTGGCGCGCCGCGCGGTGCAGCAGGGCCGCTATGTGCCGCTGGAGAGCGTGGTGCGTGATGCACTGAAACGCCACGCCGGGCAACTGCTGGAAGTGGAGCTGGACGACGGCGTGTACGAAGTCGAGATCCTGCGTGCCGACGGCGTGGTGGTGGAGCTGGACTATGATGCGCGCACCGGCAAGCTGCTGAAGACGGAGCTGGACGACTGATGCGCATCCTGCTGGCCGAGGACGATGAGGCCCTGGCACACCGCCTGCAGCCGCTGCTGGAACAGGCCGGCTACGTGGTGCAGGTGGTGGCCGATGGCCGCCAGGCCGAAGAGATCGGGCAGATCGAAGATCTGCAGGCCGCCATCGTCGATCTGGGCCTGCCCGGCCTGGACGGTCTGAGCGTGATCGAACGCTGGCGCAGCAACGGCCGCGCGTTTCCGGTGCTGGTGCTGACCGCGCGCGGGCGCTGGCACGACAAGCTGGCCGGGTTCGACGCCGGTGCCGACGACTACCTGACCAAACCCTTCCAGGCCGACGAACTGATCCTGCGCCTGCGGGCGCTGATCCGCCGCAGCCACGGCCACGCCAGCCCGCGCCTGCAGTGCGGCCCGCTGCAGCTGGACGTCAATGCCGGGCGCTTCGAGCTGGACGGTGAGGCGCTGGCGCTGAGCCCGCAGGAATTCCGTCTGCTGAGCTGCTTCATCCACCACAGCGGCCAGGTGATCGGCCGCGACCGCCTGGGCGAACACGTGTTCGACGGCGGGCTGGACCCCGATTCCAACGCGCTGGACGTGCTGCTGGGCCGGGTGCGGCGCAAGCTGGGGGTGGATTTGATCCAGACCGTGCGCGGCCAGGGCTGGCGGCTGGCCCCGCCGTGAGCGCGCAGCCCTCGCTGCGCCGCCGCCTGCTGCTGGCCGGCGGCGTGGGCCTGCTGCTGGTGTCGGTGCTGGCCAGCGCGCTGCTGGGCGAGCTGTACCAGCGCAGCGCGCGCGACCGGCTGGACCAGGAACTGCAGCAGGACATGCTGACCCTGCTGGCGCAGGCAGAAATCGGCGCCGACGGCCAACTGCACCTGCGCCAGGAACCCAACGATGCGCGCTTCCAGCGGGTGTTTTCCGGCGCCTACTGGCAGGTGGCCGATGAAGCCGGCACGGTGCTGCTGCAGTCGCGCTCGCTGTGGGACGAAACGCTGCCGGTTGCCGGCAACGGCCCGGCCACGCGCGACCTGCCCGGGCCGTTGCAGCAGTCGCTGCGCGCACGCGTGCAGCAGGTGCGGCTGCCGCGCGCCAGTGGCCCGTACCTGGCCGTGGTGGCCACCGATCGCAGCGCACTGGACGCCGACGTGGCGACCTTCCGCCAGCGCACGGCCATCGCACTGGCCATCCTGGTGGCGGCGTGGCTGGCCGTGCTGGCCAGCCAAGTGCACTTCGGCCTGCGCCCGCTGCAGCGGCTGGGCGCGCAACTGGAACGCGTGCGCCGCGGCCAGGCGCAGCAGATCGATACCACCGGCCTGGGTGCGGAGATCGCGCCGCTGGGCGAAGAACTGAACACCCTGCTGGACCACCAGCAACGCATGGTGGCGCGCGCGCGCACCAGCGCGCAGGATCTGGCGCACGCACTGAAGACACCGCTGAGCGTGCTGGCAGCCGAAGCGGACGGCGACGGCCACGACTGGCGCCGCACCCTGCGCGAACAGGGCGCACGCATGCAGGCCAGCGTGGACCGCTACCTGGCCGCGGGCATCAGTGCCGACCACCGCCAACGCACCGAGGTGGAACCGGCGGCGCAGGCGCTGTGCGGCCTGATGGCGCGCGTACACGGGGACCGTGGGGTGACCTTCGTTGCAGAGGCGATGGCACCGGCACTGCGCTTCGCAGGAGCGGGCGAAGACCTGGAAGAAATGCTGGGCAACCTGCTGGACAACGCGGGCAAGTGGGCCACGCAGCAGGTGCGCGTTACCGCGGTGGCCGAAGACGGGCAGCTGCGCATCGACGTACGCGACGACGGCCCGGGCTTGACCGCCGAGGCGCTGGCGCGGGTGACCGAGCGCGGCGTGCGCCTGGATGAGCGCGCCGGCAGCAGCGGCCTGGGGCTGGCGATCGTGGGCGATATTGCCGCCAGTTATGGCGGGCGATTGGCGTTGCAGAACGCACAGCCGGGGTTGCGGGCCACGTTGTGGTTGCCGGCGGGGTAACACCCCGCTGCGCCTACCCCGCCCACGACCGGTAGGTGTCGACCTTGGTCGACACACCATGCCGACCAAGGTCGGCATCTACCAAAGCAATCCAACGGTCCCGGCCACGCCATGCCGACCAAGGTCGGCATCTACCAAAGCAATGCAACGGCCCCGCCACGACCGGTAGGTGTCGACCTTGGTCGACATACCATGCCGACCAAGGTCGGCATCTACCAAAGCAGCGCAACGGCCCCGCCACGACCGGTAGGTGTCGACCTTGGTCGACACGCCATGCCGACCAAGGTCGGCATCTACCAAGGCAATGCGACGGCCCCGCCAACGCATGGAACCGCGTTGGCCGTCAGCGGTGGTGCATCCACCAGCAATCAATGGCGTCCAGCACGATGTGGATCACCAACCCGATACCCACCAGCCGGGTTTTCTTCGGCACGCACAGCCCGGCATACACCGCAATGGCCGGTGCAGTGTGCAGCGGGTGGAAACCAATGCTGCAGCGGTTCGGCGCGTAGATCGGGTCGGCCAGCAGATGGTCCAGGTCGATGATCCAGCCCAGCAGCATCAACAGCCACGCCGAGGCAAAGCGCTTGCGCCAGAACAGCCATGCCAGCAGGGCTGGCACGGCGGCATGCAGGAACAGGTGGAAGATCGCGCGCGCGCTCATCCGGCGAGGCTCATCAAGACCGGTAGCGCCGGGCCAGGCCCGGCGTTCCCGTGAACATCAGACCAGCGGTTCGTCGGACAGGTAGGTGTAGCCGGTCAGGCCCGCTTCCAGCGCTTCGGACAGTTCCTGCGCACGCTCCGGCGACAGATCGGCCGCAGCCACGCGCTGGGCGTAGGCCGCACGCAGGTCGTCCAGCTTGTAGCCGACGTAGTCCAGCATCACGTCGGTGGTATCACCGCGGCGCTGCTGGGTGATCGCGTAGCCATCGGCATCGGCCACCACTTCCACCGCGTCGGTGTCGCCGAACAGGTTGTGGATGTCGCCCAGGATTTCCTGGTAGGCACCCACCATGAAGAAACCGATGCGATAGCTTTCGCCGTGCTTGATCGCGTGCAGCGGCAGCGAGGTGTCCAGGCTTTCGTTCTCGACATAGGTCTTCACCATGCCGTCCGAATCGCAGGTCATGTCGGCGATGATGCCGCGGCGGTCCGGGGTTTCGTCCAGGCGCTCGATCGGCACGATCGGGAACACCTGGTCGATCGCCCAGGCATCGGGAATCGATTCGAACACGCTGAAGTTGACGAAGTACTTGTCCACCAGCCGCTCGTTCAGTTCATCCAGCGCCGGGCGATGGCTCTTTTCGTCGTAGCTCAGGCGCGCACGCACGCCATGGGCGATGGCGTAGAACAGATCGTCGATGCGCGCACGCTGCGGCAGGTCGATCTGGCCCAGCGCGTAGCTGGCCAGGCCTTCGGCATGGAAATGCTGCGCTTCCTGGAACAGTTCCACCGCCGGGCGCACGTCCAGTTCCTCGTGGATCTCGCGCAGGTGGCGGATCGAGGCCGGCTCGTCGTCGTGTGCGTCGGGCACGCGGCCTTCCTGCGCCTGCTCCACTTCAGACACGTTGGCGATCAGCACCGCGTGGTGCGCGGTCATCGCGCGGCCGCACTCGGTCACGATGCGCGGCGGGGTCAGGCCGTGTTCTTCGCAGGCATTGGCCAGCGGCTGCACGATGTTGCTGGCGTAGGAATGCAGGCCGTAGTTGATCGAGCAGAAGCTGCGCGAACGGGTGCCTTCGTAATCCACGCCCAGGCCGCCACCCACGTCCACGTGGGTGATCTTCGCGCCCAGCTGCGACAGCTCGACGAAGTAGCGGGTGGCTTCGCGCATGCCGTTGGCGATGTCGCGCACGTTGGAAATCTGCGAGCCCATGTGGAAGTGCAGCAGGCTCAGGCAGTCGGCGTATTCGGTATCGCGCAGCGACTTCCACAGGTCCAGCAGCTGGCGCGGGGACAGGCCGAACTTGGCCTTGTCGCCACCGCTGTTCTGCCACTTGCCGGCGCCCAGCGAGGCCAGGCGCATGCGCACGCCCAGGCCCGGCTTCACGTCCAGTGCCTTGGATTCCTCCAGCACCAGCTTCAGCTCGGACGGCTTCTCGATCACGATGAAGGTCTGCAGGCCCAGCTTGCGGCCGATCAGAGCCAGGCGGATGTACTCGCGGTCCTTGTAGCCGTTGCAGACGATCAGGCCACCCGGGCGCGACAGCGCCAGCACGGCCATCAGTTCGGGCTTGCTGCCCGCTTCCAGGCCGAAGCCTTCACCGTGGTGGCTGGCCAGGGTACCGGCCACGCCGCGGTGCTGGTTCACCTTGATCGGGTACACGGCGGTGTAGCCGCCGGTGTAGTCCCAGTCCTGCTGGGCCTGGGCGAAGGCCGCCTGCAGCTTGCCCAGGCGCTGGCCCAGGATGTCCGGGAAGCGCACCAGCAGCGGCAGCTTGGCGCCGCCTTCACGCGCGGCGTCCACCACCTTGGGCAGCGATACCACCGGGCCGTCCGCCCCGGTCGGTCTCACCACCATGTGCCCGGCCTGATCCACATCGAAGTAACCATCCGCCCAATGCGGGATCGAGTAGGTCTTGCGGGCTTGGTCGAGGGACCAATCGGTCATTGCAGTCGGCCTTGTTGGCAGTGAAAGGGGGGGCATGATAACGCCTATATGCCCACAGGTTCGTTATCATGCGCGCCCGCGCCCGTGGCAGGTCTGAACCTGAACGGGCCGATCCGTCCGGAAGCGAGGCACCCCGCCGTCAGCCCGGCTCCATCCCCTCCGAACAGGACCGTATCTCCATGACTGACAGCAGCAACTGGTACATCGAACACTTCGAACGCACTGGCTCGGCCATCGGCTACCGCATCACCGGCAAGCTGGACGAAGTGCAGTCGCCGTTCCAGAAGATCGAAATCTTCCAGACCACCGACTGGGGCAACCTGATGACCATCGACGGGGCCATCATGCTGACCAGCAAGGACAACTTCTTCTACCACGAGATGATCAGCCACCCGGTGCTGTTCACCCACGCCGCGCCCAAGCGCGTGGTCATCATCGGTGGCGGCGACTGCGGCACCCTGCGCGAAGTGCTCAAGCACAGCGGCGTGGAGAGCGTGACCCAGTGCGATATCGACGAGCAGGTCACCGTGATGGCGCGCAAGCACTTCCCGGAACTGTGCGATTCCAACGATGACGCCCGTGCCGAACTGCTGTTCGACGACGGCGTGGCCTACATGGCCAACTGCCCGGCCGGCAGCGTGGACGTGGTGATCGTCGATTCCACCGACCCGGTGGGCCCGGGCGAAGGTCTGTTCAACAAGGCCTTCTACGAAAGCTGCTTCAAGGCCCTGAAGGACGACGGCATCCTGGTGCAGCAGTCCGAATCGCCGCTGATGCAGCTGGAGCTGATCAACGAAATGCGCACGGAAATGGGCAAGGCCGGCTTCGGCTCGTTCAAGACCCTGCCGTTCCCGCAGCCGTGCTACCCCACCGGCTGGTGGAGCGTGACCATGGCCCGCAAGGGCGAGAGTGGCTTCGACTTCCGCCAGGCCGATTCGGCCGCCAAGACCTTCAACACCCTGTACTACACCGCCGCGCTGCACACCGGCGTGCTGGTGACCCCACCGTTCGTGCAGGCCGCACTGAAGGGTTGATTGGAAAGCTTGCCAACCAAGGTTGGCACCTACCCAACAAAAAACCCGCGCTGGCAACAGCGCGGGTTTTTCGTTTCCGTGAAACCGGCGCTCAGATCGCCCAGATACCGGCAATCACCGCCACCACCAGGCCCCACTTGATCACCTGGTAGGCCACCACGCTGCGTTCGCGCAGTGCCTTGGCCTTCAGGCGCACCTTGTACAGGCCACCGAAGGCCTTGTTCACGCCACCGGTCGGGTCGCCGGGCAGGTTCGGCGATGCACCGCCGGCCAGCAGGGTAGCCGCCACGGCGCGATTGAACAGGCCCGGCAGGCCGAAGCGCAGCGGGCGGGCGATATCGCAGAACAGAATCACGCGGTCCTGGTCGGTCTCGTTGTGCGCATGGTGGATGTAGGTCTCGTCGAACATCATCCACTCGCCATCGCGCCAGCTCTTCTTCACCCCGTCCACCACGATGTAGCAGCCATCGTCGTTGGGTGTGCTCAGGCCCAGGTGCAGGCGCAGCGAACCGGCGAACGGGTCGCGGTGCGGGCGCAGTTCGCTGCCCGGCGGCAGCTGCGCGAACATCGCCGCACGCACATCGGGAATCGATTCGATCAGCGCCACGGTCTTCGGGCACATGGCCTTGGCCGACGGGTGCGACGGGCCGTACCACTTCAGGTAGAAGCGCTTCCAGCCACGGCGGAAGAACGAATTGAAGCCGGCATCGTTGTAGCTGCTGGAGGCGGCGATCTTCTGCGCATCGCGCAGCGCCAGCGCCTCATCGCGGATCACCTGCCAGTTCTGGCGCAGCGGTTCCAGCTGCGGCAGCTCCTTGCCCGGGTCCAGGAACGGCGTGGTCGGCACCTTCGAGAACAGGTACATGATCACGTTGATCGGGGCCATGAAGCTGGAATGGTCCAGCAACTGGCGCGACCAGCGCGCGCGGACCTTGCCGCGGAAATGGATGTACAGCACGCAGGCCACGAACAGCGCTGCCAGGACAATCTTGATGATCAAAACACTTTCCTCCAGCGGGTGCCGGACAGGGAAACGAACGATGCGGCCGCGCGGCCAGCACCAGGTTGGGGACGCGGCAGGGGACGGTGACGTGCCGGGTGGGAGCGGCCGCCGATGTCGCGGATTAACAGCTTATGGTCGGCAGCCGGTGGGCCGTGGTCAAGTTGCCCGTGCGTCCGGTTCAGCATCACGTGGCTGAACGGCTGGCCTACACTTCCCGCATGCCTGCCGTTGCGCCCCCCGATTACCCCGCCCTGAGTGCCCGCTACGCGGATTTCTTCCCCGGCCAGCCGACTGCCACACCGCGCAGGGAAGCCTTCCGCTGGGCCGGTGGCACGCTGCGCCTGGACCGTCACGGCCCGCGCCAGGCGCCGCTGACGGTGGTGCTGGTACATGGCGCCGGCGGCTACGGCCGCATGTTCGCGCCGCTGGCCGCCGCACTGGCCGACGCCGGCCATGAAGTGCTGGCGCCGGATCTGCCCGGCTACGGCCTGAGCCCGGCGCACTGGGCACAGGTGGACTACGCGGCCTGGAAGCGCGCCCTGCTGGCGCTGATCGACGCCGAGCACACCCAGCGCGCGCGCCCGATCGCACTGCTGGGCGCCAGCATCGGCGGCTATCTGGCGTATCTGGTGGCGGCCGAATCGCCGTGGGTGCGCGGTCTTGCCGCCACCACGCTGGCCGACCCGCGCGACCCGGTGGTGCAGGCCGCGCTGGTGCGGCAGCCGTGGATGCGCGCCCTGCTGCCTACCCTGCGGCCTCTCAGCCGGCTGACCCGTGGCCTGCGGGTACCGGTGCGCTGGTTCACCCACATGCAGCGCATGTCGCGCGACCCCGCCCTGACTGCCCTGGTCTGCACCGATCCGCTGGGCGGCGGCAACCGGGTGCCGGTCGGCCTGCTGGCCTCGCTGTTCGGCACCGCCCCGGCACTGGAACCCGAGCAGTTCCAGCGCTGCCCCGTGCTGATGCTGCACCCGGCCTGCGACGACTGGACCCCGGTGGCCATCAGCGACCGCTTCTACCAGCGACTGGCCGCGCCCAAGCAGCGCGTGCTGTTGGACGGCTGCGGCCACTTCCCGGTGGAACAACCGGGGCTGGACCAGCTGCGCGATGCGCTGTTGCCGTTCCTGCAACGTATTGATAGGTAAAGACATATTGGATAACTGAGACGGAATTGTCCGAGCCTGCGCGACGAACTGTTCCAGCCACGACCCCGACATTTCTACGACAAACCGTGGAATAGCGAACTCGGCGGTACTAAAATTTCACTTAACGAAAGTTTAGCTAATCCCCCCAGTCGTACCGGTTCGCTTGACGCTCAGCGCCGCCCACCGGGTCGTCCGAGACCCCGCACATGACCCTCTCTGCCTCCCCCTCCCCGTCCTGCGGCGATGACGCCGTGGCCCCGCTGCTGCTCAAGCGCGGCGATCGTTTCCTGGCCCCGGACGTCTACCGCACCTGCATGGACGGCCGTCCGGCCGTAGTGAAGGACTATTCCCGCTACCGTGGCACGCCGGTTTCGCTGATCGCGCGCCTGATGGTGCGCCGCGAAGCGCGCATGCTGCAGCGCCTGGGTGGCTGGAAGCACGCCCCGGCCCTGCTGGGCACCCTGGGTGGCCTGGCGCTGGGCATGGAATTCATTCCCGGCCAGACCCTGAGCACCGCCCAGGCGGTGGGCAACGACGTGTTCGAACAGCTGCAGCACGCCCTCAGCCGCCTGCACGCCGCCGGTATCACCCACAACGACCTGCACGGCACGAATGTAGTTGTGAGCGCCGGCGTGCCGGTGCTGCTGGATTTCACCTCGGCCTGGCGCGTACCGCGCTGGCTGCGCCGCAACCCGCTCAGCCGTCAGCTCAGCCGCAGCGACATGAAGAACCTGCTGAAGATGCGCCAGCGCGTGACCGGCCAGGCCCCGAGCGCCGCACAGGCTGCCCTGGTAGCCGACCCGGGCTGGGTGTCCGCCGTGCGCCAGAGCTGGAAGCGGTTCTACAAGTGGGCCAAGCAGCGTTAAGCGCTGTTTGGCAGCCGGGTGGGTGCATGGCCTGGCGGCATTGAATGTTTGACGGGATGGAATGCCTGGCGGGGATGGAATGCCTGGCGGGGTAGAGTCGACTGTTAGTCGACTGCTCTTCCCGTCCGTGACCGAAATGCCCGCGCTGCGGGCGTTAGTCGACCAACAGTCGACTCTACCCCGTCCCGTTCCGACATCCCGTCGCGTTCCGGCGCCCCGACGCATTCCGACATCCCGGCGCGTTCCAACATCCCGTCGCATTCCGGCATCCCGTCGCGTTCCGGCATCCCATCGCGCTATCGCCGCCATCGTGAAGCGCACCCGCCGCGCACTCCGTCTACCGGAGTGGCAGTCGCCACCCCTCATTCCGCCGGGTTGATCACGCCGGAAGGGCACTTCGTCGCACATGGGTGTTCGCGCCAGCCAATCCCGGCTAGGGTCATCGCCTTCCATGCACAGGACTGCACCGAACCATGCGCCGCTGGCTCCTACTCGCCCTGGCTACCCTGCCCTTCACCGCCGGCGCCATCGTCATCCGCAGCGATGTGGATGACAGCGCCTACCGCGTACCGGCCTCCGAATTCCCGGCCCTGGCCGACCTGCCCGGCGAGGGCCACGGCGTCCTGATCGCGCCGCGCTGGGTAGTGACCGCCGCACACGCCGCGCCCATGGAAGGCATGGACGCCGAGGTTCAGATCAACGGTCACCCGTACCGTGTCGAGCGCGTGTTCGTGCATCCCGGTTACCGGCGCATGCCCGATGCGCTTGGCCAGGCGGCGCTGGCGTCAGGCAACCCAGGCCCCATCCATGCCTTCCTCGCCGCCTCCGATGACATCGCCCTGATCCAGCTGGCCGCACCGGTCAGCGAGGTTGCGCCGGTTCGCCTCTATCGCGGCCAGGACGAAGCGGGAAAGATCGCTACCCTGGTCGGCAAGGGCGCCACGGGCACCGGCATGACCGGGCTGGCGCCGGGTGGATCGCACCGCGGGGTATTGCGCCGCGCGGAAAACGCGGTGACCGGCGGCAATGATCGTTATCTCTGGTATCGATTCGACGGCCCCGGCGGCGGCCTGCCGCTGGAAGGCGTGCTCGGCAGCGGTGACAGCGGCGGGCCATTGATGATCCGCGACGCTCAGGGCTGGCAGCTGATCGGCTTGGGTTCGTGGATCACCGCAGTGCCCGAGCATGCGCTTGAAGCCGGCTACTACGGGCAGGTGGTGCACAACGTGCGCATTTCGCGCTATGCCGACTGGATCGACCGCGTGCTGCGCACCGCCCCGTAGAGTCGAGCTTGCTCGACTGAAGCAAAGAGCAGTCGAGCAAGCTCGACTCTACGGCAGAGCAGTCATGCATCCGGGCGCCGATACGTAGAGTCGAGCTTGCTCGACTGCAGCAGATAGCCGCCCACGCCCCAGGCCCCCCTTACAGCGCGTCAGCGTCCAGTTCACCCGTACGAATACGCACCACGCTGCCCAAGTCGTACACAAACACCTTACCGTCGCCGATCTTGCCGGTGCCCGCCGCCTTCACGATCGATTCCACCACGGCCTCCACCTGGTCGTCGGTCACCGCCACTTCCAGCTTCACCTTCGGCAGGAAATCGACCACGTACTCGGCGCCGCGATACAGCTCGGTATGGCCCTTCTGCCGACCAAAGCCCTTCACCTCGGTTACCGTAATGCCGGTCACCCCGCGCTCGGCCAGCGCTTCGCGCACGTCGTCGAGCTTGAACGGCTTGATTACCGCCATGACCATCTTCATCGCCAATCTCCTGTATTCCGGCGTGGAGGATAGCGCCTGAACGCGCCCGGTGCGAAACCGCTCACGCCTGTGCGGGCGACCGGCCCGGCAGTATCCTTGTGGCCTGCACGGCCCGACCGCACCCCGGAGTACCCCATGATCGACCTGAACCAACTGGATGACCTTGCCCGCCGCCTGAGCGACTTGGTGCCGCCGGGCCTGCGCGAATCGCGCGAGGAACTGCAGGCCACCTTCAAGAGCGCGCTGCAGGCCGGCCTGGCCAAGCTGGACCTGGTGACCCGCGAAGAGTTTGAAGTGCAGCGTGCGGTGCTGTTGAAGACCCGCGAGAAGCTGGATGCGCTGGAAGCCACGGTGCGCGAACTGGAAGGGCGCGGCAGCGCGGAGTAAACGAGGCGGCGGTGCAATGCCGCCGTTACTTTGGGCCATAGCTACCGCCGGTAGCGGCGCGGTCGATGTCGCATCTGCCACAGTCAGATGCCTCATAGTGGAAAGTCCGACACATAACGTCCAATCCTTGCAGAAGCGCAGCCCTGCAAGGCTCTCGACGCCGTTCCACGCTGTGCCACAATGCCGAAAGCGACCAGGGCTTTGGCGTCTTTGACCCCATCCCCTTGGCATCTCCAACAACATCTGGCAACTCTGGTAGGGCCACCGAAAACGGGTGGTCGGGCGTCGAAAACCCGGATTACTAGACGTTGTTTACGCTTGCCAGTCGGCACCACCACGCGTGGTGCCGGCTGGCAATCCGTCTGCCGGCTATGGCGGGCGGTGCGTGGGGGTCTTGTACCCGCCGGCTTTGTCTAGTGATCCGGTTTTCGAGCCACGCATCGTCCGCCACCTTTATCGGTGGCGGCTTCTGCCTGCATGCACGGAGCCAGCCATGACCACGCCACACTCCCCGCCACCGCGCCCCATCCAGGAAGCGCCCTCGCCCACCCCGGCGCGTGATCCCAACAGCCTGATCGCCGTGCTGCACAGCTTTGGCGCCGGTGCTGCCGCCGACGGCCAGCCCTGGCCCGAACGCCACCCGCTGCGCAGCCGGCAGATCGCCCTGGCCGACGCCGACTGCGCCCTGACCGGCCAGCGCATCGTGCAGGAACTGTTGCTGGCCGCCGAGCGCACACGGCAGAACGGCGAGCCGGATCAGTACGTGGGCGACCGCGTGATGGAGGGCCTGGTAATGGCCGATGTCGCGCTGACAGCATTCATCCACGAACGCCTGCGGCCACGGGAGTAAGCGCATGAAGAGGAACGCGTTTACCGCAGTTGCGGCCTGCATCGCGCTGTTCGGCACCGTGTGGGCCGCCTGGCCCGCGCCGGCCAGCGAACAGGTGTGGTCTTACCAGAAGCTGCAGCCGGTGGATTACCGCCAACTGCACAGCAATGCGCTCGCCTTCGTTACGGTGAAGAGGCGACAGGGGTTTGAGTTGCGTGCGCGCGATGGCGGCGCTGGCCCGGTGTCATTCGAGATCTTGTGCAGAGGCGTGCAGGTGCTGGACGTGGAAAACACGGCCGCGCGCGTGGTGATCCGCATGCCGGGTGATGCGCAGATGCGCGCGCCGGATATCGAGGACTTGCGCGCCAGTTTCGTGCGTTGGATGACGATCTATCAGAACGACAGCTGGTTGTTGATGGAGCGCGCGGGGCCGTCATGGATCGAGAAGAGGATGGAGCCGGGTGGGTCGGTGGCTGAGAGTGAGCGCTGTCTGGTTGGGAGGCATCTGGAGGCGCGGTAGGCGCGTGCCCGTCAATGCCGGTAACCAGTCACACCATGCCGGCCAGCCATCTAGGCCAACAGAAAGCGCGCCAATTTTAGGATCTTGCGAACCAGCGGCGCAGAGCCTTGGCGGGGTGATGGGGACAGTTGCATCGCCCGCCATGCTGTCGCAATCGGCCAACATTACGGCAGCAGCTCGGCACCAAGTCCGAAGGGGAAAGGCCTCACCCACAGCCTACCCACGTGGTAACGGGGCCGGCTCCAGAGGCGTCACTGGCGGAGTGAGCTTGTCACACGACGTGACCAGCGTCGCGACAGGAGTCCAACACTCGTGCATATACTCAGCCCAACAACCAAGCAGTCCGTTTCGCTGAACGGAAACGCCTGAACACATAAAGGAGCTGCCATGCGACACACCACACCACCTCCCGTTCCCCAGCGGCTGCGCGAGATGCTCAAGGACTACCCGGAGCATATTCAAAAATTGCAGGCTGCGTTGAACCACGTAGCCGAAAATCCGTCTACGGGCATACCCGTAATCGAGCAGGCAATCTGGGCGCTGGAGGATGCGCTCGAGAGGTTTGCGCTGGACGCAGTCAAGGAGACCAAAGTGGCCGAAGCCAGCGGCGATCCGCTGGCTGTTGAACACGCCACGGCGCGAGAATCATTGATGTTCCGTGCTGCATCAAAAACTGTGTGGGTGGGAGACAGAGAGCTTTCAGAATACTTCCGGGCACCAGGGAGGTTCCGTTTATGAGCACTGCTGACGGTCAACTGGATCCCGCGGTCCACGCAAAGACCTTCCAAGAGAAGGTGCTTCCCCGGAGTCGTCTACATGACTTGCCTTCCCATGAAAACCCCACGGCTATCATTCTAGGAGGACAGCCCGGCTCAGGCAAAGGAAGCCTGGTAGCAATTGCAAACCAGGAATTGAACGGAGACGCCGTCGTGGTCGATCCCGATGAATTCCGCAAATACCACCCAGATATAGAAGATCTTCGGGAACGCTATCCCACCTCATGGTCTACGCACACCCATGGTGATGCCAGCGCATGGGCCGAAGAACTTTTGGATGCCACCGTTTCGGGCAAGAAGAACCTGATCTTCGACACCACATTGAGCAACGGCGAGTGGTCGTCCGAACTGATCAAGGACCTGCAATCGAAGGGATATGCGGTGGAGGTACGTGCCGTTGCAACCCCGAAGCTGGAGAGCGAACTTGGGGTCGACAAACGCTTCACTGATAGCGTCGACCGCAACGGCTATGGCCGCTACGTTCCTGCTGGCGCTCGCGATGCCATCTACGACAAGTTGCCCAGTAGCTTGGACACGATACATGAGCGCACCGATGTGCAGATACGCATCTTCAACCGCGATGGCAATGAACTGTATAACAGCCACACCAGCCCGAAGTTGCCAGGAGTTGCACTGCAGGAGGCACGCGACGCACGATTGAAGGACCTTGGCATTACCCGCCAACTGCGCGACGGCTGGCAGGAGCAGAAGGCTTGGAATCGAGATCTGGAGCAGAACCTGTCCACGAATGACAACGTCAATCCAACTGCGCGCGGAAACCTGCTGACGGAGCGCTACTCCGGCGAAGTGATTGAAGGTCTGGAGCGAAATGCCCAGCAATCATTCGAAACACACGCTTCCGGCGTGCGCTCTAACCGCATACGCGCTGGCGGTGCACTGGGTATCGCAGCGCTTGCATTGGATGCCTATGACGCAGGTGAGGCTTTACGCAACAGTAATCGTCTGCGCGGCGAAGGCAATGACACAGCTGCAGAGTCCGAATTGATCCACTTCGGTGCACGTAGCGTCGGTGGCTTTGCCGGTGCTGGCCTGGGCATGGCGGTCGGCGCTATCGCTGGCGTCGAATCCGGCCCGGGATTGCTGGTCACAGGCGCCGTCGGTGGGATTGCGGGCGCGTTCGCGGGCGATAAGATCGCTGAGTGGACTGACAACCGCCGCATCTACAACCAGGCCGACAGCCTGGGGAACACATGGACCTATGACCCAGACCATCCCGATCAGGGCTGGCAGCGACCCGCGCCTGTCGACAGCAGCGACGACGGTGTAGACAACCCGACGCGTGGTCATTTGCGCGCGCCACCTGCGCTTGCCAACCAACTGAACTACCAAGCAACTAGCGAGTCGGCGAAGCTGGTGTTGGGCAGCCCGCCCAGTCAACACGATCCGTTCACACAACCCGCCACTTTCGGCGATCCTCAAAGCTGGTATCCGGCGCAGTGGACACGTACGGACGACGGCCAGCAGTGGCAGCGCGAGGTGACCACTGCTGTGTACGAGCTTGGCCAGCGTGAGACGCGAATCGACGTGGCTGGTCCGGAACGAGCCGCCGAACTTGATCAGGCCGCCGCGCAAGTCGTGCTGAACAATGCCGCCAACAGCCGACCGGTGATTGCGGCGCGCTACGAAGCCGCGTACGCCCAGAATGGCTGGGCATCCTATGGGTCAATGCCTGAGGCCGTGCAGCAGGCACGCACCGACCTGGATGCCGTGACCGCCTCCGACGATAACCGTTACCAGCGTCAGGCGGACGGCCGCTGGGTCAGCGAAGGAATGATCTACAACTCCACCGCCTCCGGCAATCTACGCGCCGAACTGGATGCCACCCGTGACGTCGTGGCCGCGACGCTGCCGCCCCCCCAATCCATACAGAGACCGTTACCGATGACGGCCGATGAGCGCATGCTCGACACACTGCGCGGCGCCTATTCGAACGTGGGAGTCGTGCCCAGTGCGGAACAACTGGCAGCCAGCGCGACCGCCGTTCAGGCCACGCAGACCGTCCATGGGTTGGATTCTGATACCACTGCCTTGCAAGTGCAGCGCAATGCCAACGGCAGTTACGACATGGACAGCCCTATTGCCAATCTGCGTCTGGGGTCCGACGGCAAGAGCTACTCCATTGCGGCTGTGACCACCACTGAAGACATTTCCCGGGCCCAGGGACGGACTGGTCCCGCCAGCAACGATGGCCTGCAACAGCCCGCGCGGTCTTCGTTCGACCAACCCGCGAACCCGCCCCATGTGGAGAGCGCGACAGCTTCCCGGCAGGAGGCAACGCCGGCAGCAGCCATGATCGCAATGCACTCAGACCCGCTCTATCAGCAGATCCGCGATGGCGTGGCAGAACTAGACGGTCGGCACGGGCGTCAGTTCGATGCGACCAGCGAGCGCATGACGGCAAGCCTGCTGGTACTGGCCAAGAACAATGGACTGACACGGGTGGATCATGTGGTGTTGAGCAACGTCACTTCTGAACGTCCAGCCGCACATAACGTGTTTGTGGTCCAGGGGAAGCTGGACGATCCTGCCCACCTGCGTGCGGCCATGCCCACCGAGCAGGCGGTGCGAGCCCCGATTGAGGAATCGATGCAGAAGTACGAAGTGGTCAGCCGCCAAGTGGAACAGCAATCTCATGCCGCACAATTGCAGGAACAGCACCAGCAGGAGAACCAAGCCAAAGCCACCAGCATGGGGCGGTAGTCGTAGCTGATTCGCGCCGGGAACTGAAGAGTAGGCCGACGAGCCGTGCACTGACAGGACGATAGACCCATCGCCGTCAAGCGCTGCGCAGGATCGCTGCCAGGGCTTCCTTGGCTGCACGTCGGGCAGGAACATGGGTTACGGCCTGGCCCAACAGAAGCACGGTCAGCACGCCAATCGCGAGAAATGGGGCTTCGATCCTGGGCACCTCGTAGTACCAGGCCACGGCCATATTTATGAGAAGGCCGGCTTTCGCTGGTAGAGGAAGAGCTCCACCAAAGTTCCGGCAGTGATCAGACGCGCCAAGTGTGGACGCGCGATCTGGCCTGAGCACAAGCAACGGCGTGGGAAGCGCCCTCGTCGGTATGACTGCGGAGTGGGAGGCCTATCGGGCTGGTTTCTTCCGATCAGCACACCATCTAGCACCACTACAATTAGCGCCATTGCTTGCAGGGCGTGGTCCCAGGCAACTTGCGCCACAGCCGCCGCATCGTGAAGTCGAACGCTCCGCTACATGGCGCATTCTCACCCGTCGCATGCACACGGGCCCGCGCCAGCATCACTTCAGTTCGGCGACATTTCTCGCTTCCGCCCAACGAACCAAGACGAGAAGCGAGGCCCTGCATCGCCGCAGGGTGTCCTCTCGAAATTCTTGCTTCACCCCATTGGCCAGAATCCCCCTATCCCCTCCACCCGCAATCCCCGATGGTTTCCCGCCCAGCGCTTCCCCCACCATCAAGCGCTCCCCCGCAGGAAACCACACATGAGCCTGGCTCTGGTCCACAGCCGCGCCCGCGCCGGGGTCGATGCGCCGCTGGTACGGGTGGAAGTGCATCTGTCCGGCGGCCTGCCGGTCACCCAGATTGTCGGCCTGGCCGAGGCCAGCGTGCGCGAGTCGCGCGAGCGCGTGCGTGCAGCCTTGCTCTGCGCACGGTTCGACTTTCCGCAGCGGCGCATCACCTTGAACCTGGCCCCGGCCGATCTGCCCAAGGAAGGCGGCCGCTACGATCTGGCGATCGCGCTGGGCATCCTGGCCGCCAGCGGTCAGGTCGATCCGCAATCGCTGCTGCAGTACGAGTTCCTTGGCGAACTGGGTCTGACTGGTGAGCTGCGTGCGGTCAGTGGCGCGCTGCCTGCCGCGATTGCCGCCGCCGAAGCGGGGCGCATCCTGGTGGTGCCGCCCGGCAACGCCGCCGAGGCCGCGTTGGCCGACCATGCCGATGTGCGCGTGGCCC
This sequence comes from Stenotrophomonas sp. SAU14A_NAIMI4_8, assembly GCF_003086695.1. Classification (NCBI taxonomy): domain Bacteria; kingdom Pseudomonadati; phylum Pseudomonadota; class Gammaproteobacteria; order Lysobacterales; family Lysobacteraceae; genus Stenotrophomonas; species Stenotrophomonas sp. SAU14A_NAIMI4_8. The sequence goes on from NZ_CP025999.1 coordinate 4,162,984, forward strand.
GCACCCTGCTGGAATGCTGTGCGGGCCTGAGCAACCCGCGCCTGCTGCCACCGGTGCAGCGCGTGGACACCACGCCACTGCCGCTGCCCGATCTGGCCGACGTACGTGGGCAGGCGCATGCGCGGCGCGCGTTGGAAGTGGCGGCGGCCGGTGGCCACCATCTGCTGCTGATCGGCAGCCCCGGCTGCGGCAAGACCCTGCTGGCCTCGCGCCTGCCCAGCCTGCTGCCCGATACCGACGAGGCCGAGGCGCTGCAGTTGGCTGCCATTGCATCGGTCAGTGGCGAAGGCCTGGACCCCCGGCGCTGGCGGCAGCGCCCCTTTCGATCCCCGCACCACAGCGCCAGCGCCGCCGCACTGGTCGGTGGCGGCAATCCACCCTGCCCCGGCGAAATATCCCTGGCCCATCACGGCGTGCTGTTCCTGGACGAACTGCCCGAGTGGAACCGCAGCGCGCTGGAAACCCTGCGCGAACCGCTGGAGTCGGGCCATATCCGCATCGCGCGTGCGGCGCGCAGCGTGCAGTACCCCGCACGATTCCAGCTGGTGGCCGCTATGAACCCGTGCCCGTGTGGCTGGGCCGGCGACCGCAGTAACCGTTGCCTGTGCACCGATGAGCGCATCACCCGCTATCGCGCGCGCGTGTCGGGCCCGCTGCTGGATCGCATCGACCTGCATATCAGCGTGTCACGGCTGGATGCGGTGGAACTGCGCGAGAGCACGCCACTGGGCGAACCCAGCGCCACGGTACGCGCACGGGTGGAAGCAGCACACGCCAAGCAGCGGGAACGCGGCGGGCTGAATGCCCATCTGCCGCCCGCCACGCTGCGCACTTGCACGCGGCTGAGCGAAGCCGACCAGGATCTGCTGGAGCAGGCCATCGAGCGGCTGCAGCTATCAGCGCGGGCGATGCACCGCATTCTGCGCGTTGCGCGCACCATTGCCGATCTGGCCGGCAGCGAAACCATCCAGACCGCGCATCTGGCCGAGGCCATCGGCTACCGGCAACTGGATCGCGGCAAGGCCGGCACCTGACAGCAAGCGGGCGCCGGCACTACCCGGCGCCTGCCACCCCACTCAGCCCGCTTGGCCCAAGCGCACCTTCAACTGCTGGATTTCCTGCGCGCTCACGCCAATCGACTTCAGGTAGCCCTCGGCGCCACCGTACTGGCTGTGCAGCGCGGCCAGGAACTGCTCCATGTTCTGCGGCGCGGTGCCGGACATGCCAGCCATCTTGCGTGCGATCTCCGGGTGCTGCTCCAGCATCGCCTTGATCTGCGCGTTCATCGCGCTGTCCTTCGGCTGCCCTTCCAGGTAGTGCGCGGAAATGGCGTAGTTGTGCACGATCTGCGCCTTCGGCACACCGGCCAGGTCCAGCAGCAGGCCGGCGATGATGCCGGTACGGTCCTTGCCCGCCGTGCAGTGGAACAGCACGGTGCCATCCTGCTGGGCGGCAATGCGCTGGAACACCTGCTTGAACTGCGGCTGGCTGTGGCCCAACCACTGCACATAGGCTTCGCCCAGCGAATCGGGGAAGGTGGTCATCATCTTCTGCAGATCCATCTTCTCGGTGCCCATCAGCGAAATGCGCTGGTAGGCGAAGCGCGCGTCATCGGCCAGCAGGTCCGGCGACTGGCTCTGCTCGTCAGCGGTACGCAGGTCGATGTCCAGCGTCACCCCGGCGGCGGCCAGTGCGTCGCGGTCGGCGGCCGTCAGACGGCCCAGATCGGCGGTGCGCACGAAGGCCGTGGCCGGAATCGGGCCGTTGCGGCCTTGCAGGCCGGCAAAGCTGCGTACGTTCCATGCGCCCTGCAGCGGAATGACGCGCTGCGCATCGTCGGCGGTGGGCGCCACATTGGCGGTGGCTGCCGCGGCGCTGGCGGTCGCGGGGCGCGAGGCATCGGCGGCGAGGGCGGGCGCGGCCAGCGGCAGGGCCAGCATCAGGGCCAGGGTCAGTTCGGTGCTGCGGTTCATGTCGGTCTCCAGTGAATTCAGAAGTTGACGGCCACGTCCAGGCCGAAGGTGCGCGGATCGTTGAAGATGCCGGTCTGGCCCAACGCAGGGCTGTTGAGCTTGTAGAACAGGTGCTCTTCATCCAGCAGGTTGCGCGCCCACAGCGAGAACGACATGGTGGTGCCGGTGTCGTTCAGCGGCACATCCACCAGCGCCACGCGGGCGTTCACCACGAACGAGCTGTCGGTCAGCATCTGGTCGTATTCGCTGGTGTAGAAACCGTCGGACCAGTTGCCGTCCAGATGGAACTTCAGCGCGACGAAGTTGGCGAACGGCACCAGATAATCCAGCGACAGGCTGCCGGCGTTCTCCGGTGCCAGCAGCGGCTGCACGGTAACTGCCACGCCTGCGCCGAACGGGTCGACCGCCGTCTGCGCGTCGATCTTCGTGTAGGCGTAGTTCAAGCCAACCGTCAGGTTCTCGATCGGCATCACGCTGAATTCCAGCTCGGCGCCGCGTGACTTGCCATCGCTCAGCGCGTTGGTGGTCACCATGGTGGTGCGGGTTTCGCCGCTGTTGGGATCGAACGGCAGCGAGAAATCCATCTGCTTGTGCGCGATCTTCGAATCGAACAGCGCCAGGTTCAGGCGTGCGCGGTTATCCCAGAACTGCGATTTGAAACCCAGTTCGTAGGCAGTTACTTCTTCCGGCGCGAAGGCGGTGTAGGTGGTCGAACGCGAGTTGGCGCCGCCTGCCTTGAAGCCGGTGCTGTACTTGGCATAGACCATGGCCTGCTCGCCGATGTCATAGGCGATGTTGACCATCGGGTCGAAACGGCTCCAGGAATCGTCGAATGCCAGCTGGGTGGCCGCTCCATTGACGATGTACAGGCTGCCCTTCTTGTCGTCGCGCGTGTAGCGGCCACCGGCGGTCAAGTGCAGGCGCTCCAGCGCGGCCGGCGTCCAGGTGGCCTGGCCGAACACGCCCAGGCTGTCGGTCCACGCCTTGCTGGCGCGGTCGATGCGCACCTTGGAAAGGTCCAGCGGATTGGTGGCCGGGTTCACTGTGTAGCTGTTTCCACCCGGGCCCCAGACCAGCATGTTCGGGGTCTGCGCGTTGTCACCGGTGGTCTCGTGGTAATAGAACGCGCCACCCAGGAACTGCACCTGTGAGGTATTGCCGATCAGCTGGAATTCCTGGCTGTACTGGTGCTGGTAGACCTGGGCCAGGCTGTAGCGACCGAAGGCCGTGCCGGCACCGCCGTATGCGGAAATCGCATCGACCAGGCCCATGTCGAACTGGCCCTGGGTCAGTTCGCGGTACGAACTGATCGATTTCAGTTCCAGCGCATCGCTCAGCGTCCACGACAGGTTGAGCAGGTGGCCACTGGTGCGGCCCACGTTGTCTTCCTGCGGTCCGCCCAGGATCGCGCTGTCACGCCGGTCCTGGCTGGCACCGGCAATCTGCAGCGGGCTGAGGTACGCGCCCGGCACCAGCACCTGCGTGTGGTACGGCGTGGTGGCGTCGTAGGAACGGTCGAAGGCATACAGTGCGGAGAAATCATCGCTGGGCTGCCACAGCGCACTCAGGCGCGCACCGCGCTTGTCATAGCTGTTGAAGTCGCGCTCACCGCGCATCGGGTTATCGGTGGTGCCGCCACGGCGGGCCTGCACCGCGTCGATCTTGAAGCTGACGTCGCCCACCTTGGGCAGGTCCAGGTGCAGCGCGCTGTTGTAGCCGCTGAAGTTGGACACGCCCGCACTGACGGTGCCGCCGAACTCGCCGGTGGGCGCCTTGGTCACGATGCTGACCGCACCGCCTTCGGTATTGCGCCCGAACAGCGTGCCCTGGGGGCCCTTCAGCACTTCGATGCGCTCCACGTCGTACAGCATGCTGCCCAGGCCCTGCGCGCGGCCCATGAACACGCCGTCCACGTAGATGCCCACGCCGGCATCGCGCGCCGGCTGGTTGGCATCACCCGAGGCGCCGATGCCACGGATGCCGATGTTCAGCGCCGAACTGCGCGTGGCAAACGGGGTGACCCGCAGCGAGGGAATGGAGCCATCGGACAGGCTGCCCAGCGAGATCGCGCTGCGATCCTTCAGCGCCTCGGCATCGACCACGGAAACCGAGATGGGCGTTTCCTGCAGGTTGGTGGCGCGCTTCTGCGCGGTCACCACCACCTGGTCCAGGGCCACCACATCGTGGTTGCCACCGGCGCTGGCCGCCGCGTTGGCATCGGTAGTGGGAAGGTCTTCGGCGTGGGCCACGCCGGCGAGCGTGGCGGCAATAGCGAGGGTCAACAGCTGACGGGGCAACGTGGGGGAGCGCATCGATGTCGGTCGCGGAAGGGAGGAGGCGGCCGCAGTCTGGGTGCGTGAAATGACAGGTGAATGACCGTTCATTCACACATTCGATAACGTAAGATCGGGCCATTGGACGCTTTCAGATCACGCAATGACGCCGACCGACACACCGCTTGCCAGCGCCGACGACACCGCCACCGCCCATGCCGACGCCCAGCGCCGGAAGATCCTGGATGCGGCGCAACGCTGCTTCATCACCCGCGGTTTCCACGCCGGTTCGATCAGCGAAATCGCGGCCGCAGCGGAGATCAGCCAAGGGCTGATGTACCGCTATTTCGACAACAAGCGTGCGCTGATCCTGGCCCTGATCGAGCGCCAGCTGGCCCACGACCAGGTGTCGATCCGGCACATGCCCACCTCGGCCGACCTGGCCGACGGCCTGTTGGCCTGCTACCAGCACTGGGCACGCGGCGAGGTGCTGGACACCCACGCCAATGCCATCGCCAGCGTTGCGCTGTATGCGGAAATCAACGCCGAAGCGCACCGCGACCCGGTAGTGGCCGAGGTGCTGCGTCGGCACGACAAGCAGACCACTGCAGCCATCCATGCCTGGCTGCGCGAGCATGATCGCGCCCGCGGCGTGGCGGTTGAGGAAGAAGCAATCGAGCAGCGCACGCTGCTGTTGCGACTGCTGGTGGAAGGCCTGGCGATGCGCGCCGTGCGCGACCCCGATCTGCAGCCGGACGCCCTGCATGCCCTGTTGAGCCGTGCCGTTGCGCGGGTAATGGGGGACGGTACCGATGCGCGTGGTTGATGTGGATGGACTGCGCCTTGTCACCGCCACCGTTCAGGATGCAGAGGTGGTTTTCCAATTGATGCAGCTGTATTACTTCGAATCTTCAGCGTGGAGCGGTGAAGAGATTCTTCCCAGCGGTTTGTATGACTCCACCTTGCTCGACGTGCAGTTGCGCCTGCGGGATGAGCCGGAATGGACACGGCTTCTCTGGCTTGACGGGGTGCTGTGCGGGTTCGTGCAGGTCGATAATGTGGAGATTGAAGGGCGGCGCCTGCCCGAACTGGCCGATCTGTTTATCCTGCCCAAGCATCGCGGCAAGGGCATAGCCACCGCAGTGGTGAAGGCGCTGGTGCGCCCGGAAACCGGCGAATGGCTTCTGGCTACGTTCTGGAAAGACAAGGCCGCGCTCGCCTATTGGGACCGCAATCTGGCAAAGATGGGAATGACACACCGGGTTCCCTCGGGGCCTGAGCATGCAGACTTTCGGCTGTTCGTGATCACTGCGCGGTGAACGGGACGACCGTGCCGCGCATCGAACGGCAGCCCATCAGTGCCAGTAGCAGGTACCCTGGGCGATTCCATACTTGCGCGTAAGGGATTCGACCTCAGCCGTCGTCTGCGGCCCAAGGTCCTGATCAACCCCTGCACCGAACGCCGCCAGTTCCTTGGCCAAGAAGACGATGCTTCGGATGGGCGTTACTTCGCCACATTTGTCGAAGAGCTGGCGACCATCGTGGTTCAGGGCTTCCATCCGCTCAAAGATGGCGGGCTCCACGCCTGCCTTCTGCAGCAACGCGTGCTGACGCGAAAGCTGGGCATCCATCTTGGCCTTTCCCTCTTCGGTCAGGCCGGCCTGGGTCAGCATTGACCGGTACAAGCCACCATGGAACACCAGCAGTGTGTCGTTGAGAATCACCCTACGTGCCGCGGGAAGGAATACGTAGTTCGCGCAGGACGAACCGCAGAACCCATACGCGTACACGGCAGCGCGCCGGCGCTGAAGTTCCTCGCCCATCGTCAGCCCCAGATCAACCCTGCCCCCGGCTGACCTGATCACGATATCGGGCGGGTTGTCGCCAGACAGAAACGAAAGTTCTCTCACAAAATCCTCGACGGCCGCTTCCGACAGCGAGGGGATGTCGGCGCACAACGTGCTGCTGCCAATGCGTCGCACCTGCGCGCCGTCTGCCGAGCTGCGTGTGGCCATCCAATCAGCACACGCTGTTACTGCCTTGGGTGGCGCCGAGCTACCGCGTTGCGTGGTGGCCAGCGCGTGGAAGGGCAGCACCAGGAAAAGCACGAGGACGAATCGAACATAGGGCCTGCTGTTATCCATGCAGTGTTGCTCCTGATTGAATCTTCGTCCTTTGAGTGTACCGCTGTAGAAACAGGCTACGGCTTACAACTACCCACTGGCGCCTGCGCGCGACTGATGCGCCTTATGCTGCCGCTGCTCGATTCCCTCCATCAGTTCCTCGAAGGAGTCTTCAATCGGCATCAGCTCATCGTCTTCCAGCAGGTGAAGATAGATGTGTCCGTAGTCCTCATCACGCAGTGACAGCACGTAGCAGTTCCCGAAATTGTCTTCGGCGAATGGCACGTACTCGGCCAGATGGGGAAACCCTTGGATGTAATCCCGGTGCAGGTTTTCGATGCAGGTGCGGCCGTCACCCACGGCAATCAAGGAAGCCACGCCGGTAGGGTCGGTATCCTCGTCTTCGCCCCGCAGGTAGCCACCGTTGGCGCTGCGGTAGAAGGCGAGCATGGCCGGGGGAAGCTTGTTGCCGAAGTAGGCATTGAAACGCGCGAGGGTCGCGTCATCCACCAGCGGCGAGGAGTCGATGAGTTTCAACATGCGTGTGCGTTCGGCGCTTCCGATTCTGCGAGCATCCTGCCATGCGCGGGGCGCCCTGGCGCGCTTACGGCGTGCACGCCACTTCCCACTGTCCGTAGGCTTTCAGGCCAAGCGACTGCGCAAGCCGGTTGGAGGCGACGTTGTCATGCTGGCAGCGGTACTGCGCATCGTATCCACGCGTGCCGGCGTACTCGATCATGGTTCGCACCAGGGCGGCTGCCAGCCCTTTGCCGCGTGCACGGGGCAGGGTCAGCACCCCCATGTCCGCGATGTCCTCGCCCCCCCAGGGGTAAAGACTGGAGACCGCCAGAAGCTCGGATTCAATGAACGCCCCAAAGGTCGCCCAGTGCCCCAGCTCGACTGACGCATCATCCTGGTCGGCCACCGGGGCCTGTGCCATGAACCCTTCAAAAAGCGCGGCATCGTCAGGCGCGAGCTGGCGCACCTCGATCACGCTGCTGTTGCGCACCACCGGCATTCCCTGTTCGCCAACGTGGTAGATGACATCCGGCGCGTGCATCTCGATGCCAGCGCTCTGCAGCGCCTTGCGCAGCCCTTGCAACGATACCGCCGGGCCACCCGGTGCAAACCGCAGCGCAGAGGCAACGCGCTCGGATACGGCAGCGCGCGTAGCGCCGTCGGTGGTCACCAGGATCATGGCCCGCCGCTGCTCGGCAAGCTGCGGGTTGATGGCCAGCCGGAACGCATCCACCGTCGGAACGGGAATTCCCGCGTCAAACAGGCCATTCCAGTACTGGGCCACGTTGCAGGTCGGTTTGGACATCGTGCGTCTCACATCCTTGTGCAAGGGTTGTCCGGTATTCGAGTCAACCGGCCACACCCAGCGCGCTACCACCCGCACCGCGGCGCACGGCTACCACGTACCGGCAGAACTTGCCCAGGAAAATACCGGCAAACCCACCCGAGGTCAGCAGATACGCCGCAGTGAACCCGGCATGGCCCGCCAGCGCGGGCGACACCGCGAAGGCCACTTCAAACCCATACTTCACCAGGAAGGTGACCAGCAGCAGCGGCAGCAGGCTGTAGTCTGGGCTGCGGCGCAGCTTGCCGGTAGCCGGGTTCAGCGCCAGCGTCGCACGGCGCAGCAGCAGCCAGCCGATGGCCGCGCCCGCAGCGATGCCGACCAGCCATTCACCCCAGGCCTGCAGCGAGCCACCGTAGCGATGGCTGATGGACCACGCGCCCCACGCAATGAACAGGGCCGGCACGATCGCCAGCCGCACCAGCGAACTTTCCCCCGGCTTCATGGCGGCGATGCCGCGGTACACCAGGAAGGCAAGCAGGGCCCAGACCCAGAGCGGGGTGTGCGAGAGGATCTGCATGATCATTGCGGGGCATTCCTTGTCGGCAGGTTGAGGGCGTGCTGCGGTTATCTGACGCCTCGATTATGGTCCTGCACGAAACCGCCACAAGTGACAGGTGTCAGCCGCTTACCCTGACCGGGCGTTGCGCCGGTACTGCTGCACCCAGTCCAGCGACGGCGCGATGCCGCCGAAGGGAAACAGATGCGGACTGACCGGGCCAAGCTCGTCGCCCAGTCCGGCCAGCAGTTTGTCCACGAACCGGTCCGGCCCTGCCGAGCCCAGCAGGCGGCCCAGGGAAATACCGTAGCGGGCCAGCATGGCCGTGCTCGCGCCGACCCCGCACATGGCCGCATAGCGCACCAGCCGCGTCACGCTGGCCGGCCCGGGAATGCCCACCAGCACCGGGTGCGCAATGCCGCGTGCGCGCAGTGCATTCAACCAGGCCAGCACTATTTCGGCATCGAAGGCGAACTGGGTGATGATCCACGGCGCCATGCCGTGCGCTTCAATGCGCTGGCACTTGTTCTGCAGCACCTGCCAGCACTGCGCGGCGGTCATGACCGGGTGGGTTTCCGGGTGCCCGCCCACGGCCACCACCTTGATGCCGGCGCGTTCCAGCAGACCGGTTTCGATGATCGCCGTGCTGTCGGCGAACGGTCCGGCCGGCTCCGCCAGATCACCGGCAATCACCAGGCAGCGCTCCACGCCGGCCTCGCCCACTGCGCGCTGGATGAAGTGTTCAAGCGCGGCCTGGGTGCCGATACGCCGTGCAGACAGGTGCGGCATCGGCTGGAAGCCCAGCTCACGAATGGCGCGTGCCGCGGCCAGCCGCGCCTGGTCGTCTTCGCTGGCCAGGTAGGGAATGGAGATGGTGGTGCCCGGCGCGATGCGTGCGGCCTCGGCGCGCAAGGCCTGCACGGCCTTCGCGCTCACTTCCCACGAACACGCATCCAGGAAGGCCCGCGCCCTGGCCCCGGTTTCCATGGACATCAGCTGGCCCCGTGTGCGCGCGCGACCGCCGAACTGCCGCGAGCCAGGTCCACGAAGGCCCGCAGATAATCGATGGCGGTATCCGATTCGCGCGCGCCCAGGTAGATCTGCTTGGGAATGCCCTTCGCGCCCAGGCGCACCGGCACCACGTCCATGCGCGCGGCGTACTCTTCCACCAGCCAGCGCGGCATGGCCGCCACGCCACGGCCGCTGGCCACCATCTGCATCATGATGTCGGTGGTTTCAATCGCCTTGTGGCGGCGCGGGGTCACCCCGGCCGGCAGCAGGAACTGGTTGTAGATATCCAGCCGCTCGAACGGCACCGGGTAGCTGATCAGCACTTCCTGGGTCAGCTGGCGCGGCTTTACATGGTCCACCTTGGCCAGCGGGTGGTTGCTGGCCACGACCAGCACCTGCTCGTAATCGAACACCGGCACGAAGGTCAGGCCCGGTTTCAGCAGCGGGTCGGGGGTGACCAGCAGGTCGATCTCGTAGCCGAACAGCGCGCCGATGCCGCCGAACTGGAACTTCTGCTTCACGTCCACGTCCACGTCGGGCCAGGCGGCCAGGTAGGGCGACACGATCTTCAGCAGCCACTGGTAGCAGGGGTGGCATTCCATGCCGATGCGCAGCGAGCCGCGCTCGCCCTGGGCGAACTGGCCCAGCCGCTCTTCGGCCAGGTCCAGCTGGGGCAGCACGCGGTTGGCCACGGCCAACAGGTACTGGCCGGCCTGGGTCAGGCGCAGGTTGCGGCCCTCGCGCAGCCAGACATCGGTGCCCAGCTGCTGTTCCAGCTTCTTCATGCTGTGGCTCAGCGCCGACTGGGTCAGGTTCAGCACCCCGGCGGCGGCGGTGAGCGAGCCCTGCAGTTCAACCTGCTGGACGATGCTGAGGTGGATGCGTTCCAGCATGTCTATGAGCCCCGCTCATGGATGTGTGAAGTAAAACCATTTTACGTCATGGAACGCCCTGACTAGCATCGGGTCATGCTTTCTCCCCACCGCCCCCTCCGAATCGTCGCCGTGTCCGGCGGCCTGCAGCGCCCCTCGCGGGCGGCCACCCTGTGCGAACACCTGCTGGACCTGCTGGGCGACCACCTGCCCAGCCAGCCGCAGCTGATTGAACTGGGGGAGCTGGCCCCGCAACTGGCTGGCGCGCTGTGGCGTTCGCAACTGCCCGACAGCGCCGAACAGGCACTGGCTGCGGTTGAACAGGCCGACGTGCTGGTGGTCGCCACGCCCGTCTACCGCGGCTCGTACACCGGCCTGTTCAAGCATTTCTTCGATTTCATCCAGCAGGACGCGCTGGTCGACACCCCCATCCTGCTGGCCGCCACCGGCGGCAGCGAGCGCCACGCGCTGATGATCGACCACCAGTTGCGGCCACTTTTCAGCTTCTTCCAGGCCCGCACCCTGCCGCTGGGGGTGTACGCCACCGACAAGGACTTCGCCGACGGCCGCGTACACGACCCGGCCCTGCTGCAGCGCGCAGAACTGGCCGTGCAGCGCGCCCTGCCGCTGCTGGCGCTGTCCCACCGCCCCGCGCCGCAGCCCGCCGCCACCCTTGCAACCCTCTGAACCGGAATGCCGCCCATGAGCACAGACACCTTTACCTTCAGCATCACGCGCATCCCGTTCAACGAGGATTACCAGCCGGCCGACGGCACCCGCATCACCACCAACTTCGCCAACCTGGCACGCGGCGCGGCGCGGCAGCAGAACCTGCGCAACACGCTGAGCATGATCAACAACCGCTGCAACGATCTTGCGCACTGGGACAACCCCAACGCCGATCGCTACGTGGTGGAGCTGGACATCATCTCGGTGGAAATGCACATCGACGGCAGCGATGGCAGCGACCCGTTCCCGCTGATCGAAGTGCTGCGCCCCACCCTGGTGGATACGCACACCGGCGCGCGCACCGAGGGCATCGTCGGCAACAATTTCTCCTCGTATGTGCGTGACTACGATTTCAGCGTGGTGCTGCCGGCCAGCAACGAGGGCAAGGACAGCTTCGCCATTCCCGAAGACTTCGGCGATCTGCACGGCAAGCTGTTCAAGCACTTCCTGCAGTCCGACGCCTACCGCGCGCAGTTCAGCAAGGCGCCGGTCATCTGCATCAGCGTTTCCAGCAGCAAGACCTACCACCGCACCGAGAACCACCACCCCATCCTGGGCGTGGAATACCGCCAGGGTGAGTTCTCGCCCACCGACCAGTACTTCGACAAGATGGGCCTGCAGGTGCGTTACTTCATGCCCCCGGGCAGCGTTGCGCCGCTGGCGTTCTATTTCCAAGGCGACCTGCTGGGCGATTACTCGAACCTGGAACTGATCGGCACCATCAGCGTGATGGAGGCCTTCCAGAAGATCTACCGCCCGGAGATCTACAACGCCAATTCGGTGGCCGGCAAGGTCTACCAGCCCAGCCTGAAGCACCAGGACTATTCGTCCACCCGCATCGTCTATGACCGCGAAGAGCGCAGCCAACTGGCCGTGAAGCAGGGCCGCTTCACCGAAGAACACTTCATCAAGCCCTACCGCAGCGTGCTTGAGCAGTGGGCTGCGCGCTGACCGCTGTTCACTCGATTCCCCTCCCCAGGACACAAGACCCCCGATACCGATGAAGAAACTACTGCCGACCTCTACCGCCGGAAGCCTGCCCAAGCCGTCGTGGCTTGCCGAGCCTGAAAAGCTCTGGTCGCCCTGGAAACTGCAGGATGACGCGCTGACCGAGGGCAAGCAGGACGCGCTGCGCCTGTCCCTGCAGGAACAGCAGCACGCCGGCATCGATATCGTGAGCGACGGCGAGCAGACCCGGCAGCACTTCGTCACCACCTTCATCGAACACCTGGACGGCGTGGATTTCGACAAGCGCGAAACCGTGCGCATCCGCAACCGTTACGACGCCAGCGTACCCACCGTGGTGGGAGCGGTCAGCCGGCCGAAGGCGGTGTTCGTGGAAGATGCCAAGTTCCTGCGCCGGCAGACCGCACAGCCGATCAAGTGGGCCCTGCCCGGCCCGATGACCATGATCGACACGCTGTACGACGCGCACTACAAGAGCCGCGAAAAGCTGGCCTGGGAATTCGCGAAGATCCTCAACGAGGAAGCGAAGGAACTGGAAGCGGCCGGCGTGGACATCATCCAGTTCGACGAACCGGCCTTCAACGTGTTCTTCGACGAGGTGAACGACTGGGGCGTGGCCACCCTGGAGCGTGCAATTGAAGGGCTGAAATGCCAGACCGCCGTGCACATCTGCTACGGCTACGGCATCAAGGCCAATACCGATTGGAAGCAGACGCTGGGTTCGGAATGGCGGCAGTACGAAGAGTCCTTCCCCAAGCTGCAGCAATCCAGCATCGATCTGATCTCGCTGGAATGCCACAACTCGCATGTGCCCATCGACCTGATTGAACTGGTGCGCGGCAAGAAAGTGATGGTGGGCGCGATCGATGTGGCGTCCAGCACGGTGGAAACGCCGGAAGAAGTGGCCAACACCCTGCGCAAGGCACTGCAGTTCGTGGATGCCGACAAGCTGTACCCCTGCACCAACTGCGGCATGGCGCCGCTGCCGCGTGAGGTGGCGCGCGGCAAGCTGCGGGCGCTGAGTGCCGGCGCGCAGATCGTGCGTGAGGAGCTTGCGGGTATTCGCTGAGGGTGTCCCGCATCCTTCGATCGCCAGCGGCGGTGCAGTTTCTCTACTGCACCGCCGTTTGCGCGTGAGGCCTAGAAGCTCATGCTCACTTCGGCGCCCACAATGCGCGGGCTGTCAATCGGGCCGTAGTAGTTGCCGTCGCGCCCGAACGCCAGGTTGTCGAAGATCAACCCGTTCACGCGCCGCTTGTTGGTCAGGTTCTGCACGAACAGGCGGCCGGTCCATGGGCCCTGTTCGTAGCCCACCTGCAGCCCGATGATGGCCACGGCCGATTGGTAGGCACGGTTGCGCTCATCCAGCGCGCTGGAACCGGTAAACGCCGATTCCACCCGCCCGAAGACGCCGGACGGGTGCTGGTAGCGTGCCGCCAGATAGCCCGTGTAATGCGGCGTCAGCTTCACCCGGTTGCCGGCCAGGTTTTCGTCCACCGTGGCCCAGAGCTTGGTGTACTTCGCATCCACATAGCCCACGTTGGCGGTCAGGGTGAAGCCCGGCGCCAGTTCATAGGCGCCTTCCAGTTCGGCGCCGCGCGAGCGGATCGATGCATCCGAGCCCACATAGTCCGACGAAATCGGGCGCCCGTTGGCATCGGTGGCCACCTGGATTTCCTGCCAGTTGTCCGAGGTGATGTGGAACAGGGCGCCGCCGATGTGGCCGCGGCCACCGCCGACGTTCATCTTGAAGCCCAGCTCGTGGCTCCACATCATTTCCGATTCGTAGCGCAGCACCTTGTCATTCACTACATCGCTCTGCGCGGCGGCCAGATTGAAGCCGCCGGGGATATAGCCCTTGGCCGAGGCCGCGTAGAACGAGAGGTTGTCGGTGGCGTCGTAGCGCAGCGACACGCGCGGCAGGGTTGCATGGAAGGTGTGTTCCAGCGCGGCGTCGCGGTACAGCACCAGCCCACTTTCGGCCAGGTCCAGCGAACCGGCACGCTGTTCGGTGGAACGGCGCGCCTGCTCGTGGCGCAGGCCCAGGCTGGCGGTCAGCTTCGGCACGGCGGGGAAGGTGTAGCTGGCCGTGGCAAACACGCTGTAGTCCTGGCCCTTGGCGGTCTGCCGGGGTGCCAGGTTGTAGCTGTTCAAGCCACGGGTAATCGGTCCGACGAAGGTGCCCAGGATCGAATCCTTGTCGGTGCGGTAGGTGGAAACACCGGCCATCCAGGTCAGTGCCTGGTCATCCGGCGAGCTGAAGCGCGCCTCGGCATTCCAGGCGTCCTGCTTGTCGTAGGTACGCCCGGCCAGCGCCGCGCTCTCGGTCATGTCGAAGTCGTAGCCCGCCGAAACATCCTCGTGGGTGCGGTAGGACGCGGCCACGTCGAAGGTGCCGGCCTCCAACTGCCACTGCGCACTCAAGCCGACCACCGTCTCATCCTTCTCGGTGCGCTTGGGCGCATCGTTGATATAGGTGAAGTCACCGGCTTGGCGCCCGCCGTTGAGGCGCGTGCCGTAGGTGCGGTTGTACAGGCCCACATCCAGCGGCAGGTATTCGTACTCGAACATGCCCGGCGCGCGCGTGCGCAGGTTCCGAGCATGAGCCGGCGAGGAAACTGCCCCGACAATGCAGTGGCTGAGAGCGTCTTCAGCGCGCTGAAGAAGAAACGGATCAAGCGACGGATCTATCCCACCCGGGACGAGGCGCCCTCCGACGTATTCAATTACGTCGAGATGTTCTACAACCCGGTCCGCCGGCATGGTTCCGCCGGTGGCCTGGCCCCTGTAGAGTTTGAACGTCGCTACGCGCAAAGCGGCTCATGAGTTTCTACGGAAGTCTGGCCGGTCCAAAACGGCGTTGCAGCGAAGGATTCGGCGAGGCTCCGGCTGGCACAACACTGTTGAGCGAGGCACCGTCGTGGTTCTGAAGCGGTGGTTGTGCGGCTGGAGCCCGCTCACAATCGCCTGTCATCCATAGTTCCATCCCGCCCTAATGCGGCCCCAACGAATCTAGCCGCTTCATTTGAATAGACCACGCGTCACTGACCATGACGATCCCACTAACGCGGCTTCATTGCGCGAACTGAGCTCCGAATCGATTCTGCAACAGAGGGCATTGCGCCGCACTCAATCGCGAGCTTGAAGAACTCCTCAGCAGCATGATGTGGAATCAAACCATTTGAACGGACGCAATCTCTCGCGAAGGGTGCGAGATCGTTAATATCACCACCGGTTAGATATCCTGAACCCATCGCCTCATCCTTAAACCTCTCAATCGCCGAAAGAGGAAGGTCTGGCCCACAAACAAAATACTTAATATATTTGATGAAAGTTGGATGTATCAGCAATTCATCGCCGGAAGTTCCGTTGCGTTCAATAGCCTGAACTCGCGACTTACCCCGCCCGCCAGGGTTTAACTGGGGATCCGTCAAGTATGCAATCCTCTCTTTCGGGACAGCCCCTCGATCTAGAAGGCTGCGAGCAAGAAGCCCCATTGAAGCAAGCGAGCTAGCGGTTTGATCTAGAGCACTAGAGTCGAAATCGATAGAATGAAAAAGCGCATTCTCATCAATCGTCAAATAAATATCAGGAGCACTCATTAAAAACACCCTCTCAATATTTTAATTTCAGAACAGTAACTGAAAGCACGCAAACAAAACGCCATAACGATTTCGAAAGGGCAGTTCCGCGCTCGATAGAATTCACTTAAAGATACTGGCACATAGCAAGGCGATGCGAACTTAGAGCGATACCGCGGGACATCAGTACTGCTCACCTCGCCCCCCGCCAATGTCCGACCATGCGGGCACATTTATGCGCGCCAACTGACCATTGCAAGTGAGATCAGCCACCAAGAAATCCACCCAAGCTGGCTCCGATCCACTGCTGCTTGCCTTAAGGCCAGGCTGCTGATGTCGATCTCTGCGCCATGCATTGAATCGCTCACACAGAGAATCTGGATCACCGAAACTCTTCGAGAAATTTTCTACCAATCTTCTATATTCGGCGTCACTAACTCCCTCGTGCTGGGCTCCAAGCAATTGCTGATATGCACTCGCGAAACCATCTCTATCGCATGTAACCCTCGACAGAAAGTTGGCGCTTTGCAGTAGGCCTTCTATCTTTTTGATCAGCGTTTCCCTGTCGGACTCAGAAATTTGCGCGCCCGACTCCTCGGGTGCAACAAGGGCTCGTGCCAGCCCTCCTATACTCCTCTTGCTGTCCGCCACTTCAACAATTGGCATGTACGCCACTAACGCCATTGGCTCAGGCAACAGTTGCGGTCGCGGCTTGCCACTAACCACATGGACCGGGTCAATATCAACAACGACTAGCGCCTGATCTTTACCCGATAGCGGACCTTGCCCGTCCGCTTGGAGGATCCCCTTTTGCCACCCGTGATAGGGAGTGAGCAGCTTGACCACGCCAACCTGAGATTTGCTGCGAGTCACGGAGTCGATTCCGATAAAGCAACTCTCCCCGTTTGCGCCATCAAAGACCGCGTTGCAAAAAACTGTCGCTGTACCTGATGCAAGCACACTTGCTTGGCCAGCATGCCAATAGTCATTACTTCGGCTAGTGTGAGCAGGCACAATGAGGACAGAGCGTCGCTCACGGCGGCCGTGCGCGAATGTAAGCAGATCACCAACTGCAAGCAAATCGTCCGTAACTTCGTTACTAGCCTGTTTGGGGTCCTCAGAAAACAATGCTAGCATCTTCTCAAGCTCTTGCTCCAGTGGCCTACGGTTTGCCGGACTAGTCAGAAGGAAAAGCTCCGAACAAATCAGCTCCATGCAGTAGCGCAGCTTCGGAGAGTCGTTTACCAACGCGTTGACTAACCCCTTGATGTCAGAACCACGCCACGATTCCGAGCCGGAGCGGAGATCGCTTATCGCGTCGAGCACACCCTCATCAGAAAAGAGAGGAGCCAATTTCCCAAGATGCGGCCTGAATAGCTCGTGCGCCGCTACAGATCTGTACTTCTTACCTCTAGACATTTCTATTGTAGGAGAACGAGCATCCAGGCCCAGCTGAGTGACCAAAGAGTTCTCCGGCCTCCACAACAAGGTGGTGATTTCCTTCAAATGTTCAGACTCAACAGTTGAAGAGAAATTCCGGTATGTGCCTGCGAGAATCGAAAGGCCTGGATAGTGAAGCGTGAGCTCCCGTTTCATCCATTCGATTGTGTCCTTTCGAACTGAGACTTCGGGCAGAACCAAGAGCTCCACGCCCAGCGAGTGGCACGCCTGCAGTGCCTCCGTCAAAACTGCTCGGCGTCGATGTTCCGACCAAGAGATGAGGGCCATCTCTTGATTCCAGAGGTGTTCTCCGCCCGGTGTTGCCGCTGCTCTTACTGCCATAAATTCAGAATTTCCCAGTAGGGAGATCAATTCATCGCGAGCGCCCTGACCCAGCGGAATTCCATCGATACCCACTTCGGCTAGCGGATGCGAATAGCTGTCTTGGGACCGAAGCTGAAGCAGCGCTACGCGGAAGTGACTACTGGCCCTTGCGACACTAACCACGTCGCCAGGCTCTGCTCTCCTGCGACGAGACAGAGATATTTTCTGTCGTTGCCGAAGATGGCTGAGACCTTCGACTGATTTAGTGCTCTCAAACATAGCATCCTGACTCAGGCGATAGGTCTCCCCAACGGGAGCCGGGCTCTCAGGGTCCACCGTTGATTCTGCCGCCGCCGAGTCGGGATACTTCGCTACACGGGCCGACGACGCGGGCCATCGATCAAAATCCGTGGGCTTAACTTCCGATCCTTCAGTGTTTCTAGTGTCGTTTACTCGATCCACCGAGATCCAACTTCCGAGCTTGGATCCGAGCCAGTGAACTGCTATGAGCTCGCCAGTGGACTTCACGCGACTTTCGGTCCAAGCGGACAGCCTCTGCCTGTTCCTAACTACTCGCTCTACATCACCTGGGCCGACTGATGTGTACTGGGCTTTAGCCATCTGCCAACCGACACCGCTAGCATCAGTGAATTCATCAGAGTGAGGGTCCCTGCTGAACTTCCCATGCTCGACGCGCACCACTTGGATATCTAGAAGTAGATCAATTCCATGAACAGCAGCCGACACCGCCTCCACAAGCGCATCGCAAGTCTCATCATCTACAGTTTCCAAACCATCGAATGGCCATACGCCCTGCTCCAACGACATCGGGGAATCTGCTGGAACAGCGCCTCCATATGTCCATTTGCTGAGAATTCCAAAAGTGCGAACCAGCGCGGAATTCTCTAGAACCGAGGGGAAGTTTGAATCCAACAATCCAACCATAGCGAGCATCCAGTGCCATGGCGATGCACGCCCAAGTGCGACCCAATCCGAATCCGAGAGCCACTTTCGAATTGCAGCGTAATCTGCCTGAGGATCGGCGCGTAATCCATCGGGCGCAGACCAGTCAGATGGCAAGTACAGATGCTCCTTCATTTGGCTTCTACTACTTTGTGTAAGACCCCACAGAGCAGCGACTGAGCCACGCAGGCCGCTTGTCGCAACAGAAAGCGCCAAGGCAGTTCGCAGCCATGCTTCAGTTTCCGTAGTGTCGGCCTGCGAACGGTGACGATCATCGCCTTGCATAGCCTTGTACAGAGATGTCATCAACAAGAGTTCCGGGCGCTTACCCCTCTGCTCAACATCCACTACGGCAAGATCAAGTCCCTGGAGCACCCAAAGAGGAAGCCGGCTGATCGCTTCTGGGAAGATCAGATGAAGTTGACTGCGAAGACTGCTCTCACTTCGGCGAGACAACCGCAGGGCCATGGCCCTTGTCTCTGCCTCGGTTGCAATGACATAACGCACTTGGGCTGATAAGTCCTGTGCTATCGGATACTTCCTTAGCACGTCCAAAGTTCGCTTGACAGTTCTCGGCAGATACCCCCTGCTGTTTCCGTACTCCGAGACGTCCACCTGCGCTTCTGAAATATAGAATCCTTGGAGCTTACGGAGCTGCTGTCTAAGAACATACCCCTCAATCAAATCTGCGACTTCATGAGGTGAAGGCGCCTCACTGAAATCAGCGGGAAGTACCTCTTCTCGCACTCCGACCTCGCCCGCCAAGCCCATAGCCAAGCCGAGTACATCAGCGACCGTCCAGCCCACGCGCCAAACGTCAGCGTGCGCTTTAGGAACGCTAATAGTTCGTGCGCGACCATCCTGATCATGGAACCAAGCGTTAATGCCGAGCAGCTCGCGCGGCATTGGATCGGCCAAGAGATGCAGTCCCCTGCCCCGCTCCGATGCGTACTGGACCAACTGCGGCTTGAAAGGAACATAGACAGTTCCTTCAGCCGCGCCCTTCTCTACATGGATTGCATAGAGAGCATCGAAGAGAACTGTAGCAACCTCTATAGGCCTCCCGAGAAGAGCCAAATCCCCTGAGCCAATGGCGCTCCAGGGCACTGCGCCAGTACTCCTTTCAATCCCAAGAAGCTTAGCGGGCGAATCTACCCGTCGAAAATCTATGCTGGACCACGTACTTTCTACTTCCCTGTGCTCATGGAACACGACTCCAACGAACTCACGCGAGCTTTTTTGCATCGGCGGAGCCGTAAAAACAAGGATGTCTCTCTGCCCGTCCACATCGGACTTTTCCAGCGCATATAGAGACGAAGTTCTTTCATCTGCAATCGGAAGATGGGGTATGAGTACGATGCCTGCTGATCCATCCACGCCCGATAGTAGATGTGGGAATCTCTCCAATACCTCCAGCCCGCTTCGTCTAGGCGCGCTGTTTAGCACGAAGTCTATGGCAAGGCCCAGTACGTCGGCTGCTCCTGACTCAGCGCAAGCAGCCTCCTCGCTCGTCAGAAGAGAGCGGACACCGTCTGCCAGATTGAGACCAGCGGAGAAAGAGGTAGATTCTTTAGCGCGCCCTCTCAGTTCATTTAACGGATCCCACACTCCATCTGCGCTTGCGCCTCCCGCAGAGTTGAGCGCTTCCGCAGCAATGCATAACCACTCAACAGAAGTCACCGAGTCTGCACGATGGGCATCAATCGGCGGCCTGGGTGAGTCGGTGCCTACAAGTCTCCGAGCCTTAGTAGCGATCAGGCGGGAACGCCGTAGCAGATGTGATCGGTTCTCGACCGCGCTGACATCTGTAAAGAAGTCAGGCCGACAAACCACTTCACCCAGCGCCTTTCGGAGCGCTCGATTCTTCGGCACCTCAAGCAATGCCTGTCCATTCTCTACCCAGGGATTCGGATCGAGCAGGCGGTCCAGTCCCTCGATTGCATAGAGCCACTGATAGCCGCGCTTCCTAAAGCCAGAGCTCCACTCGTGATCTTGGCAAACACTGTCCCATAGCTTCCAGAATCTTTCCCATACATCGCGGCTAGCTTGACTAGTTACACCATCCCATTCCTGTGCTACTTGCCACCACAGCCAGCGCGCGCACAACCCGAGATCGCTCGGCCTAAGATCCTGAGCGTTCATTGCAGCTTCTACTTGAGCACGAACTCCTGATGGATTTGTGATGAGATCTGGATGCCGCAGCATCTTCAACGCGCACTGGCGATCAACATCAGGCATATCCTGTGCCATGCCCCAACCAGCCTCGCCATCGCCGACAAGCGGCGGCTCCCACCCGGGAACCGAGCCAGCCAGCCCTCGCCCCTCATTTAGCTGTTGCATCACGGCGTGCGGTGAGCCCGCGCGCACCCGATCTCCTTTATGTATGAGAGAGATCGAAGAGAGAGCCGCCTCTGCTTGCAGAGCCTCTCGCATTTCACCAAGTGCCTGCTCACTGTCTGCGAAGATAACTATGTCATCGACGTAGCGGGCGTATCCTGCTGTTGGCCGATAAATTCCATCTTCAGAAGGCTTTGAGGTTCGTCGGATGAACTGGCGAGCACAGTTATCCACAGGGAACAGTGCAATTGTTCCGATGTATGCAGAAATAACTGGTCCCTGTGGAATTCCGATTGCTTCGCTGCTCCGGTCTACGTCACCATCACGCTTGGGGCTTCTTGACGCGAACCCAAAAAGAAACCCCATCAGCAAGCGCTCAAAAGCGCCTGCGTAGGCATCTTTGACATCGCCTACGTCCAACCCGAACATCTCCGAGAAGCCAAGTGGGATTCCACTCGAGTTCAATTCATCGAACAGTGGAGTGAGTAGACGATCTCGAACTACGTACCGCTGCACGTTGTCGTAATAGCGCTTTGCATCCAAGCGAAGCACGTGCACTTGAGAACCTATAGCATGGCACTGCTGGGACAAGCTGCCCATGAAGTCACGCCAACATTCTCCAAACGGCCTGAACATCCCTTGGTCGGAAGGCGTTTTATCTCCCTCCAGAACATCCATATCAATCTGATATCCGAAGCTCAGTGTGGGTGGCTCACCAGCATGGACGTTAGGTTCGCTGAGCGCTTCAAAGGGGCCCGTAACAACGACCTCCCCCCGTGAGGAGTACCAACGCACTGCAGGAATACTGGAAGAGAAAGTTCTCCCAGCCGCATTGAGCCGATCGTGTCGCTGAGTGAGAAGCTCATTCAAAACAATCTGCTGCACATGAAGATCGGCAGGGTGAGGCATAACCTTACGACGCGGGTCTTCTAGGATGGTCTCATCGGCGCTCAGCTTGCGAGGCAGATTCACCGCATCGAATGGTGCAACCTGGACCCAGTGGGAGTCACTACCGCGCATCAGACTTTGCAACCTATCGACGGCAATTTGATCGAATAGCCGAGCGTTGCCACCGAGCGTCAGCCATGCCTCTTCGTCGCAGGGGAGCTCACCTCTCCGAGCACCAAAGTAAGCTAAGTTTCTCGCGAGGGCAGTCCTTTCATATATGCCTTGAAGATAAACTCCACCGCGCGCTTCGGGGTTGTCATTGCTCCCTCCCCGGAGTACTCGAAGAAGCTCTTCCGCCCAGATTGAGTCAAGGCCACTTAACCTATCAAATGTTATATCCAGCGAACGCTTGCCAATAAATTTTCTTATGGTAACGGCGGCGCGATGAAGCGCCCGCTCTCGCGCTATGGGAGGAAGCTCGGTCCAGCTTCCATCTTGAATGACCGAACTATCTTTTCCTCCAACTGATCCCGCCACAAGGATGCCTTCTGCGGGGAGGTCATAGGTATTCAGCCAATTTTTGGCACCCGCAGTATCGTTTACTCCGAGCAGACACGAGTCAGGATCTTTGCCAAATTCTGGCAAATTCTTCCACGGCGCGCCAATCCACCTGAGATCTGTACCGATTAGTCCGAGCAGATCCCTCGCCAGGCGATCCGAACCGTCGAATCCAGCGGGATCGTTGTCGAGGAATATAGCAATAGTGAGACTAGTCGCCTTGCCAGGCGATGCACTGACGAGGGCGGCCAGCTGCTGAAACTGCCCTTCGCCAAGACTTGTTCCCATTAGAGCAACTGCTTTCTGACCAAGGGCCTCGAGACGCAACGCGTCCAGGAACCCCTCGACAAGATACAGCGTTGATGGCTGGCCGTTCTTTAGCTCTTCTACAACCTTCGGAAATGCAGATTCTGCATTAAAGAGATAATTAGATTTCTTGAACCCCGGGGTGAGCATATACTTTGCCACAGCGCCATCCGGGCTATCTGCAAGTAGCCTCCCGGCAAACCCGACGATCTTTGACCCTTGCCGATCTGATCCGTACACGGGAATGACTACACGCCCATCCCTGAAGTAATCCTGATACTGCTCGCCGAGCTTCAACTTTAATTGTGCTGCAAATGCGCTTGGTCGCAGGCGGCGAATAAGCCCCAGCTCTAGCAGCCCGTCAAGGAGCTCTATCCGCTCACCAAGTGGCAGTTTTTGAAGCGCCGGAACCAGGACCGGCGCACCTACTAATCGCAATCCTTTCTCTTTAAGAAAATCATGATCGAATCCGCGACTAGAACACCAATTTCGAAATCTTGCAGCGTCGTGGCCAGCCTCAAATTGCCTCAGAGCGAAGTCTAGTGCCGATAATTTCCGCACCTGTCTTTCGCGGCCCTGTGAATCTCCGCGCGCCGGCTGAATGCCGAAATTTCGTGCAAGCCAATCTACACTTTCTGAGAAATCGTATCCATTTACCTCTTTCACAAGGTCAATGGCGTTGCCGTGCGCCCCACATGAGAAGCAGTGGAAGTGCGCAGGCGCCCCCTTTTCCGGGGGATAAATGTTGAGTGATGGTCGAGAGTCTTGATGGAACGGGCACAGGGCACGCAGTTGGTGACCGCGCCGCTCAGCCTTCATGCCAAGACGACTGATGACTTCTTCAAGCGGGACCTTCATCAAAAGGTCGCCTATGTCGTACCAAGCCACTCCGCCCCCTACCTATTCAGTTATCTTTAGCAGAGCTTAGCAGCTTGTCTACTCTCTTTACTGGCGGAGATGCAGGGGAACTTAGTAGCCATCGGAGCGGGCATCGAAGGCGCGCGAGTGCCTCCATGGAAGCAAGCAACTTACATGCAAACTTCCTTGTCGCATTTGGCATCATCGGTGTGATGTAGGAGCGACACTTCCGTATTCGCTTACGGAGTGCATTTACACCTCCGCGCAAGGGCTATCGGCCATGGCACCGTGTGCGACAATGCCAAAAGCGTCTCTGGTGTTGGCGTCATCGACCCCAACCCCTTGTCATTCCAAACAACATCAGGCATCTCTGGTACCGCCACCGACAACGGGTGGCCGGGCGTCGAAAACCCGTGGTGTTTGGATGTTGTTTACGCTTGTCAGCCGGCACCACCCAGCGTGGTGCCGGCTGGCAATCCGTCTGCCGGCTATGGCGGGCGGTGCGTGGGGGTCTTGTACCCGCCGGTATTGTCCAAACACCCGGTTTTCGAGCCACGCATCGTCCGCCACCTTCATCGGTGGCGGCTTCTGCCTGCTTGCACGGAGCCTGCCATGACCACACCGCACTGCCCTCCCCCGCGCCCCATCCAGGAAGCGGCCGAACCCGCCCCGGACCCCACCAGCCTGCTGGCCATCCTGCGCAGCGTGGACGGCGGCGTTGCCGCTGACGGCCAGCCGTGGCCGGAACGCCACCCGCTGCGCAGCCGGCAGATCGCCCTGTGCGACGCCGACTGCGCCCTGGCCGGGCAGCGCGTGGTGCAACAACTGCTGTTGGCCGCCGAGCGCGCACGCCAGAACGGAGATCCTGACCAATACGTGGGCGACCGCGTGATGGAAGGTCTGGCGATGGCAGCGCTGGCGTTGAACAGCTTCATCCAGGAGCGGGTGCGGCCGCAATGAGGACGCGCCTGCTTGCTGCGGTGGCCGCGTGCGGCGTGGTGGCGGCCACGGTGTGGTGGCAGTGGCCCGCGCCGCCCGAGGACCAGGTGCACGCCTACACCACCTTGCAGGATTTCGATTACTCGCTGCTGGAAGGCGATGCACGCGGCCTGGCCACGGCGAAGGGCCGGCAGGGGTTCGACTTCCATACCGAGGATGGTGACGCTGCGGCTTTCCAGGTGCGCTGCAGGGGCGTGGTGGTGATGGATGTGCAGAATGCCCCGCCGCTGGTGCTGATCCGCATGCCCGCCGATGCGCTGTGGCGGGCACCGGATATCGCTCAGCTGCATCGGCGTTTCCAACGATGGCTGGGGATTGCGCCGGGTGATGTGGTGGGGGCTGTCGAGCCGTCGTGGGTGCAGGCGCGGATTCTGCGTATGCAGCGAGGGGTGCCGGATGATGCGCGGTGTGTGTTTGGGGTGGATGTCGGCGCTTCGGGGTCAGAGCCCTTTTCTGCGAAAAGGGATCTGACCCCGGGTGGCGCCCCGGCTGGCGAGCGCGGCCAGGCGGCGGCTGACCAGGCCGTATAAGTCCTGCAGTTCTGCGGCGCGTTCGGCGGTCATGTTGCTGCCGAACAGCACGCGGCCCAGGGCGTTGGCGTGGCTGTCGTGGGGGTGGCGCTGGCGGGCGCGGTAGACCTGCTGGAACACCAGCCAGGCCAGGCGCAGGCCGCCGCCGGGCAAGGGCCGCACCAGGCGCTCGTAGGCCTGCCAGAACTGGTATTCGGTCTGCAGATCGACCTGCGGGGCCGCATAAGGCACCGGACGCGGGCGTCCGTGGGCGCGCGGGCGGGTGGGTAGGAACACGGGGTCGGGCTGGGCCATGCGGACAGCATGCGCCGGCAACATTGTGGGAACCTTGCGTAGCTGCGCCCGATCGCTTGAGGGGTCGGATCCCTTTGCGGAGCAAAGGGCTCTGACCCCGGTCGACCCCGGTTGCGAAGAGCATCCACGCATGGCGTGGATCTACCGCCCGCGATTCGACGCGTGAGGGGTCGGATCCCTTTGCGGAGCAAAGGGCTCTGACCCCGGTTGCGAAGAGCATCCACGCATGGCGTGGATCTACTGCCCGCGATTCGACGCTTGGGGGGGGCAGAGCCCTCCGCGTTCGCGGAGGGATCTGACCCCGTCTGCTCAGAACGCGATGGCGGTGCTGAACATCACCTGCCGGGGGGCGCTGCGCTGCAGGGTCTGGTAATCGCCCGAGAACGACGAGCCGGCGATGGTGGCGGTGCCGATGTTGTTGCGGTTGAACAGGTTGCTGATGTCCACGCGCAGTTCCAGACCGGGCAGCACGCTGCCCTGCCCCAGCGTGTAGGCGGCATAGGTGTTCACCTGCCAGAACGTGGGCACGCGGATATCGTTTTCGTACGTGAAAGGCTGGCGCAGGTACGAGGTGCTGGTGGCACCCACGCGCCAGTCACCAAAGTGCGCGGACAGATCGCTTACCAGCGATACCTGCGGGTAACCAGGCTGCGCGTTGCCCTTGATCGGGTACACGGTATCGCCCACTACGAAATCGCTGTCGTAGTACGAACGGGCCACGGCCACGCCCTGGTAGAACTGCAGGTGGTCGCCCAGATCGGCGGTGATGCCCAGGTTCGCCCCGATCACGTGCATCTTCGGCATCAGCCGCACGGTGTTGATCTGCGCGAACTGGGTGCCGACGGCCGCAGACAGCAGGCGGTTGCGGATATCGCTGTAGAACACATCGCCGGTGAGCGTGAGCCGCTCGAAGCGATGGGTGGCGCCCACGGTCAGGTTCCAGTTCTTTTCCGGCCGCAGGCTGCCAGCAATGCGGTCGAATTCTTCCTGGTCGGTCACGGTCCATGCCGAGGCGGCGTAGCCGATGTTGCCGCGCTGGGCCACGCGGTAGCCGTTCATGCCGCTGGCCAGATCGATGAACGCGTCGGTTGCTGCGCTGGGGCTCCAGAACAGCGAGACATGCGGCAGGAAGTTGCTCTTGGCGCGCAGCGCGCCGTACACCGGGCGGTCCGGGGCGTCACCCAGGCCACCGCCTTCGGTGCGGAAATCCACCGCCTTGAATCCCACGCCCAGCCTCAAGGTGTCGCGCAGCGCGATGTCATCGTGCAGATAGAGCTGCCGCGAACGGGTGACCCAGCGCGAGGCGTTGTCGGTCTGGAACGCGGGGCCGTACACATCGAACGGGCCGGTCGCCTTCAGCGGTGCGCCCTGCCCCAGCAGCGGCTGCTGGTACCAGTCGGTGCGGGCCGCGGCCTTGCTCTTTTCCTGCCAGACGCCGGCGGTGAACGTGTGTGCGCCGGCTTCGAGCTGCAGATTGGCCATGCCCCCCAGGCGGTTCACGCGCGGGGTCTGTACCTGCTCGGAGAACGGCGCGCCGTTGGGGGAAGGCACGGTGGGGTCGGTCAGGGTGGCCTGGGTATGGCTGTTGGCGTTGTACAGCTGCACGTTGCCGCTGAGTGCCGGGGTGATCTGGAAACGGTGGTTGATGGACGCGATGCGGTCGCGGGTGATCTGGCCGGTGTCGTAGGGAATCAGTTCGGACAGTTCGCCGCAGGTATAGGCGCCGCAGGATGCTTCCGCGTTTTCCGGCGAGGCCACGTGGTATGCCCAGGCGTAATCCGGGTAGAAGCTGTCGGCCTTCCAGCCCAGCTTGCGGATCATGTCGAAGGAAATGTTGTTGTAGCCCCAGACCTTGGCCCTGCTGTCTGACACGAACAGGGTGACGTCACCCCAGGCCACGTCCTGCTGTGCCTTCAGATTGCCGCGCAGGAAATCCTGCGTGCCGGCGCCCTGGTACTTGTCGGCCGACACACGCTGCAGGTCCACAGCTTGGGGCCGTGTTCACCCAGTTGCCCGCTCTGCGCGGAAACCGTGGTAACGAAGGTGCGGTTGCTGCCCACGCCCTGCTTCACCCGCAGGCTGGGGCTGTCCTGCAGATCGCGCAGGCGGTATTCCAGGCTGCCGCCGTTGGCGCTGCTGGAAAACACGTGCACCGGCGCACCACCCGGGCTGACGGTGATGGCACCGATGCCATCGGGCACGCCTACGTTCACCACGCTCGTACCGGTCAGCGAGAGGAAGCCGCTGTCGTTCAATGGCACGCCTTCGAAGGTGA
The DNA here is from genome assembly GCF_003086695.1 of Stenotrophomonas sp. SAU14A_NAIMI4_8. NCBI lineage: Bacteria > Pseudomonadati > Pseudomonadota > Gammaproteobacteria > Lysobacterales > Lysobacteraceae > Stenotrophomonas > Stenotrophomonas sp. SAU14A_NAIMI4_8. The sequence goes on from NZ_CP025999.1 coordinate 4,190,146, forward strand.
TGCCCATTTCATTCATGCGGAAGCCACGCACGAACAGGCTGGTGGCGGAAATATCCAGACCCAGGCCGTCGGTGGCGGTGTAGCTGGCACCGGGCACCTGCTTGAGCATGGCCAGGCCGTTGTTGCCGGTCACCATGGCATCGAGGTCGGTGGCGTTGATGATGTAGCGGTTGGGGCCGACCACCTGCGTGGGTGCAGTGGCGGCGCCGCGGGGCGTGGCGATCACCTGCAGAGCATTGAGGGTGACCGGGGTGTCGTGGGTGGTGTCGTGGGCTTCGATGGCACGGGCCGACGAAGCAATGGACAGGGCGATGGCGAGCGCAAGGCGCTGCGTGGGTGGCGTGTTCATGGGCGAATCCAGCTGCGTTGGGAACATGGCGCAGGCGCACGCCCAGCACGGTGCGGCGCGATGAGCGGCGACCTGACTGGCGGTGCGGTTGCGTTTGGGAGTTCAGGCGCTGTGCGCGCCTGTCAGCTGCAGAGAAGGACGATCATCTGCGGCGGGGTTCAAGGGCGTGATTTCGACGTGCGAAATTCTTGCATCGGTGGCCCGCGGTTGCCATCGCGCCGTGGTACAGCGGCGATATACGCGGGGATAGCCGCGTGGTTGGTGGCGACGCGTAAAGGGGTCGGATCCCTTTGCGGAGCAAAGGGCTCTGACCCCGGTTGCGAAGGGCATCCACGCATGGCGTGGATCTACTGCCGGCCCCGCGATCTGGTAGATGCCAACCTTGGTTGGCATGCTTTTAGGTACCGGGAACATTGCCCGTGGGGTCAGAGCCCTTCCTGCGGAAGGGATCTGACCCCGGGCCATGTGCCAACCAAGGTTGGCACCTACCAGAGCCGGGGCGCGTGGTTACTGCAGCACGAAGCGCTCGATCGCGCGGGCCACGCCTTCGTCGGTGTTCGGTGCGGTTTCAAAACGCGCCACCGCCTTCACTGCGTCGATGGCGTTGCCCATGGCCACGCTGGTGCCGGCGAACTGCAGCATGGTCAGGTCGTTTTCCTGATCGCCAATGGCCATCACGTTGGCGCGGTCGATGCCCAGGTGTTCGGCCAGGCGCTGCAGGCTGGGCCCCTTGCCAGCGCGGTGGTCGAACACTTCCAGGAAGAACGGTGCGCTCTTCAACACGGCGAAGCGTTCGGTCAGTTCGGCCGGCAGGCGGGTAATGGCTGCATCCAGCACGTCGGGTTCGTCGATCATCATCAGTTTGATGAAGGACATTGACGGCTCCATGTCCTGCACGCGGCGGTACGACAGCGGCACGTGGGACAGGTGCGAATCGATGACGGTGTAGCGGCTGATGTCCTGGTTGGTGGTGTACAGCCGCTGGCCGTCCAGCGCCTGGAAATGCACGCCCAGCTGCCGCGAAACCTGTTCGCAGTACACGAAGTCATCGAAGCTGAGCGGGAACTCCACCACTGTTTCGCGCGTGCCGATGCGCTGCACCAGGCCGCCGTTGCAGGCAATGCAGTAATCGTCATTGCCGGTGATGCCCAGTTCCTGCAGGAACGGCGCCAGCCCGGACACCGGGCGGCCGCTGGTCAGCACGATATGCACGCCCAGCGCGCGCGCCTGTGCAATGGCCTGCTTGGCGCGCGCGGTCAGCTTGTGCGCCGGGTCCAGCAGGGTGCCATCCATATCGATGGCGACCAGTTGGATGGTCGATTGCCTGCGGCCCATGTCCATCAGTTTCATTTCCAGCGCGGGGCCCTCCATTTTAGGCCAGGCCGGCGGCGGCTGCCGTTCTCATGTGCGGTTCAGCCGCGCGCAGCCGTTGGCGGCCATACTCGGCAAGCCTGTGCGCCCCACCGCAGGACGGCCCCCTGACCGCCCTACCCTGGAGATCCAGACGCATGACCTACCGCGCCCCCGAGGCCACCGACACCGCCCCGCTGGCACAGCAGATTGAAGACCTGATTGACGGCCTGCCCGGCCAGCACATCCGCGTGGGCACCCTGCTGCAGGCCCTGGGCGATGAGGGGCTGATGTTGATCGTGATCCTGCTGTCGGCCATTTTCCTGATTCCGGTATCCATTCCCGGCCTGAGCACGGTGTTTGGTGCGTCCATTCTGTTGATTGGCCTGAGCCGCGTGCGCGACCGGCCGCTGTGGGTGCCGCAGCGCCTGGCGCAGAAGGAAGTGGCCACTGAAAAGCTGCGCGCCAATCTGGGCCGGGCCCTGAAGTGGGTGCATCGCATGGAGCGCCTGTCGCAGCCGATGCGGCTGGCGGTGATGGTGCGCTCGAAGAAGATGATGCGCGTGAACAACGTGGCGCTGGTGGTGGCCACGCTGCTGCTCATGGCCCCGGCCGGGCCGATTCCCTTCAGCAATACGCTGCCCGCGCTGGCACTGATGTCGTTTGCCATCGGCTTCATCCAGCGCGATGGCGCTGCGGTGGCGGCCGGCTATGCCTTCGTGGTGGCCACGATGGTGTACTTCGGCGTACTGCTCGGTGGCGTAGGGTTTGCCGCCGAATCGGTGTTCAGCGGGCTGCGCGGAAGCACCGCCGAGCTGTAGAGCCAAGCCATGCTTGGCTGCGCTTCGCCTTTCGCTTTTCGTAGAGTCGAGCTTGCTCGACTGCTGTTGGCAGAAGCAGTCGAGCAAGCTCGACTCTACAAACGCCAGAGCCAGAGCCAGAGCCAGAGCCAGAGCGAGAGCCACAGCCAGAGCCACAGCCAGAGCCACGGCCACAGCCAGAGCCACAGCCACAGCCACAGCCACAGCCACAGCCAGAGCCAGAGCCACAGCCACAGCCACAGCCACAGCCACAGCCACAGCCACGGCCACAGCCACAGCCACAGCCACGGCCACAGCCACGGCCAAAGCAGTCGAGCATGGCTCGACTCTACAATTCCGTTACTTTGCCGAGACCCGCCAGACGACGTCGCCTACGTCATCCGCCACCAGCAGGGCGCCGTCGGCGTCCATCGCCATGCCCACCGGGGCGCCCATCAGGGTCTTTTCATCCTTCGATGCAAACCCGGTCACCACCGGTTGCGGGCGGCCGGTCGGCTTGCCGTCCTTGAACGGTACGTACACCACTTCGTAGCCGCTCAGCGGTGAACGGTCCCAGCTGCCGTGTTCGCCGATGAAGGCGCCGCCGTGGTACTTCGCGGGCAGCGACTGGCCGGTGTAGAACAGCAGGCCCAGCGGTGCTACGTGCGAGCCGATGGCGTAGTCGGGCTTGATCGCCTTGGCCACCAGATCGGGCCGCTGCGGTTGCACGCGTTCGTCCACGTGCTGACCGTAGTAGCTGTAGGGCCAGCCGTAGAAGCCATCTTCCTTCACCGAGGTCAGGTAATCGGGCACCAGGTCGGCGCCGATTTCATCGCGCTCGTTGGCCACCGCCCACAGCGCGCCGGTGCTCGGTTCCCAGTCCAGGCCGGTGGGGTTGCGGATGCCCGATGCGTAGATGCGGCTGCCACGGGTGGCCACGTCCACTTCCAGCACCACGGCGCGGCGGTATTCCACGGCCAGGCCATTTTCGGTGATGTTGCTGTTGGACCCCACGCCCACGTACAGCTTGCTGCCATCACGGCTGGCCAGCAGTTCCTTGGTCCAGTGGTGGTTGATGGTGCTGGGCAGATCGGTGAACTCGCGGCCCTTGTCGGCCATGCGGGTGGCGCCCGGCACGTACTGGTACTGCATGATGTTGCCGGTGTTGGCCACGTACAGCGTGTTGCCGATCAACTGGATGCCGAACGGCGAATGCAGGCCTTCGATGTAGACGTGCTGGGTCCAGGTATCGGTGCCCGGCGTGCGCCGCAGCAGGGTGACCCGGTTGCCGCCCTTGCCGGCCTTGCCCGAGCGCGCCTTCACCTTGCCGGCAATCCACTGCTTGGGCGTGGTGACCGGTTCTTCGCCGGGGCCATTGCCTTCCACCACCAGCACATCGCCATTGGGCAGGGTCAGCAGGCGGCGCGGGTGCTGCAGGTTGGCGGCAATGCGCTCGATCTTCAGGCCTTCGGCCACGGCCGGCGCCTGGCCTTCGGCCCAACCCACGCCCTTGGGCACCTGCATGGGCGGCATGAGGAAGTTGGCCGGCTTGGGCAGCGGCGGCTGCGGACCGGACTGGTCGGCCGGGTGGTATTCGGCTTTGCCGGCGCAGGCGGCGAGCATGACGGCCAGGGAAAGGATGCCCAGCGTGGGCAGGATGCGCTCAGCCATGACGACCTCCCTGCAGCACCGGGGCCTGCAGTGACAACAGGATGTAGCCGATCGCGATCAGGGCCACGGTCAGCGCGGACAGCACGGTGCCCGGCACGGCCACCGCATAGGCGTCGCGGCTGTGCACGAAGGCGTTCCAGATGGCCAGCACGATGGCCAGCAGGTTCAGCACGAAATCCACACGGTCCACGCCGGTGGCGGTGCCGTTGCGGCGCCACACCGCGAACAGGTTGATCAGGCGCGGAATGATGGCGATCAGCAGGCCGAAGGTGATCAGCCAGGCGGCGGACTTGCCCCACATCACCTCGGCGGTGTTGAGGTAGAGGATGTCGAAGATCAGCGCGGCAACGAAGAAGCCGAACGGTATGGGATTCAGCAGGCTGAAAAGCGTGGTGCCCGGGCCGCGATGGGCCTGGGCGACGGGGTTGACCATGGTCGTGCTCCGAAGGGGGAAGGACTGCACGGGCCGTAGTAGCACAAGCGGCCGGGAGGCAACGCGATGATGGCGGCTGGGGCCACGCCGCGCTTGGATGGATGTGCCGGGACACGCCCGGCGCACACCGGTAGATCCACGCCATGCGTGCATGGGCCGAGCCGGGCGGTGCGGGGCTGCTTGGCCTTGGCATGCCGGGCGCTGCGTGGCTGCTTGGCTTGGAATGCCGGGCGCTGCAGGACTGCTTGGCTTGGAATGCCGGGCGATGCAGGACTGCTTGGCTTGGAATGCCGGCGATGCAGGACTGCTTGGGTTGGAATGCCGGGCGCTGCGGGACTGCTTGGCTTGGAATGCCGGGCGCTGCGTGGCTGCTTGGCTTGGAATACCGGGCGATGCGTGGCTGCTTGGCTTTGGTAGAGTCGAGGTTGCTCGACTGCTCTTGGCTACGGCAGTCGAGCAAGCTCGACTCTACGAAGGGCCGGAGCAGTCGAGCAAGCTCGACTCTACGGCTGCGTGTGATCAGGGAACATAGACCAGGTGCAGGGTGTACGCGAAGCCGCCTTCGGCTTCGGTGATGTCGACATGCATCACCAGATCGCTTCGCCCCTCTCCCTCCGTGTACAGATCGACCAGGACCTGCCAGTGCTTCCCATACCACTGGCACACCGAGGATTCCCAGCTCGTCTCCGGCAGCGGCACCAGGGTTTCGCCGTAGTCCTGAAGGATGCCGGTGATGGCCTCCCACGTATCGGCGGTGCGCAGGTACACGTTTGCCGTCTGCGGCGGGCGGCCGGCCGCGATTTCGTTGACCATCCAAGTCAGGACGGGGCGGAATGCCGCATTCACGGGGCCTTCGCTCGTTGGGTCTTTGCTGACCATCTGTAGTCCTTCAGGGGCAGGCCGAATGTGCGGCGCTGACGGTTCGTGCCAACCAAGGTTGGCACCTACCAGGCTAATGGGCGCCCGATGGGGGCGCGATCAATCGAACGTGAGGCTGGCGCGGCGGGCGGTGCGCAGCGGGATGAACAGGGCGGCGGTGAACACCACCAGGAACGGTGCGGACAGGATCGCGGCATCGTTGCTGCCGAACGCGATCAGGTTCAGGTGCAGGTCGCCAATCCATTCCAGCCGCATGAACACCAGTATCAGGCCGCCGAAGGTGGGGCACGGCAGGCCGCCGTGGCCGGCCATCAGCAGCGTGGGTGACAGCAGCGCGGCCAGGAAGGCGAAGCCCGCCCGATACAACCACGGGTTGCCCTGCCAGCGCGGCGCACGCCGCCACATCAGCACCAGCAGGGCCAATGGCAGCAGCGGCGCCAGCAGCACCAGCGCCAGGATCATGGCCATGCGGTTTCACCCGCGGCGCGGTGTTCTGCCATAAGACCCTGCATGCGCTTCTCCTGTAGACGTCCTTGAGCGGTGCATTGTTGCGGTTGTGGCCGCCAGTGCAAGCCCCTGTCGCAACGGGTGGCTGCGGACGGCCAGTGCCAACCAAGGTTGGCACCTACCAGAGCGTGCGGCGGGGCGCGGTTGTGGACGGAGAGTGCTAACCAAGGTTGGCACCCACCAGAACGTGCGGTGGCGGCGTAACGATTCGTTGCGCGGGCGATGACGCTGGCGAAAGGTGCGCGGCGCTACACTCGCCCCAGTGCTTCATGGAGGATCACGCATGCGCCTGCTGCATCTCACCCTGCCGGTGTCGAACGTCGAAACCGTGGCGGACTATTTCCGCGATGTGCTGCAGCAGCGCGTGGTCGGCCACCATGTGCATATCGGCTGGAGCACGATCGACTTGCAACCGGCGGGTGCCCACGCGACGGGTGGCGTGCACCTGGCCTTCAACGTGCCCGACAACCGCTTCGCCGAAGCGATGGCGTGGCTGCGCGAACGTACGCCGCTGCAGCGCAGTCCCGAGGGCATCGACTACTTCGCGCTGGAAAGCAATTGGCAGTCGCAGTCGGTGTATTTCACCGGACCCGACGGGCTGATCCTGGAGCTGATCGGGCGCAATCGCCTGCCGGCTGGCACGCATACCGGCGCCTTCCACGGTAGTGAACTGCAGTGTCTGAGCGAAGTCGGCCTGCCCAGCGATGATGTGGATGCGGTACGCGCCGCCGCCAGTGCGCGTTTCGGCCTGCAACCGCTCAGTGCGCCGTCGGCGCAGTTCGCGCCGATGGGCGACGATGAGGGCCTGTTGATCGTGGTGGCCGCCGACCGCCGTTGGTTCCCCGAGCAGAAAGACCTGCCTAATGCACAGGGCCTGGTGCTGCAGATCGGTGGGGTGGCCGGCAGCGGCGAACTGCATGACGACGCGCGCGGATGGCGCGTGCACACCGTCTGATCTACCAGCTACCCGAGGCACCACCGCCGCCACTGCGCCCACCACCACCGCTCCAGTCGCTGGACGAGGACGAACTGGACGACGAACTCCCCCAGCCACCGCGGCGGTCGTCATCATCGTCGTCACCGCGTGTGCCGGTGCCCACCAGCATGGCCACGGCCCAGCCCATGTAGCCCACGGCGCCGAATACCAGCAGCAGCGCTTCGGCATCCAGCCGGTCCGGCTGCAGCAGCGTCCACACCAGGCCCGCGCCCATCACCGTGCCGAGCAGCAGCACACGCAGGGCGAAACCACGCCGGCTTTCCTGCCAACGGTCACGCGCCAGGGTCAGCGGGAACCACAGCACCACCGCGGCGATGCCTGCCAGGAAGTACAGGGCCACATGCACGAACAGCCCGGGGAACACCCCGCGCGTGGCGAGCACGGCCACGCTGATACCGATGCTGGCGACCAGCAGGCCCCACAGCGTGCGCCGCAGCGACGAGCTGCGCCGCCACCGGTGCCCGCAAACCCACGCCAGTGGCACGGCCATTGCCAGCAAGAACAGCATCGGCACAATCTGCCGCGGCGCCCACACCGCGGTCGCCAGCCCGGCCAGCGCGATCAGCGCCAGCCAGTGCAGCGGGCGGTACCACCACCGTCGCACCGGCACGGCTGCCCCGCGCCCCTGCCAGCGGCCCAGCGCGAACCCGGCCATCAACGCCAGCAGCAGGATCGTATCCATGCCCTGCCAGGCCAGATCCAGCAGATGGTTGCTGCGTGGCGGTGGCAGCGGCTCGCCATCCACCAGCCCCGCCAGCAGCGCGCTGCCGTCCAGCACGCCCTGGTCCAGATCGCCTTCGCGGAAACGCGGCAGGATAGCTTCTTCGATGATGCGCTTGGCGTAGACATCGGGAATGGCGCCTTCCAGCCCATAGCCGGGCTGGATGCGCACGTGCCGGTCCTGCACGGCCACCAGCAGCAGCACGCCGTCATCCACGCCTTTGCGACCCAGCTGCCACTGGTCGAACACCCGTTGCGCGTAGGCCTCGATGCTTTCCTGGCCGGTACTGCCCACCAACAGCACCTGCAGTTGCGCGCCGCCCTTGCGGGCCTGCAGCGCGCGCGCCTGCTGTTCCAATGCGGCACGGGTGGCCGGGCGCAGTGCACCGGCCGGGTCAACCACCGGGCCATCCAGCGGCGGCACCTGCACCTGCGCCCAGGCCAGCACGGGCCATAGCAGCAGGAGCATCAGCAGGCCGCGCACCAGATGCACCGACCTCCGCACCGGCTCAGATCGATTCATCGGCCCGGCTCACCAGCGTCCAGCACGGGGTGCGGGCGAAGGTGTAGACCTGCTGGTCGCTGGTATCGGGGGTGCGCATCAGCACCTGCATCTGGCCGTCGGCCTGCGCGGTGACGGTCATCTCGCGGCCACGGCCGGCCAGCGTGGCCGGATCCGGCATCACCGGCCATTCCACCTCGACCAGCGGCAGCTGCTTTTCCACGGTCTTCGGCTCGGGTTCGGCACCGGCATCGACGTAGCTGTCGCGCAGCGGATCGGCAGTGGCCGTTTCCTGCAGCGCGATCTCATTGCCGAAGTGCTTCAGGAAGGTATCGAACTGCTCGTGCGGGCAGGCCGGTGCCGCGGGCGTAGCGGCGGGCGTGGCGGCTGCCGGTGCGGCGGCCTGTGCAGCAGCGGCCGCCGCTTCTGCGGGCTGCGGCTGCGAAGCCTGCGGGGCCTGGGTGCAGGCGGCCAGGGCAAGACTGAAGACAGGGGCCAGCAGCACAAGGGAACGGCGGCAGCGCATGGGATCATCCTGATTCCGGTTCGGTCGCACCATCCTACCCTGCGCCGTACAATCGCGTTTTTCCCGACCCCGGCCCTGACATGCGCGCCCTGTTCCTGTTGATTGGCCTGTTGCTGCCCGCGCTGTGGCCGTCCGTTGCGCTGGCCGTGGAGGCACGGCCCGGCGATCTGCTGTTCGTCAGTGCCGGCCAGACCGGCCTGAGCGCCGCCATTGATGATGCCACCGCGCGCGAAGGCGGCACCCGCTTCGACCACGTGGCCCTGGTGGCCGATGGGCCGGGTCAACTGCAGGTGCTGCACGCCGATGAAAAGGGTTCGCGGCAGCAGACGCTGGCGGAATTCCGCCAGGATGCGCGGGACAAGCAGCGGCAGATCGTGGTGTACCGCCTGCGCGCGGCGCCGCCGCAGGTGCTGGCCGATGCCATCGCCACGGCGCGCACCATGTTGGGCAAGCCGTACAACACGGCCTATGTGTTGAACGAGGACAGCTACTACTGTTCGGATTTCATCGAGCGCGCGTTCCGCACCCACCATGTGTTCGCGCTGCAGCCGATGAACTTCCGCAATCCAAAGACCGGGCAGATTTCCCAGCACTGGGTGGATCTGTATGCCGGCATGGGCATGGCGGTGCCGCAGGATCTTCCCGGCACCAACCCCAACGACATGGCGGCCACCCCCGCGCTGCAGCGTATAGGCGTGCTGTAAACACGCCTGCTGTAAACACGCCCGTTGTAACAAGCGAAGCCCCGCACCAGGCGGGGCTTCACCGTTCACGCGTGGGCTGCACGCGGGTCATTCTTCTTCGTCATGGCCGCCCTGCTGCTGGTTGCGCTGGTTGCGCTGCTGCTGTTCCTGCTGCTGTTGCTGCTGCTGGTCGCGGCCACGCCCCTGCTGCTGATCCTGCTGGTTCTGCTGGCCCTGCTGCTTCTGGTTCGGGTTCTGGTTCTGCTGTGCCATGTCCGATCTCCAAATGCCACGCGCGGAATGCGGTGGACGTGCGCATGGTCTTCAGCCGAAGGTTAACCACGCGTTGCAGCGCGGCTACGGGCGCGTGCACGGCGGTGAATGAACACGCGCAGGCCCTTGTGCCGCAAGCGCATGAAGGATTCATGCGGGTTGCGCATGTGCTTATGCCGGCCGCGTGCCGCGCCCATTAAGGTGGGCCGGCGCTTGCTGGCTGCGCGGGGCCGCCCGACAATCGATGCCCTTCTCTACACCGAGTGAACGATGGACCGTTCCGCCCCGCTGTTCCGCCGGGTAAACGCACGGGCACGCAACAGCCGCCACGGCGAGCACGGCGGCGAGTACCGCCACGAGCGCCATCGCAAAGGCACGCTGGCCAGCGAGGCCACGCGCGGTTCGATGCATGGCGGGCACCGCCACGGCCGCGATTACACACCGCTGTTCCGCTTCCTGCTGTCCAAGGTGGGCCAGCCCTGGGTGCAGGTGCATTCGGAAGCCTGCGCGCGGCTGGATACGCCCGAACCCATCGCCTGGATCGCGGCCACCGGCAATGCCCCGCGCCGCGACCAGGTGCGCGTGGGCGAGGCCTCGTACTTCAGCGGGCTGTACGTGGATGAGGCCGGTCTGCTGCAGCGGGTGGCACCGGCGCTGACGGCGAAGGACATGCTGCCCTCGTGCACCTGCTGCACGCATACCTTCAACGGCGTGCGCTTCGGCGAAGACGACGCCGGCTGACCGCCTACGCCTTTGGTCCGATTTGCAGCCGCCCCCGGCCGCGCCTATCGTCGGGAAGACCCTTGGCGGAGACACGCATGGCCCCCGACAGCACAGCACGGCCTTCCTACGACCAGGCCCTGGCCGACTTCGATCTGGCGCAGTGGGAAGCGCGACTGCAGGGCGATCTGCAGACCGGTGTGAATGCCTGCGTGGAATGCTGCGACCGCCACTGCGGGCGCAATGCCACCGCGCTGCGCTGGGTGGATGCGCAGGGGCACCTGCACACCTACACCTTCGAACACCTGCGCGAAGCCGCTGCGCGCGCCGCGAACGTACTGGCCGAGGCTGGCATTGCCCGTGGCGATGTGGTGGCCGGCCTGCTGCCGCGCACGCCCGATCTGCTGGCGGTGATCCTGGGCACCTGGCGGTTGGGCGCAATCTATCAGCCGCTGTTCACCGCGTTCGGGCCCAAGGCCATTGAAACGCGGCTGGCCACCGGGCGCACTGGGCTGGTGGTGACCGACCTGGCCAACCGCAGCAAGCTGGACGGGGTGGGCGGCTGCCCTACCGTAGCCACCATCGCCGGCACCGGGCTGCGCGTGGCCGACGGCGATATCGACTGGCGGGCGCGCACGTACCAGGCACCGGCCGAGCGGGCCCCGGTGATGCTGCGCGGTGACGAACTGATGGCCCTGCTGTCCACGTCGGGCACCACCGGCAGCCCCAAGGGCGTGCCGGTGCCGCTGCGCGCCTTGCTGGCCTTTGCCAGTTACATGGAACTGGCGGTGGATCTGCGCGCCGACGATGTGTTCTGGAACATTGCCGATCCCGGTTGGGCCTACGGCCTGTACTACGGGGTCACCGGCCCGCTGCTGCTGGGCCATGCCACCACCTTCAGCGAAGCCGGCTTCAGCGTGGCCGGGCTGAACCAGATCATCCAGCAGTTGGGAGTAACCAACCTGGCGGGCTCGCCCACCGCCTACCGGCAGATCATCGGTGCCGGCCCTGCGGCCAGCGCCGGCATCAAGGGGCAGCTGCGGGTGGTCAGCAGCGCGGGCGAGCCACTGAATCCGGAAATCGCCCGCTGGTTCCGCGAACACCTGGGCACCACGGTGCTGGACCACTATGGGCAGACCGAAACCGGCATGGTGGTGAACAACCACCACGCGCTGGCCCACGCGGTGCGGCCCGGTTCTTCCGGCTTCGCCATGCCCGGTTACCGGGTGGCGGTGCTGGATGAGCACGACAACGTACTGCCGCCGCGCACGCCGGGCATCCTGGCGGTGGATGTGCAGCAGTCGCCCATTCTCTGGTTCACCGGCTACTACGGCGCCGAGACGCCCGCGCTGCGCGATGGCTGGTACCGCACGGGCGATTCGGTGGAGTGGGAGGATGATGGCTCGATCAGTTTCATCGGCCGCTCTGATGATCTGATCACCTCGTCGGGCTACCGCATCGGGCCGTTCGACGTGGAGAGCGTGCTGATGGAACACGCCGCGGTAGCCGAGGCCGCGGTGATCGGCGTGCCCGATCCGGAGCGCACCGAGATCGTGAAGGCGTTCGTGATCCTGCGCGATGGCCACAGCGGCGATGAAGGGCTGGCCACGGAGCTGCAGCAGCACGTGCGTTCGCGCCTGTCTGCCCACGCCTACCCGCGCCAGGTGGAGTTCGTGGCGCAGGTACCGAAGACACCCAGCGGCAAGGTGCAGCGCTTCCTGCTGCGCAAGGCCGAGATCGAGAAGCAAGCGGCGCGGTCGTAGAGTCGAGCTTGCTCGACTGCTGTGGCTTGCTCGCGTAAAGCAGTCGAGCAAGCTCGACTCTACAACGGCAAGATCGCAAAGCAGTCGAGCAAGCTCGACTCTACAAGGGCAGGATCGCAAAGCAGTCGAGCAGGCTCGACTCTACGGGGGGTTGTTGGGGTCAGAGCCCCGCCTGCGGCAGGGATCTGACCCCGGGCTTGCTACGGCATCACTGGCGGCGCGTAGGTCAGGGTCATGCCCAGCAGCCACAGCAGGCCCAGCACCAGCGGGATGTGCACCAGCAGCTGGATGAAGGTGAAGCCCACGATATCGCGCGCCTTCAGCCCCAGCACGCCCAGCAGCGGCAGCATCCAGAACGGGTTGATCAGGTTCGGCAGCGCTTCGGCAGCGTTGTAGACCTGCACCGCCCAGCCCAGGTGTGCCTTCAGTTCGTTGGCCGCCTGCATGACATACGGCGCCTCGATGATCCACTTGCCGCCACCGGAGGGCACGAAAAAGCCCAGCACGGCCGAGTACACGCCCATCACCAGGGCGAAGGTATCGGTGCTGGCCACGTGCACGAACAGGCTGGACAGGCGATGCGCCAGCGTCTGCCCATCACCGCCGGCGGCATGGGTGAGGATCATCGCGATGCCGCCGTACAGCGGGAACTGGATGAGCACGCCGGTGGTGCTGGGCACCGCCTTGGCCACCGCGTTGAGGAAGCTGCGCGGCCGCCAGTGCAGCAGCAGGCCCAGCGAAATGAACAGGAAGTTGTAGGTGTTGAGGTTGGCGATGGCGGTGACCACCGGCTTGCTGGCGAATTCGTTGAACAGCCAGCCGAAGGCCAGCAGCGAGAGCAGCACGGTCAGCAGCGGGCTGTATTCCAGCCATTCACCGGGGCGGGTGCGCTGCTGCAGCGGTTCCGGTTCGGCCTGCGCGGCGCCGGGGAAATCTTCGGCGGTACGTGCACTGTCGGCAGCCGGTGCGGTCAGCCAGGCGATCAGCAGCGAAACCAGGATAAGCACCGCGGTCAGCGCGATCGACTGCCACAGGAAGATGGTTTCGGTGAACGGCAGCACGCCGGTGATTTCCACCAGCCCCGGCGGCATGCTGGCCGGGTTGGCCTGCAACTGCGCCGCCGACGAGCTGAGGCCCATCGCCCACACCGCGCCAAGGCCCAGGTAGGCCGACGCACCTGCGGCGCGGTAATCCATGCGCAGTTCGCTGCGGCGGGCAAGCGCACGCACCAGCAGGCCGCCAAACACCAGCGAGAAGCCCCAGCTGAGCAGCGAGGCCAGCATGCTGACCAGGCCCACGTACACCACCGCACCACGGCCGGTGCGCGGCACCCGCGCCAGGAAGTCGATGAAGCGGGCGACGACGGGGGCAGTGGCCACCGCATAGCCGCCGATGACCACGAAGGCCATCTGCATGGTGAAGGGGATCAGGCTCCAGAAGCCATCGCCGAAGGCGCTGGCGGTGGCCTGCGGGGTCGAGCCGAAGCCCAGTGCCGCCAGCGCGACAATGACTACGCCCAGCACCGCGAACACGTACGCATCGGGGAACCACTTTTCCGCCCAGGCGGCCGAACGCAGCGCTGCGCGCGCCATCCAGCCGTCCTGTACTGCTGCCGTCGAGGCCATCGCCTACCCTCCCAGGTTCGATGGCCCGATTCTGGGCGGTAGGGTGCGGGCTGTCAGCCACCTATTGGTCGTAGGTCGTAGAGTCGAGCTTGCTCGACTGCCTTGGCTTGGCCGCGAAGAGCAGTCGAGCAAGCTCGACTCTACCGGGATGCGGGGTCTGGTCGTAGAGTCGAGCTTGCTCGACTGCCCTGGGTTGGCCGCGAAGAGCAGTCGAGCAAGCTCGACTCTACGAAAGCCGGCGCAGGGCGCCATCCGCGCAACCCACACCGGTAGCGCCGGGCCATGCCCGGCGGGCGCCATCAGCGCAGCGCCAGATCCGCGGCAATACCCGCGAACAGGGCTGCGCCCACCCAGATGCGGGGTCGTAGAGTCGAGCTTGCTCGACTGCCTCGGCACGCGTGTCAGCGCAGCGCCAGATCGGCGGCGATACCCGCAAACAAGGCCGCGCCCACCCAGTTGTTGTGCAGGAAGGCCTTGAAACACGGCCCACGCTCGCGGTTGCGGCAGATCCAGAATTCATACGCCACCAGCACCGCGGCCACCGCCACGCCCGCCAGGTAGTACCCGCCCAGGCCGCCGCGCACGCCCACCAGCGCCATCGTGGCCAGGAACAGTGCATACAGCACGCCCTGGATGACCAGGTCCAGTTCACCGAACAGGATCGCGGTGGAATGCGAGCCCATTTTCAGGTCGTCCTCGCGGTCGACCATGGCGTACCAGGTGTCGTAGGCGGTGGACCACAGGATGTTGCCCGCGTACAGCAACCACGCCAGCGTGGGCACTTCGCCCTGCACGGCGGCAAACGCCATGGGGATGCCCCAGCCGAAGGACATGCCCAGGTACACCTGCGGCAGATGGGTGTAGCGCTTCAGGTAGGGGTAGCTGGCGGCCAGGAACACGCCAATGAAGCTCAGGCCGATGGTCAGGCCGTTCAGGGTCAGCACCAGCGCGAACGCCACCAGCATCAGCACCGCGAACAGCACCAGCGCCGCGCGGCCGCTGATCGCCCCGGTGGCCAGCGGACGGGCCTTGGTGCGTTCCACGTGCGGGTCGAGCCAGCGGTCGGCGTAGTCGTTGATGACACACCCGGCCGAGCGGGTCAGCCACACGCCGGCGGTGAACACGAACAGGGTCCACAGCGGCGGCAGGCCACCAGCGGCCAGCCACAACGCCCACCAGGTGGGCCACAGCAGCAGCAGCGTGCCGATCGGGCGATCAGCGCGCATCAGGGACCAGTAATGACGCCAGCGCGGCGTCGGCGCCGAATGCGGCGCGGAAAGGGGGGTATCAGCCATCGCACTAGGATACTCCTGTGCCCTGCGGCCGACTTTGCAGCCGGGGGGAGATTTGTGCGGCGAAACTGGATAGAATGCCCCTCCCGCACCGTCTTCATGGCGCTGCGATGCCCGCCCCGGCACTGGCCGACGGTGTGGCGGTTCTACAACGCGCCCGTAGCTCAGCCGGATAGAGTAGTGGCTTCCGAAGCCATTGGTCGGGGGTTCGAATCCCTCCGGGCGCGCCATCTTCGTGTCGGCTACGGCCTGCCAAGCAGCGGGCAGATTTGCCTCCCGCATGTCTCCCGTCTCAGTTCATGCGTCCGGCAGGGCGCAGAATGTAGCTCTGCACTCCTGCTCCCTTCGCATTGAGTAGACTCGCTGCCATGGGTATCGCCTTGCCAGCACAGGACAACCTTGGCGTCGGCCTCTATTCCTACGCCGATGCCGCGCGCTTCATTGGCGGCAGCTCGTCGGAGCTGCGCCGGTGGCTGAAGGGCTACCAGGGCCGGAAGCACGGTAATCCTGAGGTCCACCCTCCCCTGTGGAAGTCGCAATGGGCCGATTCAGAGATCGACGGCATTGGCTTCCGCGATCTGATCGAGCTGCGCTTCGTCCGCACGTTCGTCGCCTGTGGCGTGCCACTCAACCTGGTGCGGCGAACCATTGTCGAACTGAACGAACGGCTCGGTAAGGAGTATCCCTTCACCAGCACCAGCTTCAAGACCGACGGGCGCCGCATTTTCATGGAACTGGTGGGCGACAGCGGCGATGCCGCACTGGTGGATGTGGTGAAGCGCCAGGACGTGATGCGCAAAGTCATCGCACCGTCACTGCGTGAGGGCATTGAGCTGGGCATCGATGATCGTGCCGAACGATGGTTCCCACTGAAGGGCTCCCGCGCGGTGGTGTTTGATCCCCAGCGCAGTTTTGGTCAGCCCATCCTCTCCGAATCGGGCGTTCCCACCATCGCCATTGTCGAGGCAATGCAGGCCGAAGGTGGCGATGAGCGTCGCGTGGCACGACTGTATGACCTGCCTCTGGCTGCAGTGAAGAAAGCACTGCAGTTCGAGAATCGAGCCGCGCCTTGAAGGCGCAGATCGATGAGAATCTTCCGCCCGCGCTGGCCCGGGCCATCGACGCCATTGCAGGTGCGGACGAACATGAAGTCTTCCACGCAAGGCAGTTCGTGAAACCTGGCACGACCGACCTGGAGCTCTTCGACGCGGCCACCCAGCGTGGCATCCGCGTACACGTCACCCAGGATCATCACCATCGCAAGCCTGCAGAACGCGAGGCCATCGCACGCCTCGGTCTGACCGTGTTCGTGCTGGCCAAGGGATGGAGCACGTTCAACCACTACGAGCGCGCAGCGCGGCTTCTGGAGTGGTGGCCGAAGATGATGCAGCAGGCCGAACTCGTGCAACCCGGCGCGATGTTCCGCGTACCGCACGCCAGGGCCTCGGGGGAACGCCTGACCCAGATCAAGGTATCGCGGTAACCGACTGCAGCGTCACCCCGCGTCATCGCTGAAACCATGCTGCGCACGCAGCGCCGGGTCGGTCTCGATCATGAACATATGGAACAGGTGCTTGTGGTCCCGCGACCAGCTGCCCTGCAGTTGCCGCCACGACGCCGCATCCACGCGCGGCAGTTTCCGTTCCAGGTAGTAGATACGGCTGTCGTCGCGGGAGAACCCATCGTTCAGCAGGCGCCAGCGCGTGCGATCCACGCCGGGCAGCGGCTTTCCATCGCAGTAGACATGGGTGTCGTCCAGCGCGAACAGCGGGTCAAGCGGTGAAAGCTGCAGCCGGTCACCCCGCACGCACTGCTTCATGCGCCGGCCGCCGTACCAGCCGCCATGGTCATCGGCGCCATAGGCACCGCCCAGACTGCGGAAGGTGGTGCAATCGGCTTCTGCCAGCGCTTTCAGCGATGTTTCGTACTCGCAGTACACATGGCGGTTGTCCAGCCAGTAATCGCCGCACTGGCGGAAACTATCGCGGTCGATGGCGGGCAGCCGGGTCCAGGCGTGGTAGACGGCATGCGCGTCGCGCGCGATGAAGTAGTGGGCGGGAATGAACTCGAACGTGGCCGCATCGGCCTTGCGCAGCAGGCGACCCTGGTGGAAGACCTGGCCTTCGTGGATTCGCCAGTATTCGATGCCGTAGGGGCCTACGAATCGTTGGTCAGGAAGGTCGCTGATCTTCTGCCATGCCATGGGGATGAGGGGTCCTGGGTTTCTGCGTGCAGAGTAGCGCAGGCGCCAGCAGCAGCGCCGGGCATGGCCCGGCGCTACCTGCAGAGCAGTCGAGCAAGCTCGACTCTACAAGAGCGGGTCAGTAGTTGCCGTCGAAGGCGAAGATCGGCTTGCGCTGCTTCCAGGTGCCGGCGGTGAAGTCGGGGAATTCCAGGGTCTGGAAGCCGTTGGCGATGGACTGTTCGCTCAGCGGGGTGATCGCGCTCCAGGTCACCGCGTCGTAGATGTCGATCGGCATCGGTGCCTTGGCTTTCAGCGCTTCCACGAAGGCGTGGATGACGAACCAGTCCATGCCACCGTGACCGGCACTGGCCGCGGTATCGGCATTCTGCTTCCACAGCGGGTGTTCGTACTGGTCCTGGTACTTCTTGAACTCTTCCCACTGGTGCGGCGGGCTGCGGCCTTCGATATGGATCGAATGGTTCACATCCATCCACAGGCCCTTGGTGCCTTGCACGCGGAAACCCATCGAATACGGGCGCGGCAGCGAGGTATCGTGCTGCAGCAGGATGGTTTCGCCGTTCTCGCAGGCCAGCGTGGTGGTCACGATGTCACCCAACTTGAATTTCACCTTCGTGCTGGGATGGATGGTGCCACCACTCTTGGCCACGGTGTAGTCGTGCAGGCCGCGGGCCTTGGTCGCGAACGCGTTGATGTGGGTGAAGCGGTTGCCGCGGTTGATGCCGGTATACATGGCGCACGGGCCGATGCCGTGGCTGGGGTAGAGCTCGCCATTGCGCTGCACCGAATGTTCGGTGCGCCAGCGCGCTTCGCTCCAGCCCTTGGGGCCGAACTCCACGCCGCTGTCGTAGGGCTGGTTGGGATCGCCGGAATTGAACTTCACCCCGCGCAGGTCGTGCTGGTAGCCGGCCTGCAGGTGCACCAGTTCACCGAACAGGCCCTGCCGCACCATCTGCAGCGCGGCCATCACGTCGCGGCGGTAGCAGACGTTCTCCAGCAGCATGTACGGGGTGCCGGTGCTCAGCTGGGTCTTCAGCACATCCCAGTGGTCCTGCAGGGTGATGCCGGCCACCACTTCGCAGCCCACGGCCACGCCGGCCTGCATGGCGGCAATCGCCATCGGCGCATGGTATTCCCAAGGCGTGGCGATGATCACCCCGTCGATGCCCTTCTGTTCCAGCAGGCGCTTCCACGCGTTGCTGTCGCGGTCCTGGCCGTAGGTCTTCGGCGCGGGCTTGCCGGCCTTGGCCACCATGTCCATGGCGCGGCCCAGCATGATCGGTTCGATGTCGCACAGGGCGACGACCTCCACATCATCGCGGCGCACCAGCTCTTTCAGCAGCACCAGGCCACGCATGCCGGTGCCGATCAGGGCCAGGCGCACCTTGCGCCCGCGTGCCCAGGCGGGGGTCTGCGGCAGCAGGCTGCTGGCGGCGATGGCGGCACCGGCCGCAATGAATTCCCTACGTTGCATGGCTCTTACTCTCCTCTTGAAGGCGCGCCAGCCGCAGCCGGCGCGCCAGGTCACACGATCGGTTTACTGGAACTTGTAGCCCACGGTGACACTGTAGCCGCGGCCGAAGATGGTGGCGTAATCGCTGGAATCGCCCAGGAAGCTGTTGGGGTCGTAGAACGGCAGGCGGTCGAACAGGTTCTTGACGGTGAAGCTGAGGTTCCAGGCATCGTCCGGGCGCCAGGTCACGCTCAGGTTGGCGGTCCACCACGACGGTGCGCCGTCACACTTGCTCTTTTCCAGAGCCAGGAAGCCGGCGGTGCAGGTCTGCGCATTGTTGTCCACTTCGTCCACCCGGTCGCGTGCCCACTTGGTGCCGCCCACGTAGTTCACGAACATGCTGGTGGTCACCTGCTTGTAGGTCCAGTCGGCATTGAGCGTGGCACGCAGGCGCGGGTTGTTGTAGTAGCCCACCACATCGCCGTAGTACCAGCCGCTCTCTTCATCCATGTAGTAGCGGTTGCGGTTGGCGATGGTCGCGGCCAGGCCGATGTTCAGCCCGCCCCATTCACCCAGCGAGAAGCGGCTGCGCGCATCCACGTCGAAGCCGTCGACCAGGGTCTTGCCGCGGTTCTTGTACTGGCCCACCACGCTGGCCACGTTGCCCACGCTGTAGCCGGGCAGCACGCCGGGGCAGGCCACGCCGCTGGCCGGGTCGGCACACATCGCGGCCAGCTGGGCCACGTTGGCGCGGTCGGCGTCGGTGATCGGCGAACGCGTGGAAGCGATGATGTCGGTGTCCTTGGTGAAATCCGGCGCGACGATTTCGTTGTCGCGGTAGATGAACCAGTAGTCGGCCGACACCGACAGCCAGCTGGCCGGCTCGTAGACGAAGCCGAGGGTGGCGATCTTCGCCTTTTCCGGCTTCAGGTCCTGGTTGGGCTGGGTCATGCGGGCCACGGTGCGGCTGCAATCCACGTTCAGCAGGCCCTTGCCCAGGTCGACATCGCCGGGGCGCTGCGATTTCAGCAGCAGGTTGGCGATCGCGTTGGTTTCGTCGCAGCGCACATCGTCACGGTAGCCGCCCAGCTGGGCGAACACGCCGCCGCTGCCCGATTCGGCCAGGCTGGGTGCGCGGAAGCCGGTGGAATAGGTACCGCGCAGCATCAGCTGGTCAAACGCCTGGTACTTGAAGCCGATCTTCGGCGCCACGTTGGCCTTGAAGTTCGGGTACTTGTCCACGCGCAGCGCGGCGTCCAGTTCCAACTTGTCGGTGATCGGCGCCACCGTTTCGGCAAACAGCGCATAGGTATTGCGCGCGCCATCGAACCACGAGCCGCCCTGCTGGGTGATCAGGCCCGCAGCGGCATCCGGGTTGCCGGGAGTGTAGAAGGTTTCGCGGCTGGCGTTGAAGCCGAACGCCGCGCGCATTTCACCGGCCGGCAGCTGCGCCAGCGGGCCTTCGATCTTGCCATCCAGGGTATGCAGGCGGGTCCACGACTGGATGTCGAAGGTCGGGAAGGCTTCGCGGATGAGCGCCGCGTTGGCCTCGCTGATCTCACCGAATTTGTAGGCAGGGTGATCGGAAATGACCACCCGGCCGGTGCCCGGGTCCACCGAGTACGGGCCGAAGGCTTTCTCGAAGCCCTTCAGGTTCACGTTGATGGTCTGGTAGGTGACCGAGTGCGTACCGGCGGTGGCGAACGCGGTTTCCCAGTTCCAGTCACCCACGTTGCCACGCGCGCCGGTCAGCACGCGGTAGCTCTGGTCGGTGTTGCGCTGGCCGAAGTAGTTCGGGCCGGCGTCCTGCAGCAGGTAGTTCAGACCCACCACGCCGCCCATCAGCGCCTTCAGTTCCGGGCTGGCGTGGTTGTATTCGTTGTTCGGGCCCAGGTAGGGGTACAGGAACTGGTTCACCGTGGTGCCGGTATCGCGCGAGAACCAGCTGCTGGGATTGCCGGTGGTGGTGCCGTAGGCGCGCGGGGTGCCACCGTTGGCGCGCAGGTCGATATCGGTATACGTGGCTTCGGCGAAGATTTCGGTGTTGTCGCCGACCAGGAAGGTGCCGTTGAGGTAGGCGGTGTTGCGCTCGGACTTGGCGCCGGCGTCGATCTCGTTGTTCATCCAGGTTTCCCAGACGCAGCTGGGGCCCGCGGCCTGGCCCTGCAGCACGTTCTGGCAGCCCGGTGCAGCTTCCTGCACGCGGCGGCCAGTCACCGGATCGAAGGCGAAATAGGTACCCGGGTTGAACTGACCCGGCTTGCTGCCCACGCCCAGGCGCAGGTTGGTCAGGTAGTTGGGGTTGTTGACGTAGTACTGGTCCGGCCGCTTGTCATAGAAGTCGGCCAGCGGAATGGCATCGCGGCGGTACATGTTCACCGCGCCGTACACATTGAAGCGGTTTTCGGTCAGGTCACCGAAACCGGCGGTGATGCTGGCCTGGCGTTCGCCATAGGAATCGATGCGCGAGGAGGTGTCGTTGCTGAAGGTGATTTCCGCGCCCTGGAAATTGCGCTTGGTGATCACGTTGATGACACCGGCCACCGCGTCAGTGCCGTACACCGCCGAGGCGCCGTCGGTCAGCACTTCCATGCGTTCGATGGCGGCGGCGGGAATCGCATCGATGTTGACGAACTGGGTCTGGAAGCCTGCTGGCGCGCCGTAGTACGACAGGCGACGGCCGTTCAGCAGTACCAGCGTGCCCTGCGCGCCCAGGCCACGCAGGTTCGCCTGCGATGCGCCATCGGAACCGGTGAACAGCGAGCGCGAATCCTGCTGCGCCGGGCGTGCGGCGGGCAGGTTGTCCAGCACCTGCAGCAGGGTGCGCGCGCCCATGTTCTGGATGTCCTGCTTGCTGATCACCTGCACCGGCGAGGCGGTTTCCACGTCGGTGCGGCGGATGTTGGAGCCGGTCACTTCGATGCGGGCCAGGTCCGTGGCGGCGTCTTTGCTGTCCTGGGCGGCAGCAGGCAGGGCGATGGACAGCAGCACGCCGGCAATGGCCAGCGACAACGGGGCGAGCGAACGACAGGGCGGACGAGCATGGCGGGCGGGCAACATCGGGGTTCTCTCCTGGCAGGGGTGCGCGGCGGGTGGGCGGCGCGAAAGCGATTGGCGGGCAAAACGCTCCCGGGCCACGGCTCGGAAGCCGTAGTCGGAATGGGCGGGGGAGGAGCGGTGTTACGTGGGGGTCATGGGGCGACGATGCTGGCCGAGTCGCCCTCCTGGCCGATCAGCACGGCGTTGGCCCAGTTCGCACAGACCTGGGTGGGTTGGCTGCCCTGCGCACCCAGCGTGCGCAGGCTCAGGGTGGAAAGGCCACGGATATCCAGTTCCGGCTTGACCACGCCGGGCGCCTTCACCAGGCCGCTGTCATACAGCAGGTGGTTGTCACCCCAGACCTGGAACTGCAGGCCACCGGCGCTGCGGCAGGCATCGTCGATGCCCAGGTCGGCGCGCAGCAGCTGCCAGCCACCCTGCAGGCGCAGGTCGATACGGCTGTTGGCGGCCACGCCCAGGCCGCGGCGGAACTGCAGGCCGTTCATGCGCATGCCGGCGTCGCCACGGAAGGCGTGGTCGGCGCGCACCTGCTGGGCCAGGGCGGCCGGCACCGGCAGTTCCGAGAGAAAGCGCTGCTGGGCCGGCCGTTCTGGTGTCGGGTGTTCAAGAATGTGGAAGGTGGACAGGGCTATCGGGCCTACATCGCGCGGCTGCAGGGCATCGAAGGCGCGGGCGCTGCCCTGTGCGGCGGTGACCATCGGATCGGTGCTGCTGGCGCCGTCGCCTTCCGGGTTCTGCACGCTCAGCACGCGGAATCGCAGCAGGCGGCCGGCATGGGCGGGGAAGTCGATGCGCTGCACGCCTTCCTTCAGCTGCAGGCGGCCACGGGCGATGGGCTCACCCCACTCGCCGTTGCTGTCGCCCAGGTAGACCTCGTAGTCGCGCACCTGGCCGTGCTTCCAGTTCTTGTCGTTGCGCGGCGCGATGTCGATGCCATCGATCATCTTGCGCTCGCCGAAGCCGATCACCCACTCGTGGGCACCGGTGCGCACGGCCTGGTTGCGCACGCTGCGGAACCAGGTGCCCGGATCATCATCGAAGGCATTTTCCAGTGCATGGCCGGGCTCTTCTGCCGGACGGTTGACCACCAGCAGGCTGTCGGCCGGCAGTTCGCGGCCCAGCACCGGTGCGGCCGGGAAGGCATCGTCGGCGGGCGCCGCCGCTACGGCGAAGTCCAGCTGCAGCTGCAGCGGCTGGCGGATATCCTGCGCGACGGTGCGCACGTGCAGGGTGCCACGGCGCTCGCTGGCATCGAAGTACCAGCCTTCGGCAGCAGCGTTGAACGCAGCCGCATCGGCCAGCGCGGGCAGCGTGCGCCCAGCGGCCTGTACCGCGCGCGGCGCCTGTCGGCTGAGCACGCGCAGGCCGTAGCGGCGCTGTGCCAGCTGGCCGTTGTACTGGCCCTGCACTGCATCGATCTGCACCTGCACCGGGCCACTGCCCTGCGCCGGGGCCTGCACGCGCACCCGCTGCGTGCTCGATTCACCCTGCTGGTAGCGGCGGGTGCTGCCATCGTCTTCGTACAGCGTGTACTGCGCATCGCCCTGCGGATACAGGTCGAAGGTCACTTCATCGAGCGGCTTTTCGCCGTCGAACAGCATGGACGGGTACATCGGCAGGATCGCACCGGCACGCACGAACACCGGCAGCGTGGCCAGGTCCACCTGGCGGTCGAGCTGGCGGCCCTCGGCACCGGCCTGCACGCGGCGGCCATCCCAGTAGTCGATCCAGCCGCCGGCCGGCAGGTGGATGTCGCGGCGCCAGCCACGGCTGGCGGCCTGGCTGCGGTACACCGGCGCCACCAGCAGATCGCGGCCGAGCAGGAACTGGTACTTGTAGGTTTCATCCTGCGCGTGCGGATCGCGCGGGTGGTCCCACATCAGGCCGCGGACCGGCGGCGCGCCGGTCTGCGCAGCCTCGTGCACCAGCCCGTACATGTACGGGGTCAGCCGCATTTTCAACTTCAGGTAGTCGCGGTTGATGCTGCGGTACGGTTCGTCGTACCACCACGGGTGCTTGCGCGCGTTCGACGACCAGCCGCTCATGCCCATCAACACCGGGGTGAATGCTTTCCACTGCAGGTCGCGGGTGAAGGTTTCGGCGCTGCCGCCGAAGATCGCATCCACATCGCCGCTGGCGTAGGCCATGCCAGACAGGCCCGACCCCACCAGCGTCGGCACGTGCCAGCGGATGTAGTCCCAACTGCTGCTCTGGTCGCCGGTCCAGGCCACCGCGTAGCGCTGGATGCCAGCCCAACCCATCACCGTCCACAGGAACGGGCGCGAATCGGAATTGTCGAGGATGCCGTTGAAGGCCTGGCGGTTGGCGTCCATCGCGAACTGGTAGCCCTTGCCTGTCCAGGCCACGTCCAGCTTCTGCACGCGGCTGCCGGCCTTGCCCACTTCCCAGGCGATCTTGTCCACGCCGTTCTCGGTCCACAGACCGGTGCGGAAACCGTAGCCGGCAAGCCCTTTCACCGTTTCCGGCAACTGCTTGTAGCCGCAGCCGTAGCCATCGTTGGGCAGGATCCAGCCGCCGGGCATGTCATGGTCGCGGTACTGCTTCGCTACGCTGTCGATCACATCCGGCGTGGTGCCGGTCGGGCCGTCGCTCCAGCCTTCGGGCACGGTGCCGCGCTTCTTGCTGTTGTCGCCATCGTTGTAGCAATCGGCATCGCCGTAGGACAGCGCCCAGCGCGCCACCAGGTTCGGGCGGCCGGTCAGCTGGGTGTAGCGCTCGATCAGCCTGGGCAGGTCGGCGCCGACGAAGTAGTAGGCATCGAAACGGTCTTCGCGATGCAGCAGGGTGGCCTGGTCGGCCTGGCGCAGGTCGTAGCTGCCATCGCTCCAGGTGTTGCGCAGCATGCCCCAGCCGCGGCTGCTGAGCAGCATCGGCGCCGGGCTGGGGCGGTCACCCTCTTCCCAGCCACCGGAATAGGACACTTCCAGCTCGCGGCCCTTGAACTGGTAGCGGCCGTTCTGCTGGCCGCCTCCGTAATAGCCTTCATCGGCCTGCGAAGACAGCACCTGCACGCTCTGCGTGGCATCCAGGTCCAGCGGCTGCAGTTCCTGCCACAGCGCGGTGGACTGGCCGTTGTCCAGCCGTTCCAGGCGCAGGCGCAGCGGCTGGCGCTGCACATGCAGTACCAGTGCATCGGTACGCACGCGGATTTCCTGCGCGTCTTCTTCCAACTGCGCCTGCACGTTCGCCTTGGGCTGCGGCAGCACGATCGGCGCGGCCTTGTCGCCGGCGCCGGTGAGCGTACCGTTGCGGCCGGCCTGCACGCGGACGATGTCGGCGGCCGGCAGTTCGATGCGCAGGCGGGTGCCGTTGTCGGTCTGCAGGTCCCAGCCGCGCAGGCCTTCGCGACTGTCGCTGGCGGTGATCGAACGCAGGTTGCCCACGGGTTCGGCGCGGGCCGATGTCGCTGCCAGCATCAATGCCGGCAGCAGCGCCAGCAGCAGCGGCGAGCGACGAACGCAGTTCTCCACACAGACTCCCAACCCGTTCACCGGGCGTTTCGAAAGCGGTTGGGCCGACTCTAGGGCAGCGATTCGAAAGATGTCAATAAATTGAAAGCAAAAAGGAAGATTTATTTCCATGAAACGAAAGATGATGCGCCGCAATACTTTGTGTAAGCGCTTGCAGGCGCCTATTAAGCGTTGTGCGACACGGCATTCCGCCGTTTCTTTCGTCTGCATGCCACGTGCTGGCAGGGCAAACCCGCCATGCCATTTTCTTTTCTTTTGCTTTCGATATTTGACATTTCGAAAGAAAACGCAGATGGTGCGCTGGCCCAACTGGAACCTCTGAATGGACGTCACCCTGCTTTCCGATGTGTCCGCCTGGCAGCGCCTTGGCGGAGCCGACACCGCTGCCGAGATCGCCCAGCAGCCGGCGCTGTGGGAATCCCTGGCGCAGGATCTGTCGCGTGCCCGCGACCGCCTGCAGGCCTTCCTTGGCGACAGCCTCAACGATCCGAACCAGCGTGTGCTGTTCACCGGCGCCGGCAGCTCCGGCTTCATTGCCGAAATGGTGGCCGATGCGATCAACGCGCAGTGGCCGGCCGAGGTGCGCGTGGTGCACACCACCAGCCTGTTGACCCACCCGGCGCTGTACCTGCAGCGCGATCGCCCCACCCTGCTGGTGTCGTTCGGGCGCAGCGGTTCCAGCCCGGAAAGCGTGGCCGCGGTGGACCGCGTGCGCAGCGACGTGGCGCAGGCACGCTTCCTGGACATCACCTGCAATGCCGATGGCGAACTGGCCCGGCGTGGCGCCGGTCGTGCCGATACCTGCACCCTGCTGATGCCCTCGGCCAGCTGCGACCGCGCGTTTGCGATGACCAGCAGCCTGACCTGCATGCTGCTGGCCGCGCTGACCGTGTTTGATCGCGCGCCGTGGGATGCCCGCATCGCGCGCCTGAAGCAGATTGCCGCGCTGGGCCGCGAAGGCCTGGCCGCCTGGGATGCGCCGGTGGCGGCACTGGCGCAGCGCCCCTTCAACCGGGTGATCTACCTGGCCAGCGGCCCGCTGGAAGCACTGGCCCGCGAAAGCGCGCTGAAGGTGCTGGAGCTGACCGCCGGCCGCGTGCTGGCGCTGGCCAACACGCCGCTGGGTTTCCGCCATGGCCCGAAGTCGACGCTGGATGCACAGACCCTGGTGGTGGTGCTGCGCAGTGGCCAGGCGCTGGCCCGCCGCTACGAACAGGATCTGCTGGAAGAGCTGCGCCGCGACGGCGTGGCCGGGCAGGTGCTGGCCATCGGCCCGCATGCCGATATCGGTGCCGATGATGACTACACCCTCAGCGTGCCGGCCCTGGATGATCCGTGGCTGGCCCCGGTGTGGCTGGGTTTTGCCCAGCTGTACGCACTGCAGCGCTCGGCCGCGCTGGGCCTGACCCCGGACAACCCGTTCCCCGACGGCACCGTCAACCGCGTCGTGCAGGGCGTCACCATCCACCATGGCTGAGCTGATCGCCCACGCCTGCTACGGCATCGATATCGGCGGCACCAAGATTGAACTGGTGGCCTGCGATACGACGATGCAGGTCAGCTGGCGCCGCCGCGTGGCCACCCCGCAGGGCGACTACGCCGGTTTCCTGCAAGCGGTGGCGGCCCTGGTGGCCGAGGCCGATGCCGCGCTCGGCAGCCCCGCCGCGGCCATCGGCATTGCCCTGCCCGGCGTGCGCGACCGTCGCAGTGGCCGGCAACTGAGTGCGAACGTGCCGGCGCTGACCGGGCAGACCGTAGCCGCCGATCTGCAGGCGCGCCTGCAGCGCCCGCTGCACTTCGGCAACGACCTGCAGTGTTTCGCACTTTCGGAAGCACACGGCGGCGCCGCTGAAGGCTACCCCAGCATGTTCGGCGCGATTCTCGGCACCGGCGCCGGCGGCGGCTTCTGCCTGCACGGTCGCCTGCTGTCCGGCTTCAACGGCCTGGCGGGCGAATGGGGCCACTGGAGCGTGCCGGGCCACCTGCTGCAGCGCCACGGCCTGCCGCTGATCGCCTGCGCCTGTGGCCTGCAGGGCTGCGTGGAGCGCTACGTGTCCGGCAGCGGCCTGGCCATGATCGAACGCCATCTGGGCGGCAGCGCTGCCGATGCCAGCGCCGTGATCGCCAACGCCGAAGCAGGCGATGCGCGTGCACGGCAGGCGCTGGATATCCACCGCGACCTGCTGGGCCACAGCCTGGCCGCCCTGGTGCTGGCGCTGGACCCGCACGTGATCGTGCTCGGCGGTGGCCTGTCGCAGTACGCGCCGCTGTACCAGCAGCTGCCCGCCGCCGTCGTCGCGCATCTGTTCAACGGCGTGCAGGTGCCGCCCATCGTGCCGCCACGCTTCGGCGATGCCGGTGGCGCACGCGGCGCCGCCCTGCTGGCCTGCCATCCCTCGCTTTCCTGATCGACCGGAGCCTGACCATGTCCCCGCTGCAGACCCTGCTTGCTTCCCACCGTGCCGGTGCCAACGTTGGCCTGTACAGCGTCTGCTGCAGCAACGAACAGGTGCTGCGCGCGGCCATGCACGTGGCCCTGGCGCATGGCACGGTGCTGCTGATCGAAGCCACCTCCAACCAGGTGGACCAGTTTGGCGGCTACACCGGCATGACGCCGCCGCAGTACCGCGACTACGTGGGCACGCTGGCCGATGAAGAAGGCTTCCCGCGCGAGCGCTTGATCCTGGGCGGTGACCATCTGGGTCCCAATGCCTGGCAGAAGCGTCCCGCTGCCGAAGCGATGACCCATGCACGCGTGCTGATTGAAGCCTACGTGGCCGCCGGTTTCCACAAGATCCACCTGGACTGCAGCATGTCCTGCGCCGACGACCCGGTGCCGCTGCCCGACGCCATCGTGGCCGCGCGTTCGGCCGAGCTGGCCGAGATTGCCGAACGCACCGCCGCCGAGCACGGCCTGCCGCCACCGGTCTACGTGATCGGTACCGAAGTGCCGATTCCCGGCGGCGAAGCCTCGCTGGCCGAAGGCCTGCAGGTGACCACGCCGGCGGCCGCCGCGCAGACCCTGGCCATCCACCAGCATGCCTTCGATACGCCACAGCTGCGCGATGCCTGGCAGCGGGTGATCGCCATGGTGGTGCAGCCGGGCGTGGACTTCGACCACAGCAGCGTGCACGAATACGATCCGGCCGCGGCCAGCGCACTGGCCGACTTCCTGGAACAGCAGCCGCGCATCGTCTTCGAAGCACATTCCACCGATTACCAGCGCGAAAGCGGCCTGCACGCACTGGTGCGCGATCACTTCGCCATTCTCAAGGTGGGCCCGGCGGCGACCTTCGCCTATCGCGAAGCGCTGTTCGCACTGGCCGCGATCGAGGCCGAGCTGCTGCCGGCCGCACAGTGTTCGCGCCTGCCGCAGGTGCTGGACGCGGTGATGGTGGCGCAGCCGAAGTACTGGCAGTCGTACTACCAGGGTGACGAGGCCGCGCTGCGCCTGCTGCGCGCGTTCTCCTTCAGCGACCGCTGCCGCTACTACTGGGGCGAACCGGCGCTGGTGCAGGCCGTGCAGACCCTGTTCGCCAACCTGGAACAGCATGCACCGCCGCTGGTGCTGCTCAGCCAGTACCTGCCCGAGCAGTACCGCGCGGTGCGCGACGGCACGCTGGCCAACACGCCGGCCGCGCTGGCGCAGCATCGGGTGGGCCAGTGCCTGGGCGAGTACGCACGGGCGTGCAGCGCCAACCAGGCCGGGGCCCGCAAGCAGAACGCAAGTTCTGCTGCCAGCGTTCTTGCGAACAGCTAATCTCTACCTTTCACACGAAACCGAGAGATGGCCATGCGCAACACCCGCTCCCGTCGCCAACAGATCCTGCAGCGCCTGATTGAACACGGCACCGTGCAGGTGGCCGACCTGGTGGAGCGCTATGGCGTTTCGGCGGTGACCATCCGCGCCGACCTGACCCACTTCGAGGCGCAGGGCCTGGCCAACCGCACCCACGGCGGTGCCACCCTGGTACGCACGCCGCCGCAGGAACAGGACATCCATGAAAAGGATGCGCTGAACCTGCCGCTGAAGGAATCGATCGGCGCGCGCGCCGCGCGGCTGGTGCAGGGCGGTGACAACATCATCATCGACTCCGGCTCCACCACCATGACCCTGGCCCGCCACCTGCGCGGCCACCGCGATGTAACGGTGATGACCAACGGCCTGAACATCGCCTGGGAACTGGCCAACGCGCCGGGCATCAACGTGCTGCTGACCGGCGGCCTGCTGCGCCAGCAGTCGCTGTCGCTGCAGGGCAGCCAGGCCGAGGCCAGCCTCAACTCCTACAGCTTCGACACCCTGTTCCTGGGCGTGGATGGCTTGGACCTGCAGTTCGGCCTGACCACCCACGACGAGGCCGAAGCGCGCCTCAACCACCGCATGGTGGAACGCGCGCGGCGCATCGTGGTGCTCACCGATGCGTCCAAGTTCGGTCGCGTCAGCCTGCACCGCATCGCCCGCCTGGACCAGATCCACGCCGTCATCACCGACCCCGGCATCGACGAGGCCACCCGCGAGGGGCTGCAGCGGCTGGGCATCGAAGTGATCATCGCCGAGACACCGCCATGAACCCGACACGCTCCCTGTACGGCCGCATCCTGACCCCGCTGGGCTGGCGACGCGGCCACGTCCACTTCGATTCACACGTGCGCCAGCTGCAGGTGGATGACCACAGCGGTGCGGATGATCTGCAGCTGCCGGTGATCCTGCCCGGCTTCATCGACCTGCACGTACACGGTGCGGCGGGCGTGGATCTGATGCAGGGCGGCGAAGTGGCGCGCACCATCGCCCGCACCCATACCCGGTTCGGCACCACCACCCTGCTGGCCACCACCATGACCGCCGGGCTGGACGAGATCGAACACGCCCTGCGTGGCGTCGCCGCGGCCCAGGCCGCGCCGCAGGCCGATGCCGCGCGCATTGCCGGCGTGCATCTTGAAGGGCCCTTCATCAGCCCGCAGCGCTTGGGCGCGCAACCCAACCGCACCATCGAGGCCACCCTGGCGCTGGTGCAGCAGCTGCATGCGCTCGCGCCGATCCGGGTGATGACGCTGGCACCGGAAATCGGCGAGCACACCGCGCTGATTCCCGCGCTGGCGGAGATGGGCATCCGTGTGCAGCTCGGTCACAGTGCCGGCAGCTACGAAGAAGGCGTGGCCGCACTGCAGGCCGGCGCCTCGGGCTTCACCCATCTGTTCAATGGCATGACCGGCGTGGACCACTACCGCCCCGGCATTGCCGCCGCCGCACTGGCGCATGCGCAGTACGCGGAAATCATTCCTGATCTGCAGCACATCCACCCCGGCGTGATCCGCCTGGCCGCGCGCGCGATTCCGCGCCTGTACGCGGTGACCGATGCGACCGCTGCCACCGGCATGCCCGATGGCGAATACGCGCTGGGCGAACAGCGCGTGCACAAATGCGGCGGCTGCGTGCGCCTGGCCAGCGGTTCGCTGGCCGGCAGCGCACTGACCATGGACCAGGCACTGCGCAACCTGGTGCAGGTAGGCCTGGACCTGGCCGACGCCGCACAGCGCGTATCCACCTTCCCGGCCGATTACCTGGGCCTGCAGGATCGCGGCCGCATTGCGCCCGACACCCTGGCCGACCTGGTGGTGCTCGACGCCAGCCTGCGCCTGCAGCAGGTGGTGGTGGGTGGGCACGTGGTTGACCTCAACGCTGCACCAGCCTGACGCACCACGTTCGTAACACCCGAAAACGCCTGACGTACCGCCTCTCGTAGAGTCGAGCTTGCTCGACTGCTCTCCGCCTCTCGTAGAGTCGAGCGTGCTCGACTGCTCTGCCCCGCCGTGCGCGCTCAGTCGAGCAAGCTCGACGCTACGAAAGCAACCCGCACCGAATTGCCGCACAGGAAACCTGTCGATGACTGCACGTACCGCTCCGCGCTGGCCCGTTCGCTATCTGCTGTTCATTGGCGGCCTGGGGGGCCTGCTGTACGGCATCGACATCGGCATCATTGCCGGCGCCCTGCCCTACCTGGAAGCCACCGCCAGCCAGGCCTGGCACCTGAGCAGCCAGCAGCTCGGCTTCGTGGTGGCGGCGGTGCTGCTGGGCAGCGTGCTCTCTTCGCTGTTCGCCGGACTGGTGGCCGACCTGATCGGCCGCCGTGGCGCCATGCTGCTGGCCGGTGTGCTGTTCACCGCCTCGATTCCGATCATGGCACTCGCTTCGGGCTATACGCCGCTGCTGCTAGGGCGCCTGTTGCAGGGCATCAGCGGCGGCCTGATCGGCGTGGTGGTGCCGCTGTACCTGGCCGAGGTACTCAGCCCGGAACGGCGCGGCCGTGGCGCGGCCATGTTCCAGTTGCTGCTGACCATTGGCCTGGTGCTGGCCGCGTTGATCGGTCTGTACCAGGCCCATGCGGTGGATGCGGCCACCGAAGCGGCGCGGCGCCTGCCCGACGCACAGCAGGCGCAGGCACTGTTCGCGGCCAAGGACCATGCCTGGCGCACCATTTTCTGGAGCTGCCTGACCCCGGGCATCGTGTTCTGCGTGGGTCTGTTCTGGCTGTCTGAGTCACCGCGCTGGCTGGTCCAGCGTGGGCGCGTGGACGACGCGCGGCGCAGCCTGCAGCGCGTGCTGGCGCCCGACCAGGTGGAGGCCACGCTGGCGCAGATCCAGGCACCGGATACCCGCAGTGCCGACGGCAAGCGCGAGCCGTTGCTCAGCCGCCGCTACGTGAAGCCCTTCCTGCTGGCCTGCGTGGTGCTGGCCTGCACCCAGGCCACCGGCATCAATTCGGTGCTGGCCTATGCGGTGAATATCCTCAACCAAGCGGGCCTGTCGGGCTCGGTGGCCAATGGTGCCGACGTGGCCATCAAGCTGCTCAACGCACTGATGACCGTGGCTGCGCTGCTGCTGGTCGATCGTAAGGGCCGCAAGTTCCTGCTGATGCTGGGCAGTGGTGGCATCTGCGTGGCCCTGCTGGCGGCCGCCACGCTGTTCTTCCAGGCCGAGCGCGGCCGTGCCGATGTGCAGCCGCAGTTGCACGCAGCGGTGCAAGGCGATGACCTGCGCCTGGTACTGGATGACGCGCAGTGGCAGCAATTGGGCGCGGGCATCGACCGCAAAGGGCGGCCGCTGCAACTGACCGTGTCCTACGCCTACGGCGATTTCACCAATGTGCGCGCGTTGCGCAGCGACAACCCAGGTGACCGCGAACTGCGCATCGAGCGTGCCGGCACCGTGCAGCCGGACAGCGTGATCGGTACGTTCTTCCGCCGCCTGCACCTGAATCCCTTCGCCGACCCGGCCAGCGCCGCGCAGGCGCCGCTGCGCATCGAACAGGCACGCATCGGCCCGGTGCCGCCGCCGGCCCATGGCTGGGCCGTGGCCGCCTGCATCCTGGTGTTCGTCGCCTTCTTCGCCGTCGGCCCCGGTGTGTGCGTATGGCTGGCACTATCCGAGCTGATGCCCAACCGAATCCGCTCCAACGGCATGAGCATCGCGCTGCTGATCAACCAGTTCGTTTCGACCACGATTGCGGCATTGTTCCTGCCCACGGTGGGCCACTACGGCTACGCCAGCATGTTCCTGTTCTGGGCCGGCTGCACGTTCGTGTTCTTTCTGGTGGCCGCATTGTGGCTGCCGGAAACCAAGGGAAAATCGCTGGAAGAGATCGAAGCGCACTTCCGGTAAGCGGTTGGACCCTTTGCCTGGTAGCGGTCGACCTTGGTCGACCGTCGCGCGCAGCGCGGGCTTGCCGCGAACAGCAGTCGAGCGAGCTCGACTCTACCGGGCCCCGCTTTGTCTGGTAGCGGTCGACCTTGGTCGACCATTCAACAGCAGTCGAGCAAGCTCGACTCTACCGGGCACCGCTTTGCTTGGTAGCGGTCGACCTTGGTCGACCATCGCGCGCCTCGCGGGCTTGCCGCGAACTGCAGTCGAGCAAGCTCGACTCTACCGGGCACCGCTTCGCTTGGTAGCGGTCGACCTTGGTCGACCATCGCGCGCCGCGCGGGCTTGCCGCGAACTGCAGTCGAGCAAGCTCGACTCTACCGGGCCCCGCTTCGCTTGGTAGCGGTCGACCTTGGTCGACCATCGCGCGCCGCGCGGGCTTGCCGCGAACTGCAGTCGAGCAAGCTCGACTCTACCTGGGGTCCCGCCTGGTCGAGCAAGCTCGACGCTACGTAAGCTTGCGCAGCTTCAATGCCACCACGATCTGCAACACCCCGTACACCAGGCTGCCAATGCCGATCCACAGGGTGGTGACCGCCAGGCCTGTCACCGGGTTGGCGGCCAGCAGCACGCCCAGCACCACGGCCACCACGCCACTGAGTATCAGCAGCCACTCACCCTGGATCTGCTTGCGCACGCGAATGGCGAACACGATGCGGTACAGCCCGGCCACCAGCAGCCACACGGCCAGCAGCAGCACCAGCACGCTGGCCGTGGCCAGCGGATTGATGATCGCCAGTACGCCGAAGCCAAGCGACGCCAACGCGTACAGCAACAGCCAGCCGCGCGGTGCGCCACTGCCGCCAGTGATAAGCGCCAGCAGACTGATCACCCCTTCGGCAATGGCCATCACGCCCAGCACCCAGGCCAGTGCGGTGGCCGCCGACAGTGGCCAGCCCACTGCGGTGATGCCGAACCCCAGCGCAACCACGCCATACAGCAGCAGGATCGGCCAGCTGCGGCCAATGGCCGATACCAGCGACGGGCGGGACGAGTCCGGAGACAGCATGACCACTCCTTCGATCAGGATCCAACCTGCATCCTAGCGCCAGAACCGATGACGACACTGTCATGGCATCCGCGCACTGACCCGCTGGCGTGGCCACCGACTGGGCAAATCGACTGGGTAGAGTCGACTGGGTAGAGTCGACTGTCAGTCGACTACCCTTCCTTCAGATCGCGAAGAATCCCGCGCTGCGCGCGATAGTCGACTGACAGTCGACTCTACTGGCATCCATCACTGTGGGCACGCTCACGGCACCCGTGCGCAGACCCAGGCGCGCACTTCGCCCACGCCCACCAGCTTCAGCGTTTCGGCAATCTCAAGCACCGTGCTGCCGGTGGTCATCACGTCATCCACCAGCGTCACCCGCGGCGGCACCGGTCCGCGCACGTCGAAGGCATCGAACAGGTTGTCCCTGCGCTGTTCGGCACTGCGCTCTGACTGCGGCGCGGTATGGCGGCGGCGGTGCAGCCCGCGCCACACTGGCTGCTGCAGAAACCTGCACAGCTCCCCGGCCTGGTTGTAGCCGCGCTGGCGCAGGCGGCGGCGATGCAGCGGCACCGGTGCCAGCGTCGGACAGGTCCACGCCGGTGGATGCCGCAGCATCAGCTGGGCCAGCAGTCGCCCGGCCGCCAGGTCGTGGTGAAACTTGAAGCGCAGCAGCAACTGGTCCACCGGCGGCAGGTACAACAGGCTGGCGTGCGTGGCCGCCTGCGGCGGTGGTTCGTCGCGACAGGTACCGCACACCGGCAGCGCGATATCGGGCAGCGGCAGCGCGCAGCGGTGGCAGGCACGGGCTGACCAGGGGATATCGGAAAGACAGGCGCCGCACAGATCCAGGCCATCATGGCCGGGCTCGCCGCAGACCAGACAGCGCAGCGGAAGCAGCAGCTGCAGTGTCTGTCTTGTAACGCGGGTAAGGACGTTGTGGAATCGTCGTAGGTGCATGCGCTTGAACATGCTCGCAACGCCGTCAGTCCGCTATCAGTCGCTGCTGCACCGTCCGGTAAGGATTGACCGCTGCGCCGCACTCAAGCCGACACGTGCACTGCACATACGACGGATTAGCTTGATGGCCATCGCGCAACGTATGCAGTGACATGTCAGCACCAACACAAAAGCCGGGAACAACCCTCTGTTGGCTTCCCGCCCAATGGCACGTGCTGCCGCGCGATTTCTATCGGCGCCATCCCACCCTGGTTGCACCCCAGTTGTTGAACAAGCTGCTCGTGCGTGATGACGGGCGCGCCGCGCGCATCGTGGAAGTCGAAGCCTATGCCGGCAGCGAAGACCCGGCCGCACACTCGTATCGAGGGCAGACTGCGCGCAACGCCACGATGTTCGGCGAGGCCGGTCATCTCTATGTCTACTTCACCTATGGCATGCACTGGGGCAGCAACGCGGTATGTGGGGAAGTCGGCGAAGGCGTCGGCGTGCTGCTGAGGGCGGCCGAACCCGTGGCCGGTGTGGCGGCCATGCAGGTGGCGCGGCCTGCGGCCAGGCGCGAGCGCGATCTGGCCAGCGGCCCCGGCAAGCTTTCCCAGGCATTCGGCATTACCCGCGATCTGGATGGTGCGGACCTGGTCGGCGCCGACCGCGGCATCGTCATCGCCTCCGACGGCACGCCACCACCGGCGTCGCCCGTGGTGGGACCGCGCATCGGCATCAGCCGCGCCGCGGACTTCCCGTGGCGCTGGCATGTTCCCGACCACCCCCACGTGTCCGTGCGGCCGCGACGCAGCTGACGCTGCGCTGCCCGCATAGCGGGTCACTAGCCCCCCAACAACGGCGGCATCACCTCCACCAGCCAGTCAATGAACACCCGCAGCCGCGGACTGACATGGCGGTTGTCGGGGTACACCACATGGAAGGGGTAGGCCGCCGGCCGCCACGGCTGCAGCACCTCCACCAGCGCCTTGCTGCGCAGCTCCGCGTCGGCGGCATAACCGAAGGTCTGTACCAGGCCCAGGCCTGCCACCGCGGCGGCCAGATGGCCATTGCTTTCGTTGATGCCCAGGCGATGCTCGGCCTTGATCTCGAAGGTACCGTCGGGGCCACGGAACCGGAACGGCACGGCACGCCCGTTCGACGGCAGCAGATAGCTGATCAAGCGGTGGCCATTGCGCAGTTCTTCCGGATACGCCGGCACGCCATGCGCCTTCAGATAGGCCGGGCTGGCGCAGGTGATCAGGCGCGCATCGCCCAGGTGCCGTGCGACCAGCGACGAGTCATCCAGCGCGCCGCCGCGGATCACGCAGTCCACGTTCTCGCCGATCAGGTTCACCGTGCGGTCGGACACGCCCAGCTCGATGCGGATGTCCGGGTAGCGCGCCATGAACGCCGGCAGCAGCGGAATCAGCACGTCACGCGCGGTGGAACCGCCGATGTCCACGCGCAGCATGCCGCGCGGCGTCCCGCGTGCCGCACTGAACGAGGCATCGACATCCTGCAGGTCGCGCAGCAGGCGGCCGGCCTTCTCGTAGTACGTCTGGCCTTCGGCGGTCACCGCCACCCGGCGCGTGGTCCGCTGCAGCAGCCGCACGCCCAGGTGCGCCTCCAGTTCGCGCACCAGTTTGCTCAGCGAGGTGGTGGGCATGTCCAGTGAATCGGCGGCGCGGGTGAAGCTGCCGGTCTCGACCACGCGGGCGAAGGCATGGATGGCGTTGAGCTGGTTCATACGGCCGATTATGCACTCACGTGCATAGTCATTGTCATTGCGCATTATTTATCGCCAAACCGAGGCCGCCCATCATTCTCCCACCCGCTGCCACCTCCCTCCCGGCAGCCCTTACAGGAGAACACCATGAGCACTGATTTCAACGGCAAGATCGCCCTGGTCACCGGCGGCACCACCGGCATCGGCCTGGCCACCGCCCAGCACCTGGCCCGCCTGGGCGCAACGGTCTACATCACCGGCCGCCGCCAGCCGGAACTGGATGCGGCCGTGGCCAGCATCGGTGCGCAGGCCACCGGCATCCGTGCCGACGCCTCGCAGCCGAGTGACCTGGACGCGGTCTACGCGCAGATTGCCCGCCAGGCCGGCCGCCTGGACATCCTGTTCGCCAATGCCGGCGGCGGTGACATGCTGCCGCTGGGGGCGATCACCGAAGAACACTTCGACCGCATCTTCGCCACCAACGTGCGCGGCGTGCTGTTCACCGTGCAGAAGGCGCTGCCGCTGCTGGTCGATGGCGCCTCGATCGTGCTGACCGGTTCGACCGTGTCGATCCAGGGCACCGCCAACTTCAGCGTGTACAGCGCCAGCAAGGCGGCGGTGCGCAACTTTGCCCGCTCGTGGTCGCTGGACCTGAAGGACCGGAAGATCCGCGTGAACGTGGTCAGCCCGGGCCCCATCCGCACCCCTGGTCTGGGCGACCTGGTGCCCGATGAAGCCCGCCAGGGTCTGTTCGACCACCTGGCCGCGCAGGTGCCGCTGGCACGCCTGGGCGAACCGCAGGAGGTGGCCAATGCCGTGGCCTTCCTGTCCTCGGATGCGGCCAGCTTCATCAACGGTGTCGAGTTGTTCGTCGACGGTGGCATGGCCCAGGTGTAAGCGGGCAGTCTGCTGCAGGCGCCATACCTTGGTATGGCGCCGCTGCCCGCATGGATGCACGCCACCATGCCAACAGGTGGCTGCCCTGCGCGCAGCGGCAACCGATAGTGGTCACACCCCCCACCACTGCGGAGCCCGCACATGTCCGACATCATCATCAGCGACAAGCAGCTGTCTTCCTCGGCCTACAGCGCCATCATCAACCTGCCGATCGAACAGGTGGACATCGCCGAGTGGCTGTTCAACCTGCCTGAAGCCGAGTACCAGCGCTGCTGCCCGCCCGACCATATTTCCGCTGGCAGCACCACCACCGACGATGGCACGCGCATGTCCATCAACGTGGAAATGATCGGCAAGACCCTGATGGTGCAGCACTACGTGGCCGAAGTGGCCACGTCCAGCCTGTGCCGCATGGTGTCCACGTCCGATGCCTTCACCCCGAACGGGCGCACCCGCGTGCAGGTGATCTGGACGCTGAGCGTGAAGAAGATCGACGAAAACACCTGCGAGTACACCAACAGCGTGGTCGCCCACCCCACCCAGGAATTCCTGGATTTCATCGCCGAACATGGCACCCCGTTCGAAGAAGCGGCCGAAGCACGCCAGCGCGACGGCGGCAATCACAATGGCCGCGAAACCCCGCTGTTCGCTGCCAGCATTGAGCGCCGCGCGCGCGCCCGCCAGCAGGCAAAGGCGGCCTGATGCCACTGCGCTGCACGCCGGGGCTGTAGTGGCTTACAGCCCCAGGCGTTGCAGCAGGTGGGTCAGCTCAAGCTGATCGCAGCCGCGCTCGGTCAGCGCGCCGTGTGCATCGGGCCGTCCGGTCTCAAAGCCCTCTTCCACGTCTTCGTAGTAAAGCCAGCCGGCAGGTGTATGGGCCACCACCCACACCTGCTCTACGGCACCCAGGCGATGCACGGGCACGTGATGGAAGGGCACGCGCAGCCTGGCGAAAGCCGCCTGCTGGGCGGGCGTGCAGCGGCCCAGCTGTTCGGCCACCAACGCTTCCAGCTCAGAGAAGGTGATGGGCTGCCATTCATACATGTCAGGCTCAGTCCTTGTCCGGCACTTCGGCCATCGGCCTGGCCGCCGTGCGCAGGGTCTCGTTGCTGGCCTGGAACACCTGCACCAAGCGGTCGCAGTCATCCTTGTCAGCGCCGCAGCGCACCTGCATGTCGACGCTGACTTCGCCCTGCTGCTCGCGCAGTTGCCGGCGGACGATGGACGGATGCCAGCCATTGCCCGGCAGGGTGACCGACCAGAACACCTGGCCTTGCATGTCGTGCAGCACCACCCAGTCGTTGTCCTGGCGCTCGCGTACCTGCGGCAGCGCCCGCAGGGCAGTCAATGCCGCGTCGGGCGTGGCGTAGGGAATGTCGGTAGCCGCCGCTTGCTGCGCCCCGCTCTGCAGCGGAAGCAGGCAGGCCAGCGCGCTTGCCACCGCAGTGGCACATCGGGAAACACGAGCGTATCGGCGTGCCTGCATGTAGGCGTGGCTCCTGTCAGTCGCAATCCTGGTAGCCACCCACTTCGCCGCAGTGCCGGCAGCGGAACAGGTAGGCCGTGGGTGATCCATCTTTGTCCAGCGCCGCCAGGAAGTGCTGCCACTGCGGGCCATCGTCCAAGCCGGTGCTGTCCTGGATCGCGGCCAGCGCGGCCGGGCCCAGCGCTTCCAGCTCGGCGCGACCGGCGCGGCCGATGAACTGGGCGGCATCGCCGCAGTGTGTCCACCACTGCTCCTGCTGCCAGCCGTTGAAGCCCGGCGTTCGCTGCGCCACTTCATCGATGATCGTCTCGTCCACCTCGTCCCATTCACCGCCACCGCCCACGCCTTCTTCATCGGTGAAGGTAGCCCCAAGCTGCGCATGCGCCGAACCATCGGCGATGCACCAGGGGCAGATCGCCTGTTCGTATTCGTCTTCGGCGTAGACCGGCCCGGCATAGACGTAGCCGCGCGACTGCCCGCAGCAAACGCACGCGGTATCGGCGGCGATCACGCTGCCGGTGGCCAGCGGGTCGGGGTGGTAGGCGAAGTGCGGCAGTTCCATGGCAGGTCCGTTGCTGGGCGGGCCAGTGTAGCGGCCGGTCGTCCCTGCGGCCGCTACGGGCCGGCAAGCGGCGCATCGCGTTCGGCAGCACTTTCCTCGGCAGGCAGGCAACCGTTGATGGCCAGCAGGCGAACCAGCACGTAATGGCCGAATGCCTGCAGTTCCTCGTTCGACAGCGCCGACGGATCGAGCTGCCCCGCCGGGTAGTCCTTGAAGGTCACCAGCACGTGGTGCTTCCAGTGCCCAGGCGGATCGGTCTGGCGCAGATCATCCAGCACCACGCGCAGGCCGCCGTCCGGCACTTCGGCCAGGCTGCACAGCACCGCATCGCGGCGGATCGGGTAAGTCTGGGAACTGTCCATGGCAGATGCTCGCGACTCCCTATGCAGCCATGAACTTACACCGCGGCGGCGGCTTGCTGCACTCCCGCCTGTAAACCTACAAATAAACCCTGAAGTTGACAGTCTTCACCCACCCACCCACACTGCCGCCCTCGTTCCACCCCTTCCAAGGTCCCGCCATGGCCTATGCCATCCGCCACGACTGGCAGCACGACGAACTGCAGGCGCTGTTCGACCTGCCCCTGCCGGAACTGCTGTTCCGCGCCGCCAGCGTGCATCGCGCGCATTTCGATCCGGCGCAGGTGCAGGTGTCTACCCTGCTGTCGGTGAAGACCGGCGGCTGCCCGGAAGACTGCGCGTACTGCCCGCAGGCGCAGCGCTACAACACCGGCGTGAACGCGCAGAAGCTGATGGACACCGAGGCGGTGCTGGCCAAGGCACGCCAGGCCAGGGCGGCCGGTGCATCGCGCTTCTGCATGGGCGCCGCATGGCGTTCGCCGAAGGAACGCGACATTCCGAAGGTGGCCGCGATGATTGCCGGGGTGAAGGCGCTCGGCCTGGAAACCTGCGCCACCCTGGGCATGCTCAGCGCCGAACAGGCACGTGCCCTGAAAGCGGCCGGCCTGGACTACTACAACCACAATCTGGACACCGCGCCGGATTACTACGATTCGATCATCCATACCCGCCAGTACCAGGACCGCCTGGATACCCTGGGCCACGTGCGCGATGCGGGACTGAAAACCTGCTGTGGCGGCATCGTCGGCATGGGCGAAACGCGCGCGCAGCGCATCGGCTTGCTGTTGGCGCTGGCCACGTTGCCGGCCCACCCCGATTCGGTACCCATCAATCAGCTGGTGCAGGTGCCCGGCACACCGCTGCATGGCAGCGCCGAACTGGACCCGTTCGAGTTCGTGCGCATGATTGCCGTGGCCCGCATCGTCATGCCGCGTTCGATGGTGCGGCTGTCGGCCGGCCGCGAAGCCATGAGCGATGAACTGCAGGCGCTGTGTTTCCTGGCCGGCGCCAACTCGATCTTCTACGGGGAAAAACTGCTGACCACCGGCAACCCGGAAAGCGAACGCGACCTGGCCTTGTTCGCGCGCCTGGGCCTGCAGCCGATGCCGGTGCAGGTGGACGCCGCGGGCCATGACCACGGCGGCACCGTGCACGCCGATATCGCCGCCTGTGCCGCTGCCGGCGCCGCGTGATGCGGGGCACAAGCGGCCGCCGCAGCAACGCGCTACCCTAGCCGCCCCGTCGTCGCCCGTAGCCACCATGGCCCGCCCCGACCTGTCCGCCCGCCTTCAAGCCCAGCGCGCGTTGCGCGATGCCCAAGGCCGTCGCCGCCCCCGGCGCACGGTGTCGCGCCGCGATGGCGTGCGCCTGGAAATTGACGGGCGCTGGCTGACCGGCTTCTGCAGCAACGATTACCTGGGCCTGGCCCAGCAGTTCAGCGTGGTCAACGCGCTGCAGGACGCCGCCGCGCGCGAAGGCGCCGGTGCCGGTGCCTCGCACCTGGTCTGCGGCCACCACGCGCTGCACGACGCACTGGAACGCGAAGTTGCCGACTGGCTGGGTTACCCGCGCGCCCTGCTGTTCGGCAGTGGCTTCGCCGCCAACCTGGCCGTGCAGCAGGCACTGCTGAGCGAAGAGAACGATGTCTGCGTGCAGGACAAGTTGAACCACGCCAGCCTGCTCGATGCCACCCGGCTGGCCGGCGCACGCCTGCGCCGCTACCCGCACCTGGACCCGGAAGGCGCCATGCGCCAGCTCAAGCACGCACCCGATGGCGCGGCCATGCTGGCCACCGACGGTGTCTTCAGCATGGATGGCGATATCGCGCCGCTGCGTGCGCTGTCCCTGGTGGCGCGCCTGCAGCAGGCGCTGTTCTACGTGGACGATGCGCACGGCGTGGGCGTGCTGGGCGATGGTCGTGGTGCCGTGGCCAGCGCCGGGCTGGGCGTGGACGATGTGCCGCTGCAGCTGGTCACGTTGGGCAAGGCGCTGGGCGGTGCCGGCGCGCTGGTGCTGGGTCGCGACGACCTGATTGAACACCTGGCCGAAACCGCGCGGCCCTACATCTACACCACGGCGCTGCCGCCGGCCCTGGCCGCCGCCGCGCTGGAAGCGGTGCGCCTGGCCCGCCGTGACCACTGGCGGCGTGAGCGCCTGACCGATCTGATTGCCCTGTTCCGCGGCGAAGCACGCCGCCACGGGCTGGATGTAATGGCCTCGGAAACGCCGATCCAGCCGCTGCTGTGCGGCGACGACCACACCGCCGTGGCGATGTCGCAGGCGCTGGAACAAGCCGGCTGGCTGGTCGGTGCCATCCGCCCACCCACCGTGCCCGAAGGCAAGGCGCGGCTGCGCGTCACCCTGTCGGCGCTGCACACGCCCGAACAGGTGCGTGGTCTGGTGGACGCCATTGCCAGCGCGCGCGACCAGGTCGGCCGCGCCGCCCTCGCCCCCGATCCGCTGCCGCCGTCGTTGCCGTTCGACCGCGCCATCGCCTGAAACACGCAGGGCCCCGCATGCATATCGATGTCACCGGCCGCGGGCCGGACCTGGTGCTGATCCATGGCTGGGCCCTGCAGGGCGGCGTGTTCGCGCCGCTGCTGGAACGCCTGGCCGACCACTTCACCCTGCACGTGGTGGACCT
Source organism: Stenotrophomonas sp. SAU14A_NAIMI4_8 (assembly GCF_003086695.1). Taxonomy (NCBI): domain Bacteria; kingdom Pseudomonadati; phylum Pseudomonadota; class Gammaproteobacteria; order Lysobacterales; family Lysobacteraceae; genus Stenotrophomonas; species Stenotrophomonas sp. SAU14A_NAIMI4_8. Next base: position 4,232,749 of record NZ_CP025999.1, read on the forward strand.
GCCCGGCCACGGCCACAGCCGCGAAGACACCACGCCGCTGCGCCTGCCCTACGTGGTGAACGCGATTGCCGCGGCTACCCCGCCGGCGGTGTGGTGCGGCTGGTCACTGGGCGGGCTGTTCGCCCTGCATGCCGCAGCGACGCTGCCCAAGGTGCGCGGGCTGGCAATGATCGCGGCCACTCCGCGTTTCGTCCGCGGCGACGACTGGCCGCATGCCGTGGAACCGGCGGTGTTCGAGCAGTTCGGGCGTGACCTGGCGACCGATTTCGCCGGCACCTTGGAACGCTTCCTGGCCTTGGACGTGATGGGCTCGGCGCACGCCCGCGAGGAACTGCGCACCCTGCGCCAGCGCCTGGTGGAACGTGGCGCGCCGACCGAGCGCGCCCTGCTGGAAGGCCTGCGCCTGCTGGAAAGCACCGACCTGCGCGGCGCCCTGCCGGCGCTGGGCAGACCCAGCCTGTGGATCGCCGGCCAGCGCGACCGTCTGGTGTCACCGGCTGCCATCCAGGCCGCCGCGGCACTCGCGCCGGGCGCGCAGGCACTGACCATCGCCCACGGCGGCCATGCGCCGTTCCTGGGCCACGCCGATCAGGTGGCCGCTGCCCTGCAACACTTCGTTGCCGGCCTGTCACCGGCCGATGGCGGACAATGAGCGCCTTCCGAACGATGCAGGGCTGACGTATGGATCTGGGTATTTCCGGCCGCTGGGCACTGGTGTGTGGCGCAAGCAAGGGGCTGGGCCTGGGCTGCGCCCGTGCGCTGGTGGCCGAGGGCGTGAACGTGGTGATCGTGGCCCGTGGCGAAGCCGCCCTGCAGACCGCCGCCCACGAACTGCGCGCCCTGCCCGGTGCCGGCGAAGTGCGCGCGGTGGCTGCCGATGTGACCACCGACGCCGGCCGTGCCCAGGCGCTGGCCGCCTGCCCGCAGGTGGACATCCTGGTGACCAACGCCGGTGGCCCGCCGCCCGGCGATTTCCGCACGTTTGAACGCGACGACTGGATCGCCGCGCTGGACGCCAACATGCTGGCGCCGATCGCGCTGATCCGCGCCACGGTGGACGCGATGATCGCGCGCGGCTTCGGCCGCATCGTCAACATCACATCTTCATCGGTGAAGGCGCCGATCGACACGCTGGCGTTGTCCAACGGCGCGCGCAGTGGCCTGACCGGCTTCGTCGCCGGCCTGGCCCGGCGCACCGTCGGCCACAACGTCACCCTCAACAACCTGCTGCCCGGCCAGTTCGACACCGACCGCCTGCGCGCCAACTTCGCCCATGCAGCGGGCCAGGACGGCGACGCCCAGGCCGTGGCCGAGCGCCGCCGCCAGCAGATCCCCGCCGGCCGCTTCGGCACGCCGGACGAATTCGGCGCGGCCTGCGCCTTCCTGTGCAGCGCACAGGCCGGTTACCTCACCGGGCAGAACCTGCTGATCGACGGCGGCGCCTACCCCGGTACGTTCTAAGAGACTTCTGCAATGCCGTCCCACTTCGATGCCCGCCACGTCCGCCGCGCCTTCGGCCGCGCCGCCAGCAGTTACGACGCCGCCGCTGCCCTGCAGCGCGAAGTGCAGTCGCGGCTGATCGAATCGCTGGATTACCTGGAAGCACGCACGCCGGCGGTGGTGCTGGACATTGGTTCGGGCACCGGCCACGCCAGCGCGCTGATGAAGAAGCGCTGGCCGAAGGCGCAGGTGATCGCGCTGGACGTGGCCCTGCCGATGCTGGGCCAGGCCAAGCGCCAGGCCGGCTGGTGGAAGCCGTTCCAGCGCCTGTGCGGTGATGCCGCCGCGCTGCCGCTGGCCGACAACAGCGTCGATGTGATCTTCAGCAACCTGTGCCTGCAGTGGCTGGACGACCTGCCGGCGGTGTTTGCCGGTTTCCGCCGCGTGCTCAAGCCCGGCGGCCTGCTGCTGTGTTCCACCTTCGGCCCGGAAACGCTGATCGAGCTCAACGAAGCGTTCGCCGCCGCCGATGACCGTCCGCACGTGAGTCGCTTCGCGCAGATCGCCCAGTTCGGCGATGCACTGATGATGGCCGGCTTCCGCGACCCGGTGCTGGACCGCGATCTGTTCACCCTGACCTACGACGACCTGCCCGCGCTGATGCGCGAGCTGCGCGCGATGGGCGCCACCAACGCCCGCGTGGACCGTCGCCATACCCTGACCGGGCGCGGCCGCTTCGCCGCCGCTGCGGCGGCCTACGAACCCCTGCGCCGCGACGATGGCAAGCTGCCCAGCAGCTGGGAAGTGATCTACGCCCACGCCTGGGCACCGGACCCCGGCGCACCGATCCGCGAAGGTGGCCACGACATCGCATCGGTACCGGTGTCGGCCATCCCGATCCGCCGCAAGCAGCCCTGATGCCCGCCCGCGGTCTGCTCTGGTAGGTGCCAACCTTGGTTGGCACAATCGATCACATCGCGACGCGACCAACATCGTGCCGACCAAGGTCGGCACCTACCAAATGCAGATATCGGCCGGCGCGCGCCGCGGCAACCTGCAGCCCGCTCTGGTAGGTGCCAACCTTGGTTGGCACAACCGATCACATCGCGACGCGGCCAACATCGTGCCGACCAAGGTCGGCACCTACCAGAAGCGGGCGGCAACCGCTCAGGTGTTGCCCGGCGAACTCAACGGCGGGCGCACCAGGTCGCGGTGGAAGAAGTAGATCTCCTGCAGCAGGAAGCGCCAGCTGGTATGGAAGCTGCGGAAGCGCGTACTGGGCGTGGACGAGGCCAGCGCTTCGATCCCCATCGCCTGGCTCAGGCGCAGCGCGCGGGCCATGTGCAGCGGGTCGCTGACAATGATGACCCGCTGCAGGTGCCGCTGCTCCATCAGGCGCTTGGCTTCCACCAGGTTCTGCACGGTATTGCGCGAGGCGGTCTCAATCAGGATCGCGTCGTCGGGCACGCCATGCTTCAGTGCGTAACGGCGCGCCACCTGTGATTCGGAAAAGCGCGCGCCGCTGCCACCATAGCCACCGGTGAAGATCAGCAACGGCGCGTAGCCGGCCTGGTACAGATCCAGGCCATGGCGGATGCGCTCTTCGAACACCGGCGACGGCTTGGCGTCGTACGCCGCAGCACCCAGCACGATGATCGCGTCGGCCTTGGCCGCCTGGTCGCGCTCGCCCACCCAGACGATCCACGCCGTCACCCCCAGCAACCACACCACCACCAGTACGAACAGCCGCCACAGCCAGCCCAGCAGGCCGGTGCGGGCACGGTGCCGGCCGCGGCTCACGCCGCCTCCCAGCGCAGTGCCGGCAGGTCCACGTTGCCACCGGACAGCACCAGGCCCACGCGCAGGCCGGCAAACCGCTGCGGCTGCGCCAGTACCGCGGCCAGCACCGTGGCCGAAGACGGTTCGACCACCTGCTTCAGCACCTCCCACAGCAGGCGCATGGCGGCCAGCGTGGCGGCATCATCGACCACGATCACCTCGGCGCCGGCGGCCTGCAGCAGGGCGAAGTTGGGCACCCCGACCAGGGTGCGCAGGCCGTCGCAGAACGTGTCCGGGGTGAACGGGCCCTGGCGGGTACCGGCGGCCAGCGAGCGCGCGGTGTCGTCGGCCCCGGCCGGTTCGGCCAGCACCAGGCGGGTGTGCGGGCTGGCGTGCTGCAGGGCTAGCGCGGTGCCGCAGGCCAGGCCACCGCCGCCGACCGGCACCACCAGCACATCGAACGGGCCATCGCTGTGCAGCAGTTCCAGCGCCGCGGTGCCCTGCCCGGCCATCACGGCTGGGTCGGCATACGGGTGCACCAAGGTCGCGCCGCTATCGGCCTGCACCTGCGCGCAGGTGGCCTCGCGGTCGGCAATGGTGGGCGGGCAACGCCACAGCGTGGCACCGTGGCGGGCGATGTTGGCCAGTTTGGCTGCCACCGCGCCCTCGGGCACCACCACGTGGCAGGGAATGCCGCGGGTGCGCGCCGCCAGCGCCAGTGCGGCACCGTGGTTGCCCGACGAATGGGTCACCACGCCCGCCGCCGCCCGATCTTCCGGCAGCGACCACACCGCATTGCATGCCCCACGGAACTTGAAGGCACCGCCGCGCTGCAGGTGCTCGGCCTTGAACGCCAACGACGCTCCGGCCAGCGCATCCAGCGCGTGCGAACGCAGCACCGGGGTCACATGGGCATGCGGCGCGATGCGCGCTGCGGCGGCCAGTACATCGGCGGGGGTAGGCAACAGTGAATCGCTCATGACGCAAGGTTAACGTAAGCCCCCGCGCTGGCGGCGATGCCGGCTGCCGTGCCAGCATGCTGCCCTTCACCGCCATTCATTCTGGCCGGCGGGATTAAGGGGCGATTCAACGCGCGCGCCCGAAGCTGGCACTACACCCGTCCTTGGGGGGACTCCACATGAAACTGCGCCTGTTGCTTGCCGGTGGCCTGATGTTGGCCCTGACCGGCTGCGCTACCTACGATTACGTTGGCGGTGGCCGCGGTGGCGGCTACTACCACGGTGCGCCCTCGACGGAGTACCGCTACCCCTACGGCTATCCCTACGATTCGGGCTACCCGTACTACGGCGGCTATGGCGGCTATGGCTATTACGGCTATGGCAACCCGTACTACTCGCGGCCGATCTACCGCCCGCCGCACAACCATCGCCCGCCGCCGCGCCCGGGCAATGGCGGTGAGAACCCTCTGCCGCGGCCGCCCCGCCAGAACAACGGCGGCTCGCCCTGGCGCAACCTGGATTCGATGCAGCGCCCGCCGCAGGCAGTCCAGCGTCCGGCACCAGCAGCCCGCCCGGCGCGTCCGGCCGGTCCGCCGCCGCGTCCGGCCGCACCCAGGATGAACGGTTCCCCATGGCGCAATCTCGATCGTGGGACGCAGCGCACAGTTGAGCCCTGAACCATCTTGCATTTCCCCCGGTTCAAGCCTCACTCTACGCAGGTGGTGACGGCCCGCGTCACAATGTGACAAAAACGTTAGGGCCGTGACCAATACGCTCTACGTCGATATCCGACAGGAACATCTGGATCCCCCCTGTTCCGGCCCTGTCGGATGTCGGCACCTCTGCAAGACAAACGGCCCCGCACTGCGGGGCCGTTCGTTTTTGATGCTGCCGGTAGATCCACGCCATGCGTGGATAGCGCCACCCTTGGCCGAAAAAAAACGGGGCCGGCAGTCCCCCGACCACCGGCCCCCTGCTTCCCCATCGTGCGCCTGTACCGGCCCCTGTTCCAATCCGGTCACCAACGCCATGAGCGCCAGCCACGATGGGTGCTATCGGGTTATCTGCAACTTTCCTGCCAACTTTAGGGTTGATTTCACCCAAGCGTGCGGGCGCCCCCCGTCGCCCCCCGCCGAATGGCGCTAAAATCGCCACCCTGGCCGCCTTCGGCGCGCCCGCCCCCTTTGCTGACCTGCCCCCTATGAACCCGTCCTTCCATCGTTACGATGTCATCGTCATTGGCGGCGGCCACGCCGGCACCGAGGCCGCGCTGGCCGCGGCCCGTACCGGCGTGCGCACCCTGCTGCTGACCCACAACATCGAAACGGTGGGCGCGATGAGCTGCAACCCGGCCATCGGCGGCATCGGCAAGGGCCACCTGGTGAAGGAGATCGACGCCCTGGGCGGGGCCATGGCCCATGCCGCCGACCGTGCCGGCATCCAGTGGCGCACCCTGAACGCCTCCAAGGGCCCGGCCGTGCGCGCCACCCGCTGCCAGGCCGACCGCAACCTGTACCGCATGGCGATCCGCGCCATCGTGGAAGGCCAGGCGAACCTGACCGTGTTCCAGGCCGCCGTGGATGACCTGGTCATCGAAGGCGATGTCGTGCGCGGGGTGATCACCCAGACCGGCCTGCGTTTCGACGCCGAGGCCGTGGTGCTCACCGCCGGCACCTTCCTGGCCGGCAAGATCCACGTGGGCCCCACCCAGTACGCCGCCGGCCGCATGGGCGACCCGCCGGCCACCACGCTGGCCGCGCGCCTGCGCGAACGCCCGTTCCAGGTGGACCGCCTGAAGACCGGCACGCCGCCGCGCATCGATGGCCGTTCGCTCGATTACAGCGTGATGGACGAACAGCCCGGCGACACGCCGCGGCCGGTCATGTCCTTCCTCGGTTCGGTGGATGAGCACCCGCAGCAGGTCAGCTGCTGGATCACCCACACCACCGAGCAGACCCACCAGATCATCCGCGACGCGCTGCACCGCTCGCCGCTGTACAGCGGACAGATCGAAGGCATCGGCCCGCGCTACTGCCCGTCCATCGAAGACAAGGTGGTGCGCTTCGCCGAAAAGGCCAGCCACCAGATCTTCGTGGAACCCGAAGGGCTGGGCATCGTCGAGATCTACCCCAACGGCATTTCCACCTCGCTGCCGTTCGACGTGCAGCTGGAGATGGTGCGCAGCATCGTCGGCTTCCAGAACGCGCACATCACCCGCCCCGGCTACGCCATCGAATACGACTTCTTCGACCCGCGCGGCTTGAAGGCCTCGCTGGAAACCAAGCTGGTGAACGGCCTGTTCTTCGCCGGCCAGATCAACGGCACCACCGGGTATGAAGAAGCTGCCGCGCAGGGTCTGCTGGCCGGCCTGAACGCCGCGCGCCAGGTGCGCGGGCTGGATGGCTGGTGCCCGCGCCGCGACGAGGCCTACCTGGGCGTGCTGGTGGATGACCTGATCACCCATGGCACCAACGAGCCGTACCGCATGTTCACCAGTCGCGCCGAATACCGCCTGCAGCTGCGCGAAGACAACGCCGACCAGCGGCTTACCCCGGTCGGCCGCGAGATGGGCCTGGTCGACGACCGCCGCTGGAGCGCGTTTGAAACCAAGCAGGCCGCCGTCAGCGCCGAGCGCGCGCGACTGGGCGCGCTGTGGGCCACCCCGGCCAACGCGCTGGGCCGCGAGGTGCAGGAAACGCTGGGCGTGGCCGTCAGCCGCGAAACCAACGTGCTGGACCTGATCAAGCGCCCGGAGCTGGATTACGCGCAGTTGATGCAGGTGCCGTCGCTGGGCCCGGCCGTGGCCGATGGCAAGGTGGCCGAACAGGTCGAGATCGGCGTGAAGTACGCCGGCTACCTGGACCGGCAGCGCGAGGAGATCGAGCGCCAGCAGCGGCATGAAGCCACGCCGATCGCCCAGGATTTCGACTATGCGATCGTGCGCGGCCTGTCGGCCGAAGCGCTGCAGAAGCTGGAACGGGTGCGCCCGCAGACCATCGGCCAGGCCCAGCGTATTCCGGGCATGACCCCGGCAGCGATCTCGCTGCTGCTGGTGCACCTGGAACGCGCCCGCCGCGGCCGCGTGGCGTAACCCCCCCTGCCTGCGTGTCGACCAAGGTCGACACCTACCAGAGCGGGGATCGTGTCGACCAAGGTCGACACCTACCGGGACCGGTGGGTAGGTGTCGACCTTGGTCGACACGCATGCCTGTGCCACGCGTGCGTTACAGTCGAGCAAGCTCGACTCTACGAATCTGCTCTGCATGGACGACATCCACCCCATCGCGCCGGACAAGCGCGCCGCCATCCTTTCCACCCTGGCCGACATCGAACGCACGCATGGCGTGCGCGTGCTGCTGGCCTGCGAATCGGGTAGCCGCGGCTGGGGCTTCTCGTCGCCGGACAGCGACTACGATGCGCGCTTCATCTACGTGCACCGCCAGCCGTGGTACCTGAGCGTCAATGAAGCCACTGGCCCCGGTGAGGCGCAGCGCGATGTGATCGAGCTGCCCATCGACGACGAGCTGGACGTGAGCGGCTGGGACCTGCGCAAGGCATTGCGTCTGGTGTCCAAGTCCAACCCGACCCTGATCGAATGGCTGCGCTCGCCGATCATCTACCAGCAGGACGACGCTGCCGTGGCCCAGCTGTGGCAGGCCGCCGAACGCTTCTACTCGCCGCTGGGCACCTGGTGGCACTACTTCAACATGGCCCGTTCCAACCATCGCGGCTACCTGCGTGGCGACACGGTGCGCACCAAGAAGTACCTGTACGTACTGCGCCCGCTGCTGGCCTGCCAATGGATCGAGCACGAGCAGACGCCGCCGCCGATGGCCTTCGAGGACCTGCTGGACCGGCTGCTGCCGCACGGCCCGGTGCGTGAGGCCATCGATGCGCTGCTGGTAGTGAAGCGCGCCAGCGCCGAAGTCGCCGCCGGGCCGCGCATCGCCGCCATCAGTGATTACATCGATACGGAACTGGCTGCGCGCGCCGAAGGCCCACGACTGCCCGCAGGGCACGGGGATGCGGCGTGGCTGGATGATCTGTTCCGGCAGATGCTGGCCTCACACGCGCCGGCATAGGCGGTAGCGCGCGTATCATCGTCGCGAATGCCCCGAATGCTGGAGACACCGATGAACCCGCTGCGCCCTTTCCGCGACAAGATGCCCGTACTCGGCGAACGCGTGTACATCGACCCGGCATGCACCCTCATCGGTGATGTGGAACTGGCCGACGACGTGTCGATCTGGCCGGGCACGGTGATCCGTGGTGACGTGAATTACGTGCGCATTGGCGCGCGCACCAACGTGCAGGACGGCACCATCATCCACGTCAGCCACCACAGCCCCTACAACAAGGCCGGCTACCCCACCCTGATCGGCGAAGGCGTGACCGTCGGCCACGGCTGCATCATCCACGCCTGCAGCATTGGCGATTACAGCCTGATCGGCATGGGCGCCTGCATCCTGGACGGCGCGCAGATCGCCCGCCACGCCTTCGTCGGCGCCGGCGCGGTGGTCGGCCCGGGCAAGGTGGTGGGCGAAGGCGAACTGTGGGTGGGCAACCCGGCGCGGCCGGCACGCACGCTCAGCGACAAGGAAATCGAATCGCTGCACTACTCGGCCGACCACTACGTACGCCTGAAGAACGAATACCTGGGCTGAGCCCCTCGCCGGCCACCACGCTCTGCTAAAGTCGGGGCCCGACCAGGAACCGTCGAGACCCCGCCCATGCCCGTGGCAGCACGCCGGAGAGGACTCCAGCGCCCACACCCGCGACCGTCGCCCTGATGGCCGCGCCCATGCTCGATACCTACCGCGAGGTGGTCACGCCCGAAGGCGTGCTGCTGCAGTTGCCGGCCGCCGGGCCGATGCCGCGTGCGCTGGCCTGGCTGATCGACCTGGGCATCCGCGTGGGCACCGGCTTCGTGCTGGCCATTCCGCTGGCGCTGCTGGAAGAGTTCGGCCGCGGCATCTATCTGGCCATCATGTTCCTGCTGATGTGGGCCTACCCCATCGTCTGCGAAGCGCTGTGGGGCCGCACCCCCGGCAAGCGTGCGCTGGGCCTGCGCGTGGTGATGCGCGATGGCGCGCCGCTGGGCTGGGCCGGCGCGGTCACCCGCAACCTGCTGCGCACCGTGGACATGCTGCCCTTCGCCTACGCGCTGGGCCTGGTCAGCTGCCTGTTCGATCCGCATGGGCGGCGCCTGGGTGATCTGGTGGCCGGCACCGTGGTGGTGCACGCGCCGCCGTTCTACCTGCCGCCGCCGGTCACCATCGACAGCGTGCTGGCCCCGGCGCAGCCGCTGCGGCCGGAAGAACAGACCGCCGTGATGGCCTTCGCCGAACGCGCGCCGCGGCTGTCGCCGGCCCGCCAGCAGGAACTGGCCGGGTTGGCCCAGCCGCTTACCGGCGCCAACGGCCAGGTAGGTGTGCTGCGCCTGTACGCCATGGCCAACTGGCTGCTGGGCCGGCGATGAAGCAGGAACAGTTCGTCGCCCGCCACCAGCAGGAATGGCATGCGCTGGAACAGTGGCTGCAGCAGCGCGCGGGTCTGCTGCGCCGGCGCCGCGCTGCCATGGGCAGTGCAGACCCCGGCGATACCGCCTTCGCCCAGCGCTATCGGCGGCTGTGCCAGCAACTGGCCCTTGCCCGCGAACGCGGCTACAGCCCGCAGTTGGTGCAGCGCCTGCAGGGGCTGATGCAGCAGGGCCACGACGTGCTGTACCGCACGCCGCCCACGCGCTGGCGGCGTGCGCTGGAATTCCTGATGGCCGACTTCCCGCTGCTGGTGCGCAGCCAGGCGCGCAGCATGTGGGCGGCACTGGCCATGTTCGCGGTGCCGGCCATCGCCTGCTTCGTGCTGGTGCAGTGGCACCCGGACAGCGTGTACCTGCTGATGGACAACGCGCAGATCGCCAGCATGGAACGCATGTACGACCCCTCGGCCGACCGCCTGGGCCGCGACAGCGGTACCGACTGGATGATGTTCGGCTACTACATCCTGAACAACATCGGCATTGCCCTGCGCACCTTCGCCAGCGGCCTGCTGGCCGGGCTGGGCACGCTGCTGGTGCTGTTGTTCAACGGGGTCACCATCGGTGCGGTGGCCGGCCACCTGCAGCAGATCGGCCATGGCGATCCGTTCTGGCGCTTCGTGGTCGGGCATGCGGCGTTCGAGCTGACCGCCATCGTGATTGCCGGCGGTGCGGGCCTGCAGTTGGGCATGCGCCTGCTCGCACCGGGCCGGCAACGCCGCGTGGACGCGCTGGTGGAAGGCGGTCGCATCGGCGCACGCCTGTGCCTGGGCGTGGCCTTCATGCTGCTGCTGGCCGCCTTCGTGGAGGCCTTCTGGTCGTCCATTGCCGACATTCCGGCCTGGCTGAAGTTCAGCGTGGCCGGCGTGTTGTGGGCCGGCGTGCTGCTGTGGCTGTGGCGCGGTGGGCGTGGGGGCAGTCGTGCGGATTGAACATCTGAACGTCGCGCTGCGCGCCCGCAGCAGTTGGGAGGCGATGGAGCTGGGCATGGCCCTGGCCCGCCGCCACGCACGCAGCGTGTGGGGCAGCTGGCTGCTGGCCAGCGCACCGCTGTTCGTGCTGTTCAATGCGCTGGCCTGGTGGCTGGATGCGTTCGGCTGGGCCTGGCTGCTGATGTGGTGGTGCAAGCCGCTGTTCGAGCGCGCGCCGCTGTACGTGCTCTCGCGCGGCATCTTCGGCGAACAGGTGGCGCCACGTGCGGCGCTGCGTGCGCAGCGGCAGTGGGGCAACAGCGGCTTCTGGGGTTACCTGGGCTGGCGCCGCTTCAGTGGGCTGCGCAGCCTGTGCCTGCCGGTGAACCTGCTGGAAGGCAATGCACCGGGACAGCGCGGGCCACGGCGGCGCGCGGTGGTGTCCGGCGCGGGCGGCGCGGCCCTGATCCTGTGCTGCCTGTGCCTGGGCTTCGAACTGGTGCTGGTGCTGGGCGCGATCGCCTCGGCGTTCCTGTTCATTCCGCTGGATCTGCTGCCCGACTCGTGGCGTGCGGCGTGGGACATGCTGCGCGTGGCGCCACCGCCGTGGGCGCTATTGGTGTTCAACCTGCTGTGCTGGCTGGCGTCGGCGCTGATCGGCCCGCTGTACGTCGGCGCCGGCTTCGGGCTGTATCTGAACCGGCGCACGGAAATGGAAGCCTGGGACGTGGAAATGGCCCTGCGCCGGCTGCGTGAGCGCCTGCTGCCGGCCGCGTCGTCGCTGGTGCTGCTGCTGTGCCTGGCGTTGCCGCTGGCACCGGCGCACGCGCAGGACAGCGATGCCCGCCCGGCCACGGCCGCGACGGAGCAGAGCGACAAGCCCACCCGCAAGCGCCCCAGCGCCGCGCAGGATCCGGCCAACACCCCGGCGGTGATCTTCGGCGATGCGCCGGTGGACACCGCCGGCTTCCGCCAGGCGGTGAACCGCGCCTACGAAGATCCGCTGCAGCGGCCGCTGCGCGAGGTCAGCCAATGGCAGCCGATCGACCGCGACGACGCGGAAAAGAAGGAAAAGAAGGAACTGCAGCCGGACACCGACGCTGAGCGCGCGCGCAAGGCCCGCCAGGATGCACGCCGCTGGGTGGCGCGCGTGGCCGAGTGGGGCCTGTGGGGTGGCCTGGGATTGCTGGTGCTGGTGCTGCTGCTGACCGCGCGGCTGTGGCTGCCGTGGCTGCGCGGCAGCGGTCGGCGCAAGGGTGGAACGGCACCGGCCATCCGCGAAGACAGCATCGTGCTGCCTGACATCCTGCCGCCGGACGTGGCCACCCAGGCCGCACGGCTGTGGGACGACGGCCGCCCGCGCCAGGCGCTGGCCCTCCTGTATCGCGCCAGCGTGGGCACCGTGGTGGACCGCAGCGGCGTGGTGCTGCCGCCCGGCGCCACCGAAGCGCAGTGCCTGCGCGCCTCGCGGCGCATGCCCGAAGCCAGTGACCGCGAGCTGTTCGCGCGCATCGTGCGCATGTGGCAGTTCGCCGCCTACGGCGGTCGCCTGCCCGCCCGCAGTGATTTCGACGCACTGTCGGCTGCCCTGCAGCAGCAGTTCCGGTGGCAGGCATGAAGCCGCGCCTGTTCTGGTCGCTGTTGCTCGGCGCGCTGATCGTGCTCGGCGTGCCGCTGACGATCCTGTTCCTGCGCACCCACGAGAAAGTGAGCCAGACCCTGGTGCTGCCGCCGCAGGGCGAGGCCAGCTTCAACCCGCTGTACGTGCTGGGCCAGGCGCTGCGTGCCGACGGCCTGCAGGTGCAGACACGGCAGCAGCTGCGGTTGCGCGACATGGCGCTGGCCCCGGGCGATACCCTGGTGCTGCTGCAGGACACCCGCGATCTGGCGCCGCATACCGCGCAGGCCCTGCTGGACTGGGTGGGCGAAGGTGGTCATCTGCTGCTGCGCACGCCGCCACCGGCCACCGCCCGGCGCAAGGACACCACCAGCACCACGCAAGGTCCGCTGCTGGACCGCATCGGCGTGGACAGCCTGTTCCACGACAGCCGATGCCAGCGCTTCCACGTGGCCGATGATCCCGACCACGTGGAGTTCTGCAAAGGCCGCCGTTTCTCGCTGGGCTTCCGCGCCGCCGCCACTGCCGAACGGCGCTGGGGCAACGACGGCGACCTGGTGTTCGCGCGCCTGCGCCACGGCAAGGGCCGCATCGATGTGCTGGCCGACATGGAATTCATGCGCGGCACCGGCGCAGGCACCAACACGGAACGTCGCGTGTTGAATGCCGGCGAACGCCTGCGCGATGGCCTGCATGACCTGTCGCACCGCGACCTGACCCGCTACCTGCTGGACCCGAACTACGGCCGTGGCACGGTCTGGCTGGTCTACGGCAAGCGCCCGCCCACGCTGTTCGCACGCATCGTGCTGCAGGGCTGGCCGGTGTGGCTGCCGCTGCTGCTGGCGATCCTGGGCTGGTTGTGGGCGCGCTCGCAGCGCCTGGGCAGTGCCCAACCTTCGCCGGTGGTGGCACGCCGCTCGCTGCTGGAACACGTGCGCGCCAGCGGCGAACTGCTGCTGCGCTTCGGCCAGGGGCCACACCTGTACCGCGCGGTGCAGGCGCTGTTCCTGCACCGGCTGCGCCTGCGCGCGCCGGTGGCCGCCGCGCTGGACGGCAGCGCGCGCGACCATGCCATTGCCGAACTGCTGCGCTGGCCGGTTACACGCGTGGCCAGCGCGATGACCGTGCCTGCCGCCAACGATTCCTCCGCCCTGCGCGAGCGCATCCGCTTGCTGCTCCAGATGAGATCCCTGCTATGACCGATGCCCCTGAGCTTCCGTCCGCCGCCGCCCGCCTGATTGAACGCGTCGATGCCATCCGCGAAGCGGTAGGCCGCGCTTTCATCGGCCAGAGCGATGTACTGGACCAGATCCTGGTGGCCCTGCTGGCCGGCGGCCATGTGCTGATCGAAGGCGTGCCCGGGCTGGGCAAGACCCTGCTGGTGCGCGCCCTGGCACAGGCGCTGGAACTGGATTACGGGCGCGTGCAGTTCACCCCGGACCTGATGCCCAGCGACGTAAGCGGCCACGCGGTGTACGACCCCAAGAGCGAAAGCTTCCGGATCCGTCGCGGCCCGGTGTTCACCAACCTGCTGCTGGCCGACGAAATCAATCGTGCGCCGGCCAAGACCCAGTCGGCCCTGCTGGAAGTGATGCAGGAAGGCCAGGTGACCATCGAAGGCAAGGCGTTCACCCTGGCGCCGCCGTTCATGGCGCTGGCCACGCAGAACCCGCTGGAACAGGAAGGCACCTACCCGCTGCCGGAAGCGCAGCTGGACCGTTTCCTGCTGAAGGTGCTGATCGACTACCCGCAGCTGGACGACGAAAAGCGCATGGTGGCGGCGATCACCCATGGCCGTGCCGCCAGCGATTTCGACCTGAGCCAGGTGCCGCGCGTCCTTGGCGCGGGCGAACTGCTGGCGCTGCAGCAGGCCACGGCGGCGATCACCGTGGACGATGAAGTGATTGATTACGCCGTGCGCATCGTCGCCGCCAGCCGGTCCTGGCCGGGTATCGCGGTTGGCGCCGGCCCGCGCGGCAGCATTGCCCTGGTGCGTGCCGCACGCGCGCAGGCGGTACTGGCCGGGCGCGATTTCGTCACCCCCGACGATGTGCGCGACATCGCACGCCCTGCCCTGCGCCATCGCATTGCGCTGGCACCGGAACTGCAGATTGAAGGCCAGGGCCCGGACGACGTGCTGGGCGCCCTGCTGGCCAAGGTGGAAGCACCGCGCCGATGAGGCCTGCGCCGCTGCTGCTGGCTGTGCTGCTGGCCTGGGCTGCGCTGGGCGGCATGGTGCTGGGCGGCCTGCTGCCGCGCTGGAGCTGGGCCGCGATGGGGCTGGCGGCTTTGCTGCTGGCCCTGCTGGATGCCTGGCGGGTGGCCCGGCAGCCGTCGCCGCAGGTGCAACGGCAGGTGCCCGAAGCGCTGGCCCTGGGCGTGCGCCGCCAGGTGGGCCTGCGCCTGCAGGCCGCGCGCGCGCAGTACGTGCAGGTGTTCGACCTGGCGCCTGGCGGCTGGCCCGTGGAAGACCTGCCGCAGCGCCTGCAGCTTCGCGCTGGGCATGCCAGCACCCTGCACTACCACGTGCAGCCGCCGCAGCGCGGGCGCTACCGCTTCGATGGCGTGCACCTGCGACTGCGTTCACCGTGGCGACTGTGGTGGCAGCAGCGCACGCTGCCGCCGGCGCTGGAGGTGCGGGTCTACCCGAACTTCGTGCCGCTCACCCGCTTCGCCCTGTTCAGTGCCGACCAGGCATCGCGGCTGGTGGGCGCACACGTGAAGCGCCGCCGTGGCGAAGGCACCGATTTCCACCAGATGCGCGAGTACCGCACCGGCGACAGCCTGCGCCAGCTGGACTGGAAGGCCACCGCACGCGCGCGCAAGCTGATCTCGCGCGAGTACCAGGACGAGAAGAACCAGCAGCTGCTGCTGATGCTGGACAGTGGCCGGCGCATGCTGGCCAGCGAGGGCGGGCTTTCGCACTTCGACCATGCCTTGAATGCATCGCTGGTGGTGGCCTACCTGGCCCTGCGCCAGGGCGATGCGGTGGGCCTGTTCGCCGCTGGCGGCGAGCGCCGCTGGGTGGCCCCGCAGCGTGGCATGGGCACGGTGCAGCACCTGCTGCGCGCCAGCTACGACCTGCAGCCGCAGCCGGTGGCCACCGACTACCTGGCCGCCGCCACCGAGGTATCGCTGCGCCAGCAGCGGCGCGCACTGGTGATGCTGGTCAGCAACGTGCGCGATGAAGATATCGAAGACCTGCTGGCCGCCGTGCGCCTGCTGCAGCGCCGCCACCTGGTGTGCGTGGCCAGCCTGCGCGAACGCGAGCTGGAAGCGGTGCTGGACGGCGAAGTGAACACGCTGGAAGAAGCCGCCCAGGCCGGCGCCACCGCGCTGTACCTGCAACAGCGCGCGCAGGCCCACGACGCTCTGCGTGCCGAAAAAGTAATGGTGCTGGACGTCACCGCCGACGCCCTGCCCGCCGCCCTGGTGGAACGCTACCTGTCGGTGAAGCGCGAAGGCCTGCTGTAACCGCCACACCGCCCCGGTAGGTGCCAACCTTGGTTGGCACGACACCCACAATGCCGACCAAGGTCGGCATCTACCACCCTTCACGCCCCGGTAGGTGCCAACCTTGGTCGGCACAAAACCCACAGCGCCGACCAAGCTTGGCATCACCCCTTCAGCAATCGCCGTTGCAACCGCTCCACCGCGCGCTGCAGCAGCACGCGGTTACGGGCCAGCTTCATCCACTGCGGAAGGCGTGAAAACATCGAGGCATTGGCCACGCCCGCGCGCTCGCGCAGCGGCGCCACGGCAAATGCATGCAAGGCCTGCAGGTGGGCTTCGTTGTACGCCCACAGCACCCCGGCAGCCGTCTTTTCCACCAACCGCAGCGGCAGCCCCAGATGCGGGTCGATGGCCTCGTGCGCACGCACCCGCGACACGCTCACCGTCACTTCACTGCTGCGCCCACACTGGCCGCAATCCCCCATCAAGGTGCGCACCGGCGCTGCGGCACGCGCGCGATACAACGCGGCGCTCACCCACTTGTGCCCACAGTGGCCGCAGGCGCGATGCCCGCTGTAGCGCACCGGCCCAATCCAATCGCCCGCGCTGCAGCGACCACAGGTGCAGGCACCGGCGTTGCCGCTGCCACCGTCCAGCGCCAGGCTGCAGCCCAGGCAGCGGAAACGCGCTGCTGCAGACCGCCCCACCACCCAGCCCGGGGTATCGCAACGATGGCAGCGCACGGCCACGCGGTCTGCATACCGCCACAGGCCATGGCCATCGTCCAGGTGGCGACCGGGCAGCGGCGCCGGCCGCAGATCGCGGTTGCGCCGCACCGCCATCAGACGTAGATCCGCGTCGGCGCCTCGTCCACGATCGCATGCGGCACGAAGCGCGCACTGTCGCGGGTAATCGCGCTGTCATCCTCGCGGATGCCGATGCCGCAGGCGTGGTCGCCGATCACCCAGCTGCCGATCAGCGGGTAACCGCCGTCGAAACGGGTAAGCGGATGCGCACGCTGGATGATCGCCGGCCCTTCGTACGGACCGTCGCTGCGCTGGGTGCTGCCATCGGCCAGGTGCATTTCGATGTTGGCGCCTTCGCGCGAGAACAGCGGCTTGCGCACCCAGCCCGAGGCCAGCGCGCTGCCATCGTCGAAATGCGCTTCCAGCAGGTTCGGGTGGCCCACGTTGCGCTGCCACAGCAGCGGCAGGATGCCCTTGTTGCTCAGCACCGCCTTCCACGCCGGTTCCAGCAGCTGGATGCCCGAACCGGGCAGCGCGCGGCCGAATTCCTCGGCCATCAGCTCTTCCAGCGGGTACAGCTTGAACAGCGTGCCGATCACCGTGTCATCCAGCGCGGTGAAGCGACCGTCCTCGGACAGGCCGATATCTTCAATGGCGATGGCCTGGCCATGCAGGCCGGCCTGCGACGCGCAATCGCGCAGGTAATCGACCGTGCCGCGGTCTTCTTCGGAACTGCCCACCGCGCTGAAGAACAACGGCGGCGGCAACTGCCCGGCCAGTGCGCCGAAACGCTCGACCAGTGCCTCGTGCATGCCATTGAACTGGTCGGCGTGCTGCGGCAGGCGGCCGGCATTGCGCTGGTCTTCCAGCCACTGCCACTGGAAGAAGCTGGCCTCGAACAGCGAGGTGGGCGTGTCGTAGTTCAGTTCGTACAGCTTGGCCGGGCCGGTGCCGTCGTAGGCCAGGTCCAGGCGCCCGTACAGGTGCGGCTGGCGCTGGCGCCAGCTCTCGGCGATCCAGTCGCGGTAGTGCGCCGGAATCGCCAACTGGTCCATCAGGCGCTCGCTGGCGATCACATCGCCCACGAGGTCCAGCGCCATCTGGTGCAGTTCGGCGCTGGGGTCTTCGATGTCCTGTTCGATCTGGCGCAGGGTGAAAGCGTAGTACGCGCGCTCGTCCCAGTACGGCTGGCCGTCGATGGTGTGGAAGCGGAAACCGGCTTCCTCCGCGCGCGCCCGCCAATGGGCGCGCTCGGCAATCTGGATACGCTGCATGGATCGATCAGCCGCCGAAGCTGCTGCCGCTGCGGCGCGCGCTGGTGCTGCCAAAGCCACTGCGGCTGGCGGTCACGGCGCGGTTCGGTTCGCTGGTCACCGGGGCTAGGCCGGCCTTGCCGGCGCCGATGCCGCTGGCGGTGTTCATGCCACCGGTGCCGCCCGGTGCCGGGCGCGCCCAGCCCGCGTTCTTGTCCTGGTAGGCCGGTGCCGACGCCGGCGCCTGCGGGGCCAGGCCGCCGCGGTTGCTCAGCATCTGCGACATGAAGAAGCCCATCATCATCGGGCCGATGAACGACGTGCCGGCCGAGGTGTGCTGCTGCACGCACTGTTCCGGCTTGTAGTCCTGTTCGCAGGCTTCCTTGCTGGCGTACTTGGGCGCCGCATCGGCCGCCTTCTGCTGCGCTTCGGCAAAGGCGTTGCGGCACGACGACGGGTCGCCGGTGGCCTCGGTGCAGGCCTCCACCGAGGTGTACAGGCCTTCCTGCACCTGCACCTGTTCATCCTTCTGGCAGGCGGTGAACAGCAGGGGTGCAGCGCTCATCAACAGCAGCGCGGTGGTGCGGGAACGCTTCATGGCGTCATGCCTCGGAATCGGATCAATGCCCCAATGATGCCAAATTCACACCAACAACCGGAATCGGCAAAGTAGGAAAGATGAACGGGTTTTCATTTTCGCCGGGCCGGCACACCTTTCCGGTAGGTGCCAACCTTGGTTGGCACACATGCCGCAGCGCCCGGCCCTGCCCGGCGAGCGCTCCCACGTCTCAGGCGAGGAGCCCCCTTGTTGTTCAAGGGGGCGCGCCGAAGGCGCGGGGATAAGGAGAAATGCGCGGACCACCAAGCCGCTGCAGGCGGCGAAGGTGGTTGCAGCAGCAACCGAAAAACTCCGCCATGATCGGGCAACCCCCACGTTGTACGGCCCGCCCGTTCCGCCAGCCATGCCTGAATACCGCTCCCGCACCTCCACCGCCGGTCGCAACATGGCCGGCGCCCGCGCCCTGTGGCGCGCCACCGGCATGAAGGACGGCGACTTCCACAAGCCGATCATCGCCATCGCCAACTCCTTCACCCAGTTCGTGCCCGGCCACGTGCACCTGAAGGACCTCGGACAGCTGGTCGCGCGCGAGATCGAAAAGGTCGGCGGCGTCGCCAAGGAATTCAACACCATCGCCGTGGACGACGGCATCGCCATGGGCCACGACGGCATGCTGTACTCGCTGCCCAGCCGCGAGATCATCGCCGACTCGGTCGAATACATGGTCAACGCGCACTGCGCCGATGCGCTGGTGTGCATTTCCAACTGCGACAAGATCACCCCCGGCATGCTGATGGCCGCGCTGCGCCTCAACATCCCGGTGGTGTTCGTGTCCGGCGGGCCGATGGAAGCCGGCAAGACCAAGCTGTCCGAGCACAAGCTGGACCTGGTCGATGCGATGGTGATCGCCGCCGACGAAAGCGCCAGCGATGAAAAGGTCGCCGAGTTCGAGCGCAGCGCCTGCCCCACCTGCGGTTCCTGCTCGGGCATGTTCACCGCCAATTCGATGAACTGCCTGACCGAAGCGCTGGGCCTGTCGCTGCCCGGCAACGGCTCCACCCTGGCCACCCACGCCGACCGCGAACAGCTGTTCCTGCGCGCCGGCCGCCTGATCGTCGAACTGTGCCACCGCTGGTACGGCGGCGAGGAAGCGAGCGCGCTGCCGCGCGGCATCGCCACCCAGGCCGCATTCGCCAATGCAATGACCCTCGATATCGCCATGGGCGGTTCCACCAACACCATCCTGCACCTGCTGGCGGCCGCACAGGAAGCCGAGGTGGACTTCGACCTGACCCACATCGATGCGCTGTCGCGGCGCGTGCCGCAGCTGTGCAAGGTGGCGCCGAACACGCCCAAGTACCACATGGAAGACGTACACCGCGCCGGCGGCGTGTACGGCATCCTGGGCGAACTGGCGCGTGGCGGCCTGCTCGACACCACGGTGCCGACCGTGCACAGCCGCACCCTGGCCGACGCCATCGAACGCTGGGACGTGGCAGTCAGCGGCGAATCGAGCGTGCACGATTTCTTCCGCGCCGGCCCGGCCGGCATTCCCACCCAGGTGGCTTTCAGCCAGGCCACGCGCTGGCCGACGCTGGACGTGGACCGCGCCGAAGGCTGCATCCGCAGCGTCGAGCACGCCTACTCGGCCGAGGGCGGCCTGGCCGTGCTGCGCGGCAATCTGGCCATCGATGGCTGCGTAGTGAAGACCGCCGGCGTGGATGAGTCGATCCACGTGTTCGAAGGTACGGCGCGCGTGTTCGAGAGCCAGGATGCGGCCGTGGCCGGCATCCTGGCCGATGAGGTGAAGCCGGGCGACGTGGTGGTGATCCGCTACGAAGGCCCGAAGGGCGGCCCCGGCATGCAGGAAATGCTGTACCCGACCAGCTACCTGAAATCGAAGGGGCTGGGCAAGCAGTGCGCCCTGCTGACTGATGGCCGTTTCTCCGGCGGTACCTCGGGCCTGTCGATCGGCCACGTTTCACCGGAAGCGGCCAGCGGCGGCACGATTGGCCTGGTGGAAGATGGCGACCGCATCCGCATCGACATTCCGGCCCGCCGCATCGACCTGCTGCTGGACGAAGCCACCCTGGCCCAGCGCCGCAACGAGGCCGACGCGCGTGGCTGGAAGCCGCGTGAAGCACGCCCGCGCAAGGTCACCAGCGCCTTGAAGGCCTACGCCCTGCTGGCCACCAGCGCCGACAAGGGCGCCGTGCGCAACACCGCCCTGCTGGGCGATTGAGAGGCCCTGGGGTCAGAGCCCTTCCTGCGGAAGGGATCTGACCCCGGATCGCGGCAGGGGGTCGGATCCCTTTCGCAGAAAGGGCTCTGACCCCGGTAAGGTAGGACGCAACACCAACACGGAGGTTGTGATGACGTTGCTTTCCATTGCCCTTGCCGCTGCGCTGGGCGCGGCACCGGAACCGCCGAACGCGCCGGATTGCAGCTACGACCGCGATGCCATGCTGGCGATGGAGCCGGATGCGTTCGACCAGGACCTGGAAGGTGGCTGGCGCCCGCTGGCCGACCGCGGCTGCCAGCGCGAGGCGGCGGACCTGCTGACTGCCTACGCCGCGCAGCCCAAAGCCGCTGGCAGGAACATCATTCTCTGGCACGCCGGCCAGATGCGTGCCGAGGCAGGCCAGTACCCGCAGGCGATTGCGCTGATGCAACGCACCTACGCGCCCAAGGACACCGATCCGGGCTACTGGAACGCCTACGTGGACGGCACGATCGCCTTCCTGCAGCGCGACCGTGCGGCGCTGGAAGAAGCGCGCGCAGCGCTGATCGCGATTCCCACCCCCGAGCAGATCGCCGGGGCGCTGAAGGATGGGCGCTATCACTTCACCACCGCCGGCGGGCAGCAGGTGGATGCGCCGTGGCCGCCCAACCTGGACGTGCTGGATGGCTTCCTGCGCTGCTTTGACCGCGACTACCACGATGCGATGGGCAGCCAATCCTGCCGGAACCCGGAAGGCGGTTGAGGGCGGGCTGGGGTCAGAGCCCTTCCTGCGGAAGGGATCTGACCCCGGATCGCGACAGAGGGTCGGATCCCTTTCGCAGAAAGGGCTCTGACCCCGACTCAGCCGATCACGCGCTTGAACGGCGGCAGTGCGTCGATGATGCGCTTGCCGTAGCGGCGGGTCAGCAGGCGCGAGTCGAGGATGATCACCCGGCCGGTGTCGGTGGAGGTGCGGATCAGGCGGCCGGCAAACTGGGTGAGCGTGCGCAGCGCATGCGGAATGGCGATCAGGTTGAAGGCGTTCATGCCCCGCGCTTCCACCCATTCGCTCAGGGTGGCGGTCTGCGGGTCGGTGGGCACGGCGAACGGCACCTGGGTGATGACCACCGTGGTGCAGGCTTCGCCTGGCAGGTCCAGGCCTTCGCCGAACGAGTTCAGACCGAACAGCACCGAGCCTTCGCCGGCGGCCACGCGGCGCAGGTGTTCGTCAATCAGCCGGGTCTTGGACATTTCGCCCTGCACCAGCACCTGCTTGCGGCGCGCGGCCGACATCAGGCCGGCCACCTTTTCCATCTTCCAGCGCGAAGTGAACAGCACCATCGAGCCCTTGGCCCAGTCCAGTTCGGTATCCAGGTAACGCGCCACTTCGCGCGGGTGGCCGTCGCGGTCGTCGGGGGTGACCGGGAACTTCGGCACGATCAACTCGGCCTGGTTGGGCAGGTCGAACGGCGAGGCCAGCGAGACCATTTCCGCTTCGGGCGGAATGCCGTTGTCGATGGCCAGCGACTGGAAATCACCGCCGCCGGTCAAGGTGGCCGAGGTCATCACCACCGAATCCACTTCATCCCACAGCAGCTTGCGCAGCACGTGTGCGGCCGACACCGGCGAGCCGTGCAGCACCAGGTCGCCATCGCGGGTGGCGGTGACCCAGCGCGCGGTGGGCGGCGCGCCGTCCTTGTCCTCGCGGCGCCAGGCCTGCCACAGGTTGTACTGCTGCTCGATCATTTCCAGGGCCATGCCCAGGTTGCGCTGCAGGCGCTCGCGCGCAGCGTCGTCCGGCTTGCCCTTGGCCACCTGTGCGGTGGCGGCGTGGGCCCAGTTGTAGAGGCTGCGGGTGTCGTCGGCCAGCGCTTCGATGGGTTCGCGCCAGGCCTCGGGCAGGCGCCCGTTGGCCGCGCGCCACATCGGCTCTTCGTCGGCCGGCGCGGGCATCCATACCGCTTCGATATGATCGCGGAAGGCGCGCAGCTGCTTGGCCACGTTGCTGGCCACGTCGATGGCCTCGTTCGGCAGCAGGTTGCCCAGGCGGTCCTTGTCGACCGCGCGGTACGCACCGGCAATCAGGATCTGCAGGCGACCGACGCGCTTGGCCATGTCGTCCAGGGCCAGGCTGGCCGCGCCCTGGTCGATGGCCACGTTGCCGATGTGGTGGCCTTCGTCCAGCACCAGCAGCATGTCCGACGGCGCGGCGATCATCGGCTGGCCGTTGTCGCTGTCACCAATGGACAGCGCCGACAGCAGCAGCGCGTGGTTGGTCACCACGATCTGCGCATCGCGCACGGTGTTGCGTGAGCGCAGCACGGCGCACTGCGCCGAATACGCACAGCGACGACCGGCACAGGCCGAGGCCGGGGTGGTGATGCGGCTGCGCAGGCCGGGGCTGATGGTTTCCGGCGCGTTGTCGATGTCGCCGTCCCAGCTGCCACTGGTGAAGGCATCGGACAGGCGCTTGGCGATATCCATTTCGATGGGCGCCAGCGGCCGGTCGTACAGCGGCGCCTCGTCTTCGAACATGCCGCCCTGGGCGCCCTCGCCCTGCGCTTCGGCGGCGTTGCGCGTGCACAGGTAGCGGGTGCGGCCCTTGGCCAGCGCCACGGTCGCTTCCAGGCCGGTGGCCTTGAGGAAATTGGGAATGTCGCGCTCGACCAGCTGCGACTGCAGCGCCACGGTACCGGTGCTGATGACCAGCTTTTTCTTGCTGGCCAGCGCGATCGGCACGCCTGCGGTCAGGTAGCCCAGACTCTTGCCGACGCCGGTGGGCGCTTCGACCACGCCCACGCCGCCGCTGGTGGACAGCGCGCGCGACACCACGCCGATCATCTGGCTCTGCGAGCGGCGGGTGGAGAAGCCGGGGGTGTTGGCCTGCAGCGTCGTATAGGCCTTGCGGATCGCGTCCTTCAAGGCGTCATCGAGCTTGCGGGGGGCGGCGACAGTTTCGGTCACGCCGGAAGTTACCGTGGCTGGATCAGGCCGGTCATTGTCGCATGGCCGGCCGACGGGACCGGCGCGGCGGCGCTGAACGGGGTCAGCGGCGACGGCCGTTGGCGGCCATGGGCCGGGCGCAGCGCCGCGACCAAGGCACATAGCGCCACCCGTCCACCGCTCTGGTAGGTGCCAACCTTGGTTGGCACACCCCCACAGCGCCGACCAAGGTCGGCGACTACCAAAAGCAGGCCTTGCCCCGCGTTACGGCGCCGACGCCGCCGGGCGGGCGCGCAGCAGCCGCACCAGCGCCCAGACCAGCAGCACGATGCCGAAGGCATCCAGCAGGGCCAGCACGAAGTGCACCCCGCCCAGCACCGCGCTCATCGCCGAAACGGCGCTGAAATCGCCGCTGCTGACCAGCCACAGCGGCACCACGCTGGCACCCAGGCTGCCCAGGTTGGCGGCCAGCAACAGCAGCAGGCCGGCCAGCGCGCCGCTGCGGGCCGCATCACGCGGCGCGCCCAGCACCCACACCAGGCCCACGCACAGTGCGATCAGCACCGGCAGGCGCACGCCCAGCAGGCTGAGCACGCTCATCAGCATGGCCGATGCATCCATGGTTCAGTCCTGCCCGGCGAAGGTGCCGGCACCGGCGCGCAGCTGCTGGTAGACCTCGTCGGTCTGCGGGCGCACACCATGCCACTGCAGGAAGCTTTCGGCGGCCTGCTCGACCAGCATGCCCAGGCCATCAACGGTGTTGCGGCAGTTGGCCGAGCGCGCCCAGGCCAGGAAGGCGATGGCGGCCTCGCCGTAGTTCAGGTCGACGGCGGTGGTCATCGAATTGACCAGCGACAGCGGCAGCTTGAACTCGACATCGCGGTCGCGGCCGGCCGAGGTGGCGTTGAGGATCAGTTCGAAATCGCCCAGCTCGCGCAGGTCTTCCCAGTAGCGGCTGATGGCGCGGCCGGGTTCGCCCATCGCGTCGATCAGTTCGTCGGCACGTTCCGGCGTGCGGTTCACCACCACCAGTTCGGTAATGCCGGCATCCAGCAGTGCCGGTGCCACGCTGCGCGCCGAACCACCGGCGCCGATCAGCAGCACGCGGCGGCCGCGCAGGTCCAGGCTGTGGCGGTCGGTCAGGTCACGCACCAGGCCGATGCCATCGGTGGTGTCGCCGTGCCAGCGGTCGCCCTTGCGCAGCAGCGTGTTGACCGAGCCGGCGCGGCGCGCACGTGCGGTCAGGGTGGTGCACACCGAAAACGCGGCTTCCTTGTGCGGCGAGGTGACATTGGCACCCACGCCGCCTTCGGCAGCGAAGGCTTCCAGCCCGGCCAGGAAAGCGTCCGGGGCCAGGTCGATGGCGCGGTAGTCCACGCTGATGCCTTCCTGGCGACCGAACGTCGCGTGGATCTGCGGCGACTTCGAGTGGGCGACGGGGTGTCCGAAGACGGCGTAACGGTCGGTCATGGAATCCTCAAGCTGGCTAGACTGATGCTCTTTCGTGCACGGACCTGGATGATGCGCATCACCCCGCCCCTGCTGGTGCTCGCCGCCAGTCTACTCTCTGCCCCCGTGGCGATGGCGTTGAACGAGTACGGCATTGAAGGCATGGGGGTGGTATCGACCCGGGCCGATGAAGGGCGCGCGACGATCAGTGCCGATGGCCAGCGCATCGTCTTCGCCCGCCGCGGCGAAGCGGGCTGGGGGCTGTGGCAGGCACGGGTGGTGGACGGGCGCTGGCAGCAGGCGCAGGCCTTGCCGGTGGCGGTGCCCGGCGAGGTGGTCGATCCGTACTTCAGCCGCGATGGGCGCTGGCTGCTGTTTGCCGCCGGCCGCGAGGACGCGCTGGCGCTGTACCGCGCGCCGCTGGCGGCCGATGGCAGCCTGGGCCCTGCGCAGGCGCTGGCCGGCACCGGCAAGACCCGCCCCGAGCGTGGCCCGGCGCTGAGCGCCGATGGCCGCCGGCTGCTGTTCGCACGCCACCAGGGCCGGGGGACGGGCTGGGATCTGTTCGTGGCACCGCTGGATGCGCAGGGCGCGCGTGGCGCGGCGGTGGCGCTGGATGCGCTGAACAGCGCGGGCGATGAGACCGACGGTGACTGGCTGGGCCAGGACGGCGCGGTGGTGTTCAGCCGCGTGGGCGCCACCGCGGCGCAGGTGATGACCAGCGGCTGCGCGTGGACCGGGGCGGCGCTGCAGCCTTTGGGGCTGTCGTTCAACCAGAACGGCGGCTGGACCGCGGCACCGGTGATCGACAACGCCAAGCCCGGCGAGATGCTGGTGGCCAGCAGCGCCGCACGCGCGCCGCGTGCCGGTGGCGTGGATGTGTACCGGTTGGCGGTGCCGAAGATCGCGGCCGTGGCCGGGTGCGTAAAGTAGATCCACGCCATGCGTGGATGAACCTCACGGTAGGTGCCAACCTTTGTTGGCACACTCGCGAAGGGGTCAGAGCCCTTTCCTGCGGAAAGGGATCCGACCCCGGGTCACGCCGCTCAGCGCGCCAACACCTTGGCCCGCTGCTGTTCGTACTCGGCTTCGCTGATCTGGCCGCTGTCCTTGCGCTGGTTCAACGCGGCCAGCTCGGCTTCCACCGCATCCGGCAGGGCCTGGCTGCGGGCCACGTGGCGCGCGGCGGACGGCTGTTCCGGCGCGCGCCGGGCGGCACGGCGGGCGGCCAGGAACACGAACACGATGATGGCGCCGAAGATCGTGGTGCCCACGATCCAGATCAACCACTGCATCCATCCCAGTTCCGGTGCCATCGCCTGTGTCTCCCTAGTTCGTGAACGCGTTCGTGGGCGCTATTGTCAGCGCTCGCGCAGCCAGCGCGCTACCTGCGGGGCGAAATAGGTCAGCACGCCATCGGCGCCGGCGCGCTTGAAGCCCAGCAGCGATTCCAGCACGCAGGCGCGTTCGTCCAGCCAGCCATTGGCGAAGGCGGCCTTCATCATCGCGTACTCGCCGCTGACCTGGTAAGCAAAAGTCGGCACGCCGAACTTCTCCTTCACCCGGCGCACCAGGTCCAGGTAGGGCATGCCCGGCTTGACCATCACCATGTCGGCGCCTTCTTCCAGGTCCAGCGCGATCTCGCGCAGCGCCTCGTCACCGTTGGCCGGGTCCATCTGGTAGGTCTTCTTGTCGGCCTTGCCGAGGTTGCCGGCGCTGCCCACCGCATCACGGAACGGGCCGTAGAAGGCCGAGGCGTACTTGGCCGAGTAGGCCATGATGCGCACGTTGACGTGGTGGTCGGCATCCAGCGCACGGCGGATGGCGCCGATGCGGCCGTCCATCATGTCCGACGGCGAGATGATGTCGGCGCCGGCCTCGGCGTGCGACAGCGACTGCTTCACCAGGGCTTCCACGGTGATGTCGTTCAGCACGTAGCCCTTGTCGTCGATGATCCCGTCCTGGCCGTGGGTGGTGTACGGGTCCAGGGCCACGTCGGTCATCACCCCCAGTTCCGGGAAGCGGGTCTTCAGCGCACGGATCGCCCGCTGTGCCAGGCCGTCCTCGGCCCAGGCCGCCGAAGCGTCCAGCGTCTTCTGCGAGGCATCGATGACCGGGAACAGGTCGATGACCGGAATGCCCAGCTCCAGCGCTTCTTCGGCCACCTTCAGCAGCTCTTCGATCGACAGCCGCTCCACGCCGGGCATCGACGGCACGGCCACGCGACCGGCCGGCTCGTGCACGAACACCGGGTAGATCAGGTCGTCGGTGGTCAGCGTGTTCTCGCGCATCAGGCGGCGCGAGAATTCGTCATGGCGCATGCGCCGTGGGCGGTAATGGGGGTGAGGCATGGCAGGCTCCGAGGAGTGGCTATTGCAACAGGTAGCCCTGCGGCAGCAGGGGTTCGGGCAGGGGGCGTTCGCCCAGCGCATCCAGCTGGTCGATTTCGATGGTGCGCACCAGGGCGTCCAGCGGCAGATCGTTCGGCTCCAGGCCGAACGGGTCTTCCATCTCTTCGCCCAACTGGTCCAGGCCGAAGAACGCATAGGCCAGCACCGCCGACAGCACCGGCGTGGCCCAGCCCAGCGAACTGGCCAGGCCGAACGGCAGCAGCACGCAGAACATCCACGCGCAGCGGTGCAGCAGCAGGGTGTAGGCGAACGGCAACGGCGTGGTGAGAATGCGCTCGCAGCCGGCCTGGATGGACGACATGGCGTGCAGGCGCTCTTCCAGCTGCGTGTACAGGATCGAATCAAGGGTGCCGGCGCGCAGGGCCTGGGCCAGTTCGGCGGCGATCATCGCCAGCAGTGCATCGGGCACGTTCTCGCGCTGGGCCAGCTGCGCGCGCTGGTCATCGTCCAGCCACGGCACGGCCGCCAGGGCCACCTCACGGCGGCGCAGGCGCGCGGCCAGGGCGGCGGCGAAGGCAATGGTGAGGTAGCTGACGCGCTGCCGGCGCGGCGCATCGTCGGCCAGCAGCAGGTGCAGCTGGCGCGCCAGCGAGCGCGATTCGTAGACCAGTTGGCCCCACAGCTTGCGGCCTTCCCACCAGCGGTCGTAGCAGGCGCTGTTGCGGAAGCTGAGGAAGATCGACAGCACCAGGCCCAGCAGGGTGAACGGTGCGGCCGAGACGCGCTCGATGCCGGGCGGCTGGGCCAGCTCCACCACCGCGGCAACGGCGATGGCCAGCACCAGGATGGCCAGCACCTTGGGCGCCACCGCCGGAACGATGGAACCGCGCAGGATGTACAACAATTGCCAGCCGTGCGGCCGGGGGCGAATGATCATCGGGGCTACCGCGGCGGACGCGGTCCTGCAGGCACGCGGGGGGCTCGCGCAGCCGCCCATTCTACGCCCCTGCCCGCGCCGCGACCGCGCACCTGCGACGCCCGGTCGCACCCGCCGGGGGTGTTCAGATCACCCCGCCGCCCAGGCCCAGGCGGAAGATGCCCACCACCACCACGATGCCGTTCAGCACCAGGCCGGCCCAGGCGCGGCCGCGCTTGCTGGGGTGGGTGAACAGGATGCCGATGGCGGCGATGATCGCGCCGACGGCCGCAAAGGGAATGAGGAACCAGTTGCCCCACCCCAGAAGGGGGATCAGCGCCAGGATCATCCACAGCAGCGCCACCACACCCCACAACAGACTGATAACGCCCATGCCACGCTCCGTGCTTGGTTGCCGCCACCATAGCCGTTCCCGGGGCGGCCGCCTACCGGTGTTGGCGACAGCATCACCGCCGCCGTGCCAGCATGCGGCCAGGGCCAGCATGCCGGTGTTGGCGCTTATTCAGAGTGCCGGTCCGATGATCCGAGGCAATCCACAGGGGTATACGCCATGAACATCCGTTGGGTCGCATTGGCGGCCATGCTGCTGGCCGCTGCCGGGTGCGCCAGCACCTCCAAAGTCATGCTGGGCCGGGCGCGGGCGCCGATCGACCCGGCCCTGGTGCAGATCTATTCCACCCCGCCGGCCGGTTCGCTGGAAATCGCCCAGCTGGAATCGTCTTCGGCGGTGGGCTTCGGGACCCAGGGCCAGACCGATGCAGCGGTGGCGCGGCTGAAGCGCGAAGCCGCCGCGCTGGGCGCCAACGGCGTGATCCTGATGGGCGTGGGCAGCAGCGGTTCGCCGGTGGGCATGTCGGTGGGCGCCGGCAGCTACGGCTCGCACGTGGGCGGCGGCGTGGGCATCGGCATTCCCACCACGCAGAAGCGCGCGGCCGGCGTGGCGATCTGGGTGCCCAACCCCGAACCGCCGGCACGCCTGCCGACGCAGACCATTACCCCGCAACGCTGATACCACGGTAGCGCCGGGCCATGCCCGGCGACTTTTCCGCTGCGCTCGCCGGGCATGGCCCGGCGCTACCTGGCCGAATTGGCGGCTTTTCCGTTGCGCTCGCCGGGCATGGCCCGGCGCTACCGGTCCGAATTGGCGGCTTTTCCGCTGCGCTCGCCCGGCATGGCCCGGCGCTACCGGTCCGGTGGCTGGTAGATCCACGCCATGCGTGGATGGGCTTTCCCGATAACCCCTGGGGTCAGAGCCCTTTCCTGCGGAAAGGGATCCGACCCCGGGTCTGGCGTTACCGGTACTTCGGCACGAACTGCTGCTGCACGGCTTCGGCCAGCTGGTCCGGCGGCAGCAGGCCCTGGTCGAGCAGGAAGTTGTTGAACGCCAGGCGGTCGAACTTCGCGCCCAGTGCCAGTTCGGTCTGCATGCGCAGTTCAAGGATGCGGGTGTAACCGTAGAAGTAGCTGCCGGCCTGGCCGGGCATGCGCACCATGTAACGGTCCAGCTCCTGCGTGGCCATGGCCTTGGACAGACCCACCTGATCGATCAGCACGCGCTCACCGGTGGCACGGTCGGTCAGGCCCAGGTTGAGCATCGGGTCGAGCATCGCGCGCGCCGCGCGCAGCAGGCGGAACTGCAGGGCGATCATCTGCCCGTCCAGCGGCTCGTACGGCACCATCTCGGCCTCGGCATACAGCGCCCAGCCTTCCACGTTCACCGAATTGAACGCGAACATGGTGCGTGCCAGCGACACACCGCGCTCGACCATGGCGGTGAACTGCAGTTCGTGACCCGGGCGGCCTTCATGCGCGCTCAGGGTCCATGCCGCCGAGCCGAAGTTGAAATCGTCGTACTGCGCGCCCTCACCCGCGGCCGGGTTGCCCAGCGGCAGCACGAAGGTGCCCTGCTGCCCGGTGTTGTTCACCAGCGGCGCCGGCAGGAAGTGCGGGGCCGGGCTGGCCGCGCTTTCCGCCGCCGAACCCAGGCGCATCTGCATGGCGCGCTTGGGCACATCGACAATGGCGTGTTCGCGGATGAGCGGATCGATCGCATCGATCACCTTGCGGTAGTGGCCTTCCAACTGGTCATTGGCAATCTTGTTGGCCTTCAGTGCACGAATGACCGCCACCGGGTCGCTCGGGTCGGCCACCTTCAGGCCCTTTTCCTTGGCCACCAGCGGCGCGAGCTGCTGCATCGCCGAGCGGGTTTCCATGAATTCCAACTGGGCGCGCTGCATCAGCAGCTTCGGGTCGATATCAATGCCCACCTGCTTGAGCTGGTAGGCATACAGCGGCGCCGGCAGGCGCGCGTCAGTGCGGGCCTTGGGCAGCACTTCCTTGCGGGTCCATTCGGCGTAGTCCTTCATCTGCCCGGCCAGGGCCTGCATGGCTTCATCGGCCCCGGCAATCTGGTACTTCTTCAGCAGCGACTCGATGCCGGTGATGTAGGTCTGCACGTTGTCCAGCGACTGCTGCACTTCAATCGTGGTCGGCTGCAGCAGGCTGCTGTCCTTCAGGCGCTCTTCGTAGCGCTGGCGGGCCAGGGTGGTGAAGGCGGTGCTGCCCGGCTGCAGGCCGGCATAGGCCTTCAGGCGATCCAGCGCCTTGCCGCGGCGCTCGGCCGGCACCTGGTCGGACAGCAGCAGGTTCAGGCCACTGAACACCGTCTGCGGCGCATCGCGCCAGGGCAGCAGGTACTTGTCGTTCAGTTCGCTGCCTTCGATGTTCTGGTTGGCCGCGGCGATCATGATCTCCAGGTCCTGGCGGACGTTGGGGTCCTTCTCGCTGGCCAGCTTGGCCTTCAGTTCGTCGCGGGCCTTGGCCATGGCGGCGCGATAGCGCTGGCCGTTGTCCGGGCCCAGGTCGGCCACCTTGTCGTCATAGCCGGGCACGCCGAAGAAGCCGGTTTCCTCGGGCTGGAACGGCCCCTGCGCGTCCAGCAGGATCTGCGCCAGCGCGTTGCTGCGCGCCACCCAGGCCGGGCTGGCCGGGGTAGCCGCCTTGGCGGCGGGTGCGGCCAGGGCCGACGGTGCGGACAGCAACGGGGCGGCACTCAGGGCCAGGACAACGGCCAACGCGATGGGCTTCATGGGACACTCCAGCAAAGGGTTGCCCGCAACTTACGCGGTTGGGGCGATGGCGACAATCGGCTGGAGGTCACGGCCCGCTCTGGTAGACGCCCACCTTGGTGGGCGGCTCCAAGGGAACCAACCAAGTTTGGCCTCTACCAAGGCAAGGGCTATCGATCAGCTGCAGCGCTCGGCGGCCTTGGCAATGACGGCCGCGCTGGCATTCTTTTCCTTCAACCGTTGAAGCAACCCGTCGCACGCCAGACGGTCACCAGGCTTTTCCTCGTAGATCAGAAGCTCGCCGGCCCGGTCCACGCCATCCAGATAGAGCACCCGGCAATCACCGGAACTGGTATGGATTTTCATGACGCGAATATCTGCGATCTGCTCGTCGGCGGTGGCCGAGCCCTCGCACATTCCCCCGTAGTAAGCCCTGCTCATGAGTGCGGAAATGGGCTTGGTCTGCAGCTCGCCCAGTCGATCACCACCGTTGCAGGCCGCCAGGGCTGACGCTGTGCCAAACATCATGAAAAGTCTGCGTATCATGAAGATCCCGGATACATGGCAGTGTTTCGGCCACTCACGCGTTCGGCCTGCGCGCGTAGCTGTAGTTGGGATCCCGCACGGCACGGACGATCGGGCTTCGTGCGTGCCTGATCGCTCCGGGAAACCAACACAGCACCATTGCCACCAGCCAGATTGCGCCCAGCCATGCCCATGCGTTGAGGACATACGCCACGACCAGCGCCAATGACGCCAGCAGGGTGATGACCTCGGCGTACAGCAGGTACAGCAGGTGCGTGCCCCGTGGAGGGTTCGAACACACGACGATGCCACAGTCCCGGCAGGATACCTGCGCCCGACTCTTCCAGGCAGTACGCATGGGGAAGCGTTGCCGGTGCGCGCCACAGAGTGGGCAGGTGAAGGTCACCAGGCGCATCAGGGTGGATCCTCTCCTTGATTGGCATCGTATGGCGGGGGCTTCGCCGAGCCTTGGCTCTTGGCCCTTTTCAGGCTCCGAGCTCGGTCGATCACCGCGCGCTGGAAGACCGGATCTTGGCAAATTCATCAACGCTATCGACTAGCTATCCCGCCAGATTTCCTGGTACCGGGCCCACACCATGAACGGTCAAGCTGAATTTGCACTCGATCTCCGGCTCACAATCCAGAACGACAGTCCACTTGCGATGCTTCCCCACACGGGAGTGGCAAAAAGGATGCTCATAAGACACATCGAAAGCAGCGTCTGCCATATCAAAGATGCATTGAGAGTGGCAAACCTTTCATGCTCAACGAGCAACACCGCCAGTTGGGCCAGAATCCCGGCCACGGCGCCAACCAAAAGCCCCTTCTTCGTACAACCCCATACGGTCTCTCCGTGATGAGGCCTCAACAGCAGCCCCAGGCAAATGAGCCACACCAAATACAGCTACGGAAAGACATTGCCAGTATCGAGCTGATACATGTCCCATATGAATTCCGGGACAGTCAAACACATGAGAACCGTGGACGTAACAGAAGACAAGACGTAGCTGACAGCCCCCCTCATGACTTCACCTCTTGGGAGCGAACAACGACCTTCTTCAGGATCACCTGTTTCTTCCTGACTTCAGAATCCATACCAGAGGCCCACCCAGAATGTAGAAGACGGCCTTCAGCACTTGGGCCATCTTTTGGCGCCTGCTCAATGCGACGCTCGCAGAATACTTCTCCCGGATAGCACGCCTCTTGCGGGCGAGGTCCGCCTTGGCATCGACTCGCATAGCCAGGGTTGTTCTCCTGGATTTCCTTGCCATCAACCTCCTCCATTTTTTTGGCAACGGCCACGCCCATGATTCTTCCAGAATAGATCATCTGCAGCACACCCCCACTCAAGACGGGTGGCATGAATTCTGCTTGGCGGGCCGTTGCAGATTGGAGGTCTATCGCATCGATGCCGGAAAGCTGATGGCATAGCCCGGCGACTGCGAACAGGTCTGCCGCTTGCTCGCCAGCATCCGGGACGTTGCCAAGCATTGGTCGCGCCACGCGCCCAACCACAATACCGTCTGGCATGAACGGACCAAGATCGCGATGAACGGGCACCAACCTCTGCTGGCGCGGCATGGGGATGTCGCATCTGCCCTGCCCCTGGCGCCCCAGGCACCTCTGCAATTGCAAACGCGTCTGAGCCACCAATACTGCCAATAGCCTTGCATACCAAGGCCTCAGCCGCACGGCGAAATTTGCAACGATTCTGAAAATGTTGAATGCAGTGACGGCATCGGCCCTACTGCCTTGGCATCGCGTACGACCGGGCGTATTCCTTTCGATGCCACCGTGCATCGGTGGCCGGGATTCGAAACCCCGCTAGTTCGTAGAAGTAAACGCTTGCCAGCCGGCATCACCCTGTGTGGTGCCGGCTGGCAATCCGTCGGCCGGCTATGGCGGGCGGTGCGTGGAGGCCTTGTGCCTGCCGGTTTCGCGAACGCCGGGTTTCGAACCACGCATCGTCCGCCACCTTTATCGGTGGCGGCTTCTGCCTGCACGCAAGGAGCCCGCCATGACCGCACCCTATTCCCCTGCCCCGCATTCCATTCAGGAACCGCCGGCAGACGATCCCGCGCCAGACCCCAACACCCTCACCCAGTTGCTACGCAGCATCGGCGCCGGTGCCGCCGCCGACGGCCAGCCCTGGCCGGAACGCCACCCGCTACGCAGCCGACAGATTGCACTGGCCGATGCCGATTGCGCACTGGCTGGCCAGCGCGTGGTGCAGGAACTGCTGCTGGCCGCCGA
Organism: Stenotrophomonas sp. SAU14A_NAIMI4_8; assembly: GCF_003086695.1. NCBI lineage: Bacteria > Pseudomonadati > Pseudomonadota > Gammaproteobacteria > Lysobacterales > Lysobacteraceae > Stenotrophomonas > Stenotrophomonas sp. SAU14A_NAIMI4_8. The sequence goes on from NZ_CP025999.1 coordinate 4,266,750, forward strand.
GCGCGCCCGCCAGAATGGAGACCCTGACCAGGACGTGGGCGACCGCGTGATGGAAGGCTTGGCGATGGCCTGCCTCGCGCTCAATGTCTTCATCCAGGAACGCGTGCGGCCGCTCGGCGCGGGGGCGTGAGTGAGGTCGTTCCTGGCATCTGGCCTGATGGTCATCGGTGCGCTGGCCACTGTTGCCTTGTTGCCCTGGCCGCAAAGCGCAGCCCAAGAGACGTGGGTCTATCCGAAGATGGGATTCGCGGAGTTCGAGAAGCTCTATGGCAGTGCGCACGAATTTGTTTCCGAGCGCCGAGCAACGGGCTTCACGATCTACCCGGCGGATGCCGTTGCGCCCTCTTTCCAGGTGCGCTGCAAAGGCTTTCCCGTGCTGAGGGTGGAGCGCACAAAAGCGACGGTCGTGCTTCGACTGCCGGCGGACGCCCTGCAGCGTGCGCCGGAATCTGAGGCGCTGCATCTGGATCTGCAGCAGTTAATGGCGCTCAATCAGCTTGAGGGTGTCAGCATTCCCGATGGTCGGGCCCGACCGTGGTGGCGGGCTGGGCCTGCGGTGCCGAAGGATGAGCGGTGTGCGTTGCCATCTGGCGGCCGGCTGATGGACGGGTACCGTGCCGTGCGTTCGATGTTGAGCGCATTGGTTGAGCGGGATCGGTTTTGGTGATGAGGTATCGGGGTTCAGTTGAACAAGCTCGACTCATTCTGCCTAACGGTTACCAGCACAACGTAGAGCCGCCATGCGGGCCGCTTGCTCAAGTTCAGAATCCACGCCCGTCGCCCCCTTCAACGCGGCACTCTTGAGCCATGCGTATGCCTCGCTTGATGACGCACAGTCCTGCTTGTCCCTCAACATGAAGAACACGTTGTACTGTGCAATCGGGTGCCCCAGCGCTGCGGCATAGACAAGCCACATGCGGGAGCTACCAGCCGTGCCTTTGCCCTCAAAATGGCGTGAGATTCGAAACGCTGCCTCAGCGTCGCCCGCATCTGCGCGACCAGTGAACGCAAGCAGTTGCTCATCATCAAGCACAGCGCCACTATCCGTAGCGATCGCGCCATCAAGATCAACTACCGGCCTTTCCGGCTGAGGGGGCACCTGCGCATCGACAAACCCTGCACCCACCAGACATAGGAGAAGACCAGTCTTCTTGAACATCGTCATTTGGCCCCACCCTGTTTCATGAAATTCACCCACTCTCCAGCATTGCTCTTATCTTTTTTCGGGTGTTTCTTCCGCAGCTTCCTTGATCCGGACACAATGGATCGTTCTTTGCCCAGGTGTGCTCGGTAGGCGCTTAGATGGTCATACCCAGCGCTTTGAATAGCTGCTGGGCGGGGATCGGCCCACCATCGATCGACTTACCCGTTCGACCTGAAGACGATCAATTCACATTCTCCCTCGGCATCTGTCCTTCTCTCCCAATCAGAAAAGTGACGATGCTCCCACGCATCGCTATTTTCCATCTCCTGAGCACACTCAGCCAGGAAAGCGGCAAGGAGGCGCGCTTCCGCGGGTCCAACTTGTAGAACCACCTCCTCCAACCGACCAGGGTCATCGAGGAGCTGTTTTTTCCCATATATCTTCATCTATCTCACGCCCCTTCTTGTCCTCCCACTATGACTTCCCCGCCGAGCAACGCCTACGATGCGCTTTTCTGCCGGAGACGGACCAGGCCAATAGATCCAACCTTCAACGTGACAAAAAACCAAACGAGAGAGACGACCACGAAAACTAGACCCGAGTAACCATACTTTCTGCCATCACCATAAACATCAGCAAGAACAAATGTAAGTATTATCAAATTCACAGCAATTCCTAGGCAACCAACCAATCTCAGCACCCAGAAAAACATGATGTAGTAGGCCCGGAGAAATCGTCTGTATGCACTCATATCAAGGACACCCGCATCCTTAGGCCAGACCATAGTTTGCCCTCCCACTCCGCGCCGAACGCTCATGACTGCTGGCGCGGCGCGCACTAAAAATTCACGTCACTCAGAACACAAGCGACATGAGAATCACATGATGCCAGTCTCACTCGCGAGCAGGTCTACTATCGATCATTGCGACATAGCTCCCCGGTAAGCTTTTCATCGTGAATCTTGTTCCACTGATAAACCTTACGGCCAGCGACGCCCAACAAAGATATCTCATCAGATCCAAAATTCGGCTCATCGTGATACTTTAAGGAAGACGAGCATCTGTAGTATAAAGACGCGCTCTTCGGCAAAACAACACCGAAGCCAATTGAACTTCGAATAGACTTATCCTGACGTGCGGATGCAGCCAGCAACCTGCGTTCCTGAATGTAATCAGCGGAGCGCTTCGTGTCGTATGAAGCAAAGTAGTGCCCAGACTCTGCATCCGACCTGAAACTTATGGACACTGCATCTTCAGGAATCGACAACGCACTTGCTATAGATAGGTCTCCTTCGCTATTTACATGCGAGAGAGATTCGTAGCGCCTCTCCTTGTATCCGCAGCCAAGAAGGCAGACCACAAGACCAGAAATAGTGACCCTCATTAGATTCTTATACATATTCACATCACCACTCCGGAATGTAGTCATTCAAAAACGGGCGGGATGAATTAGGGACATAGTCAGCGCATCGCCTGGCACAGTTTTCACCAAGCTCACAGCTAGCGCCGCGCTTGTTTGCGCTCATATCTTTCAGATTGTCGTCGCGCATTTCTGAGTGGGTCCTCCGAGTACCGTCTCCATAGAGACCCAGGCGCCCCGCATAGTAGTCTTTCGTCTCCTTCATGGCCATCAACTCAAGTACAACTCCCGCGTTGCTTGTTACTTGAGTCGCCCGGCAAGCAGCAAGGCAGTGATAGAACTGATCCGCTCCGGAAATGTTCCTAGATTTCATCTCAGCGTTGTATCTCGAAAGAATCTTGGCCGCTACAATCGCATCCCCGATATCGGTAGCGGGAGGGGCTTCCGGCTGTTTCATGCGGTACTTACCGAACTGAAATTGACCAGATTCCAAGCCAAGCGGATCCAGATTTGAACTGGGGTTGGACTCAGCATAGGAGTACGTTGTCAACCCACCTGCCAACCCAATCGGGTCACTCTGCGAATACCTCCCCACCGCCGGGTCATACTCCCGCTGGTAGTTGTAGAACATCCCACTCGCATCCGTCGCCTGCTGCCCCGGGAAGCGCAGCGCCAGTTCGAACGCCACACCATCACCGTCCGGGTCGGCACTCGGGATCTGGTTCCCAAACACTTCGCTCTTGTTGCTCCACTCCCAGATCGCCACATCCCGCACTGGGTCGATCACCACGCGCGGGGTACCCAGGTGATCGGGCTGGATGTAGGCCAGCTCCGGCACGCCCGCAGCGGGCACACTGATCAGCGCGACCGGGTAATTGTCCAGCCAGATGGCCTGCTGCTGCGCGTCACCACTGGCGCTGTAGTTGCCCAGCCATTGCCCTGCCTCGTCGTACAAGGTGATCTGCGCAGTGCCGCCCGCCGGGGTACGCAGCACGCGCTCACCGCGATGGTTGTAGGCATAGCTTTCCAGCACCGCGTTGCCCTGCTTCACCGCATTCATGCGGTTGCCGTCGTTGTAGGTGAACGCCTTGCTGCCAATGCTGGTGGTATTGCCCGCCGCATCATGGCCGCGGGCTTCGCCATCCACCGCAGTCAAGCGATGGCTGCTGGCGGGATAGGTATAACTGGCCACACCGGCCGCGGTGGTCAATGCGGTGCGGTTGCCAGTGGCATCGTACGCGTAGGTCTCAATCGGCGTGCCCGTCGAACCGTCCTGAGTCTGGGTCAGACGGCCCAGCGTGTCGTAGGCATACGTGGCCAATACGGTTGAGCCCGCACCATTCTTCAGTTCGGTGATCGAACCCACCGGATCATAGCCATAGCTCAGCGACAGGCCGCCTGCGGCCGGGTCATGCACGGCCTGCGGACGGTAGTCCAGGTCCAACGGGCGCTGCAACTGGCGGCCATTGCCGTAGGTCCAACCGGTAGCCGGGCCGAAGGCTGCATAGGTCACGTTGTCGACCACCACCTGCCGCGCTTGCCCCGGGCGGGTCAATCCAACCTGGCTGATGCGTCCCAAGGGATCGCGTACATAGTCGGCCACACTGCCATCGGGATAGGTCAGCGCGGTCAGGCGGCCCGCCTTGCTGTAGGCATAGCGCAAGGTGCTGGCCACACCGTTGATCGTCTGCACCTTGCGGGTGATCTGGCCGAAGCGGTCGTGGCAGTACTGTGTGCTGCCATCGGCATGCAGTACCTGGCCCAGACGCCCCTTGGCGAAGCGCTCGTCGGTGGCACAGGCAGCCGGCGCCACATCGTAGCTGTAGCCGACATCCAGATTCGGATCTGGGTACGCAACACCGATCAAGCGATTGAGCGCGTCGTAACTGTAGGTGGCCGTAACGCCACGTGCATCGGTGCGGGTCTTGCGATTGCCCGCCGAATCCACGGTGAAGCTGGTGGTGCCGCTGTCGGGGCTGACCTGGCCGGTCAGGTCGCCGAATCCATTGTGGGCATAGGTAGTGTGCAACCCCTTGGGGTCGGTCACCTGGGTAACCTGATCCAGCGCGTTGTAATGGCTGCGGATCTCTGCCGCCACGCCGCCCACATCCTGCCGGGTCTGGGCCAGGCGGTTCAGCGGATCGTGCTGCTGGCTGGTCACGCGCTGCAGGGCGTCGGTTACCGTCTGCGGGTTGCCGTTGGCGTCGTAAGTGAAGCCGGTGGCATGGTTGCCCGCATCTTTCAGCGCGGTCAATTGGCCAAGGGTGTTGTAGGTCCGCGCCAGCGTGCGCCGCAGGGTGCCACCGGCATCCACGGTGTCTTCGTTGAGTCGGTTGCCGGCATCATCCAGCGTGTAGTGGATGGTGTTCCCGGCGCTGTCTGCGATATCGGTCAGGCGCTGGGCCGCGTCATACACGTAGGTGACGCTGCTGCCGTCAGGCTCGGTGACCTGTTGCACCTGGCCAGTGGGCCAGTAGCTGATCTGGGTCGAGCGGTCGTCAGCCGTGGTCGCGCCGCGCACCGTGATCGATGTCGGCCAACCGCGCGGGTGATAGCTGTAGTCGGTGACCACGCCGTTGCCATCGCGCACTGACAACGGGCGCCCGAAGGGATCGTAGGAAAGCGTCTCCGTGGTGTGGCCCAGCGCATTGCTGATGCTGCGCAGGTCGCCCTTGCGGAAACTGCAGGTGCCACCGCTTGCACAGCCCGCATCGTCCTGCGCGTAGTAGCGATGGATCGTGACATCGGAAACATCCGTGCGCGGCCCATCCACGCTGTGCAGCAGGCCGATCAACCGGCAATCCGGCCCCTCCGATTCGCAATAGGTCTGCGTAGTGACACGCACATCACCGCTCACGATATCGCGCAGCGTGATTGCGGTCGGCTGCAGGCGCGCATTCCGGGTGACCCGCAGTTCCTGATTGCCGACGGTCTGCTGAACAATCCTGTTGCTTTCTGCAGCCGTTCGCACTTCGCGAATCCGCTCCTCTGGGGTGCCGGTCGCTTCGGTGGTGGTGGTGATGACCACGGCACCGTACACCGGATCGGCAGCATCGTTGTACGCAAAGGTCGTGCTTGTTCCCCGCTTGTCTGTGGACGACTGCAGACGGCGGCGGAAGTCCAGACTGGCAGACAGGTAGGTGTGGGTCGCAGTCCCCGTGGAATCGCTGATGCCGTTGACCTTTCGTGGCAGACCGTCACTGCCACTGGGCGTGAGCGCATATTCGCTCTGCTTCCCAAGCGCATCGGTCACGATGACCGGACCGGCAGCGGTGTATTCCAGATGGACGCCATCAATGCCCACCCCACCCTGCGAGCAGTCGCCAGAGTGACGGCTGCAGATCACGCGGCCCTTGGCATCGTAGCCAAACCAACTGTAGCGTTGCCCATCCTCGGCGGTTACGCCGGTAAGGTACGCAGGAAACCGTGTGTCTTCGTAGTGGTAGGTGCGAATGCCGCCATCGGCGTAGGTGGCCGTGGTCAGCTCGCCACTTGCACTGTACCCATAGGAAACAAGCGTCTGGCCGCCCAGTGACAACCGCGAGATAAGCGAGTCGTTCTCAGCAGCGCCATATTCGAACTGCAGCTCGCGCCCGCTCGAATGCGAGACAGTCACCAGTCGCGCCTGCGCGTCGTAGGCGTATTCAAGCCAGGTGCCGTCCTCGAACTCTCGACGTTCCATCAGGCCGGAGGCATTGAACACGATACGTTCCTGCGCACGGGAGAGCAGCCAGCGCGTACCTTGCTGGACCACGCGATCGCCGCTGCCGTCGTTTGACTCGTAGTAGCTGCCACGGTTGGGAAACGCGCCCTGCGTACCGTCTTCGGACAGCAATCCCACCTTCAGCTCCGTTCCCGGCGGGAAGGTACTGCTGTCCACGCCAAGGGTCAGACGCAGATTGTGTGAATGGGTCCAGCCGGTGCCAAGCGCACCCCCAGGCGTGCTGGTCAGTGAATGGTAATGGCGACGGAAGTCGATCCAGCCCAGATCAAAGTCCGGCTCGGGCTGGCTCTTGTCACCGGTGGTCGGGTCGCAGGGGTTGCCCACCTTGCATTTGTTTGTCACAGGCGTGCTGACGTACTTGCGAAGCATGGACAACGTGCCCGTATCCAGTATGGGCGGCATGGCACACATGCCCTTGGCCGCCTGCCAGGTCATGATCGTGGTGCTGGTGTTTGGGCACCTGACCTCACGCTGGCGCTGCAGGTAGCGCGTGCCAGTCACGAGTTCACAGGTGTTGGTGCTTGGATTCAGGTGGTAGAACGCAACCGTTGCGCCGCCTTGCTCACCCGTGTTGCTGCCATCGGCACCCGCACCTTGGCCGCCACCGGGAATGCCATCCCATTGCTCAGCGATTGTGACTTGCGTTGCGGGACACGAGGGTTGCTGGGGGATCTCTGCCTTGAGCGCAGCAGACAGATCTTCCAGGGAGTTGAACTCCTTCTGAGCATAGTGATAGACCCAATCGGTCTTGATGAGCTTGGCCGGCTTGATCGCATAGTCATAGATGACCTTGTTCGGCAGCGACGCCACACCCCGCACTTCCCAACTGAAGGGGCCATACTGTTGGTAATTCTGGTAGCGCTTCTCGACGTCCTGCTGCGCGAGCTTTTCGGTCGCACGGGCAATGCTTCCGGGTGCAAGCGCCAGCCATTCCTTCTTGACTTCCTGCGCCCATGCGCTGGCACCCACGGCAAGACCCGGAAGGGCCAACGACAGTGCCAGCAGCCATTCGGCTTTGATTCGCTTGAACATCCCTGTTCTCCACTCCTGGGCGGGGGTCGCACCGGCGGAGGAACACCCACACGCCAGCATCGCCATGGCGCGCTGTACGTCGGACCGTCCCTGTTCCGGTAACGCGGCTGGGCCGCATGGGCGAAGTTATCTCCGAAATAACCGGCACGTTCAAGGCATGAACTGTGCTATCGGTCGAATTTCGGATTATTCCTAGTGGCGTGAAGCACCAGCGTCACGCAGTGGCGGGTCCCACGAGATACCGGCAACGACTCCCTTTGTCGCACACGTGGCGCGCCCTCTCTGCCGGCAGGTCGGGAGCTGGCCGATCCGGCCGCCGGTCCCTCACATCATCGCGCTCGTCGCGTCGGGCACGGCGCACGTCCCGCTTTACCAACCGCTCGCCGTCGAGCGCGTAGTTCCAGAACCCGTAACTGAAACGTGCATGCGTTCCCGACGCGTCCGACCAGATCCGCACCGGCCTGGACTGCCCAGGCGTGGCCTCGACACCCGGCCCGAGGAGCTTCACTCTACCCACCCACTGCAATCCTGAGAGCGTACGCACCTCTCGATGCGCGTGTTCGCCGTGCGTAGGCCGGTAGATCACATGCTGGGCATCCTCGAACAAAGGCGCGGTGGGATCTCGAACAAGATGCAGAACGGTGTCGTGGAGATCGACCGTAAGCTCATCAGCGGCCAAGGCCGCCTCGTTCACGCGAACACGGCGTACCCAGTCCACATCGTCGCCAACACTGCGCAGTTCCTGTGCCGCTTCATCCAGCATTGCATCTGGAAGCATCTGCAGCAGTGGCTCGGCCGCCATGGCGGGCCCGATAGAGGCCAGCAAGCAGACCGTCACTGCCATCCATCTTGTGATTGCATACCTTCGCATCGCATGTTCCTTCCAGGATCAAGAGAAATGCTGCAGCTGGACGCACGCTGCAACGGATCAATGATTGGAATGAAGGTACGTCCACGTGCAGGGACGTCGCTCACACTATGAATCGTGCGTATGAAATCAGCAGAAATCGAAGGCTTCACCGATAGCGAAACGGCTCAACGACGTCGTGCAATGTCGGTAGCAGGCAATCTCACACAGGATCTACTGATCCAACAAGAAGCCTGATCGACGGAAGTGGGTTCAGCCGCGGCAGATCGCGACAAGCCCGCCAGCGACCTGGCAACACCCCATCACAACGCCAACCCCGCCCCACACCCGCCCCGCGCACGGCATTCCCGCAGCGCACACGCTTCTGCGGCCTCCGCATCGTCCAGCGCGCTCAGGTCGAAGGTCTGTTCGTCTTCGCCCAGCACGTACATCACCGGGTAATCCCAGACGTCATCACGTCGGCTGCCCTGTACGAACAGGCGCCCGCGCGCATCCGGTCCCTGCAGGCCGACGATCAGGCCAACATTGCGCTGGCCGTCGATTGCGGTCTGCATGCTGCCCACCGGCATTGCGTCGGCCTGCAGCGGTTCGCCGAAGGCCTGCACCAGTTCAATGCTGCACCCGGCGCGGCGCATGGCCTCGCGCATGGGTGCGCTGTCACGCGCGGCCTCGCTCCAGCGCAGCAGGCTCCACGCGGTGGCGCCGCCCAGGCTGGCCAGCAGCAGCACCACGGCCAGCGGCATGGCCCAGCGCCAGTGGCGCCGCCACCAGCCGGTGGCGGGGGCGGCATGTGCGGGGACGGGCGGTGGCAGCGGCATCGGCGGGCTCCTTCCCAGTCGCGATCAGGGCTTCAGGCAGCGCTCCAGGAAGGCTTCGGCCACGCGGTAGCGGTGCAGCGCATCGGCGCCGGACAGGCCGTGCTTGGCGCCCGGGTAGGTCATCAGTTCGAACGGCTGGCCACGCTTCTGCAGCGCGCTCATCAAGCTGGTGGAATTGGTGAACAGCACGTTGTCGTCGGCCATGCCGTGGATCAGCAGCAGCGGCGAGCGCAGGCCATCGATGTGGGTCAGCACGCGCGCTTCGCGGTATCCGGCGTCGTTGCGCTTGGGCAGGTCCATGTAGCGTTCGGTGTAATGGCTGTCGTACAGGCCCCAGTCGGTGACCGGTGCGCCGGCCACGCCGCAGGCATAGCTGTCCGATGCCTTGGCCAGCAGCATCAGGGTCATGTAGCCGCCGTTGGACCAGCCCTGCACGCCAATGCGCGCCGGGTCTACCCAGGGCTGCTGCTTCAGCCACGCCACGCCGCGCAGCTGGTCGGCCACTTCCACCGTGCCCTGCTTGCCGTATAGCGCGCCGCCGAAATCACGGCCGCGACGCGGGGTACCGCGGTTGTCCAGCGAAAACACCACGTAGCCCTGCTGGGCCAGGTACTGGTTGAACAGATGGTCGCCACGGCCGGGCCAGCTGTCGGTGACGGTCTGGCTGGCCGGGCCGCCATACACGTACACGGCCACCGGGTAGCGCTTGGACGGGTCGAAGCCGGTCGGCTTGATGATGCTGTAGTTCAGCGCGGTCTTGCCGTCGGCGGCGGTAAGCGTGCCGAACTCGATCGGCCGCTGCGCGTCGCGGTAGCGCGCGTAGGGATGCTTGGGGTCGGCCAGATCGTTCTGCAGCAGGGTGGCGATCTTCTCGCCATTGGCGCGGTACAGCTCGATCTGCGGCGGGGTGTTGCTGTTGGACCAGGTGTCTACATACACGCTGGCGTTGCGGGCGAAGCTGGCGCTGTGCATGCCCGGGGCCTGCGACAGACGCTGCGGCGCGCCGCCCTGCAGCGATACGGCGTAGATCTGGCTTTCGCGTGCCGATTCGATGCCGGCGCGGAAATAGACCTTGCCCGCCGCTTCGTCCACGGCCAGCAGTTCGTCCACCGGCCAGTTGCCGTGGGTGAGTGCGGTGGTCTTGCCGTCGTTGGCAATGCGGTACAGGTGCTGGAAACCGCTGCGTTCGGACGACCACAGCAGGCTGCCGTCCTGCAGGAAGCGCAGGCTGTTGTGCAGCGGCACCCAGGTCGGGCTGGTTTCATGGGCCAGCGTGCGCGTGCCCTTGCCGGCCAGGTCCACTTCCACCAGGTCCAGCTGCTTCTGGTCGCGCGATTGGCGCTGGTAGGTCAGGCGCTGGCCATCGCGCCAGTCCACGCGCGCCAGGTAGATGTCCTGTTCCTTGCCCAGGTCGATCCAGCGCGGCGCGGCAGCGGCGGCCGGCGCGATCACGCCCAGCTTCACGGTCACGTTGGCATCGCCGGCGGCCGGGTAGCGCTGCTCGATTACATCGGTGCGGTCGGCGTAGACCTCGTAGCGCTTCTGCACCGGCACCGGGCTTTCATCGATGCGGGCGAAGGCGATGGCCGAATCATCCGGCGCCCACCAGTAGCCGGTATGGCGGTCCATTTCCTCGTCGGCCACGAATTCGGCCACGCCATTGCCGATGGTCGCGCTGCCATCGTGGGTGAGCTGCACGGCCTTGCCGCTGGCCAGGTCGATCACCCACAGGTTGCGGCCGCGGATGAAGCTGACGAAACCGCCCTTGGGCGACAGCTTGGCGTCGGTGGCGAAGCCTTCGCCGTGGGTGAGCTGGCGCACGGCCGCGGCACCCTGCTGCTTCAAGTCGTACAGATACAGTTCGCCGCCCAGCGGGAACAGCAGGCGCTGCGCGTCCGGTGCCCACTGATAATCGACGATGCCGGTCATGGCGGCGATGCGCTGGCGCTCGCGGCGCGCCTTTTCTTCGTCGCTCAGGGTTTCGGTGCCGGGCAGCACCACCTTCGAATCCACCAGCAGGCGGGTCTGGCCGCTGCCGATGTCATAGCTCCACAGGTCCAGCTGGTTGCGGTCGGTGTCCTTGCCACGCAGGAAGGTAACGCGCGAACCGTCCGGGGCTACCTTGGGCTTCATCAGCGTGGGGCCGGACAGCGGCAGCGGGCCGGTGATGGCTTCCAGGGTGAGCTTTTCGGCGTGGGCAACAGTGCTGGTGGCGATCATGAGGGCAAGCGAGGCGAACAGGTGGCGCATGGGACATCCCGGGCAACGTCAGTGTCCATCCTAACCAAGCCGGTGCGCGAAGGCAGCATGACCTTCTGCCCATGGCCAGCGGGGGTCAGAGCCCTTTGCGGCGCAAAGGGATCTGACCCCGGTTTCGCCAAGCTTCAGCGCTGGCCGAACAGCTGCTTGCGCTCTTCGTCGCTCAGCGGCTTGCCGGCGTTGGGGTTCACCTTGTCGCGCAGGGCGTAGGCGCGCTGGGTGGCCGGGCGTGCGGCGATGGCTTCGTGCCAGCGCTTCAGGTTCGGGAACGCGGCAAAGTCGACCGGAATCTTGTCGTAGGCGCCAATCCACGGGTAGCTGGCCATGTCGGCAATGCTGTACTCGGCACCGCCCAGGTAGGCGTGCTCGGCCAGGCGCTTGTCCATCACCCCGTGCAGGCGGCGCACTTCGTTGTCGTAGCGCTCGATGGCGTAGCCGATCTTTTCCGGCGCATACACGTTGAAATGGCCCATCTGCCCGCTCATCGGGCCCAGTCCGGCCATCTGCCAGAACAGCCATTCCAGGGTGGCGATGCGCCCGCGCGGGTCGGCGGGCAGGAACTGGCCGGTCTTTTCGGCCAGGTACAGCAGGATCGCGCCGGATTCGAACACGCTCTGCGCGGCGCCGCCGTCGGCCGGGGCATGGTCGACGATGGCCGGCATCTTGTTGTTGGGCGAAATGGCCAGGAAATCGGGCTTGAACTGGTCGCCGGCGCCGATGTTGACCGGGTGTACGCGGTAATCCAGTCCGGTTTCTTCCAGCAGCAGGGTCACTTTGTGGCCGTTCGGGGTGGGCCAGTAATACAGGTCGATCATGGCGTCGGCTCGGCGTCGTTCAGGAAAGTGCCAGTCTAGTGCGTTGGTTGGCTTGGCACCGTCATGGTGGGCCGGTAACCTCGCCGCTTCCCCGCAACGCACTGTCCTGCATGAGCCCCCAACGCCCCCTGTCCCCGCTGTCCTCGCTGATCTTCGCCTCGCGCTGGCTGCAGCTGCCGCTGTACCTGGGCCTGATCGTGGCGCAGTGCGTCTACGTGTTCCTGTTCGGCAAGGAGCTGTGGCACCTGATTTCCCACTCGGCCTCGATGGGCGAGCAGCAGATCATGCTGATCGTGCTGGGCCTGATCGACGTGGTGATGATTTCCAACCTGCTGGTGATGGTGATCGTGGGTGGCTATGAAACCTTCGTGTCGCGCCTGCGCCTGGAAGGTCACCCGGACCAGCCGGAATGGCTGAGCCACGTCAATGCCAGCGTGCTGAAGGTGAAGCTGGCGATGGCGATCATCGGCATTTCCTCCATCCACCTGCTGAAGACCTTCATCGCCACCGGCGCGCTGGGCGGCATTCCGCTGTGCACCCCGGAACAGATGAACGTGGCCGCCGCCAACATCGGCGCCGCCAAGTGCTCGATGCTGACCGCCGATGGCGTGCTCTGGCAGACCATCATCCACTGCGTGTTCATCCTGTCGGCCATCGGCATTGCCTGGACCGACAAGCTGATGTCCAACGGCCACGACAAGGCCGACAACCACGGCAAGAGCGGCGCGCACTGAGCCCTGCGGGCCGGCAGCCGCCCCGTGCTGCTGCCGGCCACGGCCACTGCCCTTGTACGCGATGGCGGCGGGGATGCTAGATTGCACCCTCGCCGCAGTCGGCGCCGGCGTCGGGAAACGCCGGCGACCACGCCCGGATCCCGATCCCGGCGCTGCAGCCACACGCACTACGTAACGTCGTCTTCTAAAGGGGAGCAGGATGTCGCACGTCTCTACGATCGCTGCCGCGCGCCGGTGGATGCCGGTTGCCCTGGTGCTGGCCCTGGCGGCCTGCTCGGGCAAGGAAGAAACACCCGCCGCTGCCGCACCCGGCGCCGCCGCGCCCGCCGCAACGGCCCCGGCCGATGCCGCCGCACCGGCGGTCGCCGCCAAGGTGCAGTCGATGGGCACCGAACAGCTGCGCGAGGCCGCCAGCCAGGCCCTGCGCGAGAACCGCATGTACGCGCCGGCCGGCGACAACGCCATCGAGTACTACCTGGCCCTGCGTGACAAGACCCCGGACGACGCCTCGGTGAAGAGCGCGCTGACCGACCTGCTGCCGTACACGCTGATTGCCGCCGAACAGCACCTGGGCCGCGAGGACTTCAGCGAAGCCCAGCGGCTGGTGGCGCTGATCGAGAAGGTGGACCCGTCCGCCCCGGCCCTGCCGCGCCTGAAGGAAGGCATGACCAAGGGCGTGCAGGTGGCCGCCAAGCGCACCGAAGACGAGACCGCCAAGGTCAAGAAGGACGCCGAGGACCGCGCCAAGCAGCTGGTGGAACAGCAGCGCCTGGCCGACCAGCGGGTGAAGGAAGCCGAGGCCGCCAAGCAGATTGCCGCCCAGCAGGACGCGGCGCGCCGCGACAGCGAACGCCAGGATGCCGAACGCCAGGCCGCCGCACGCCGCGAGGCCGAGCAGAAGCAACAGCAGGCGGCTGCCCAGGCCGCGACGGCCGCGCGCCAGGCCGCTGCCACCGCGGCACCGAGCCTGCGCCCGGTCAGCACGCCGGCGCCGCGCTATCCGTCTGAGGCGCTGCGCTCGGGTACGTCTGGCGAAGTGCTGGTGGAAATCACCGTGGGCACCGACGGTTCGGTGACCAATGCACGCGTGCTGCGCGCCACGCCGTCGCGCGTGTTCGACCGCGAGGCACTGAACGCGGTGAAGCGCTGGCGCTTCGAGCCGGTGGGGGCACCGGTCACCACCCGCCGCACGCTGGTGTTCGCTCCGGGCGGTTGATCCACCCGCCACGACGGCATGCTGCCTGCAGGGCCCGGAGCGATCCGGGCCCTGTTGCGTTGCGGGTGTCTTGCCGTGGGTAGGGAACCTGTCGCGTCTGGCTGCGAGGCGGCCGCCGTCGGCATGCCGCAGGCCTTGCTGGCCTGTTACCCGCTCGCGCCGCAGTTGCGGGCCGTGCAGGCTGGGGGATTCCCTGCGCCAGGCACGCGCGATGCGCCATCCGCCACTGTCCCCCTACCCGCCCTGCCTGGTGCGGCAGCGCGCGCGCCACCCGGCCACCTTGTTCGTCGACGATGACGACCGGCGCCAGCTGCTGGCCCTGCTGCACAGCGCGCTGCTGAAGCACGGGCTGCTGCTGCATGCCTACGTGGTGATGGATGACCACCTGCACCTGCTGGCCACGCCGCGCACAGGTGATGGCGTGGTGCGTGCGCTGCGCGCGTGCTGCGCCGCCTACAGCCGGGCCTTCAGCCAACGGCATGGGCACGCGCCGCCGCAGTGGCAGACCGGGCTGCAGTGCCTGCCCGTGCAGGACCCGGCGTATCTGCTGGGGGCGCACCGCCATGTGGAACGGGGACCGGTGCATGCGCGTGCGGTGGAACACCCCGAACAGCACGCCTGGTCCAGCATCCACGGCAACCTGGGGCTGCGCGAGGATGCGCTGCTGACAGCGCACCCGCAGTACCTGGCGCTGGGCGCAGATGCGCAGGAGCGTGCGCTGCGCTACGCCGCCTTCCTGTGCGATGGCACCGCGCATGCCGATGCCATCGCGATCGAGGCCCTGGCACGGCGACCGCCTACCCTTGGGGCGGCGGTCACCCTGCGCGCGCCCCGGCTCAGCCGGAAATAGCCAGGCGCTCGTTGTGGTAGCGGCGCACGGCAGCGAACCACAGCACCGCGGCCAGGCCCAGGCTGGCGCCCAGATAGATGCCCCACACCGTCGGCGAGATCGCTTCGTGGCGGATCACCTTCAACAGCATCTGGTTCTGCGACAGGAACGGCACCGCGTACTGCCACAGCTCGCTCTTCACCGGGTAGGCCATCAGCGCATAGCCCGGCAGCATGGGCAGCAGCACCAGCCAGGTCATGTGGCTCTGCGCTTCCTTCATGCTCTTGGCGGCCGCCGACAGGTAGGTCAGCAGCGAAGTACCGATCAGCAGCATGGGCAGCATGACCAGCAGCATCTGCAGCATGGACACGATGTTCATGTTCAACTGCCGGCCGACGTTGCCGGGGGCGATCTGGGCGCTCAGTTTGAAGGCCACCAGCGTGAGCAGCAGCGAGGCAAAGCCAACCACGCAGGCCGCGGCGATCTTGCCGCTGACAATCGCACTGCGCGAACCGGGCGTGGCCAGCAGCGGCTCCAGCGACTGCCGCTCACGCTCGCCGGCGGTGGAATCCATCACCAGGTAGGCGCCACCAATGAACGAGGTAAGCGTGAGCAGCACCGGCAGCAGCATGGACAGCATCATGCCGCGCTTGGCTTCGGCGCTGGCCATGTCCTGCTGGGCCACATCCAGCGGGCGTGCCACCTGGGCATCCACGCCGCGTGCCATCAGCCGCAGTGCCCCCACTTGGCCGTTGTAGGTGGCCAGCGCCGCCTGCAACCGCGCACTGGGCACTTCGGCGGCGCGCCGGGTGCTGTCACGGATCACTTCCACCAGCGCCGGCTTGCCGTCGGCCCAGTCCTTGCCGAAATCGGCACTGATGCGCAGGGCAACATCGATTTCCTGCGAACGGATGGCCTCGGCCAGATCGGCCGGTGCGGTGGTGGCATTCAGGCCCTGTGCGGCCAGGAAGCGCACCAGGTTGGGCGCGTGTTCGGCGCCGATGGTGGGAATCTGCAGCGGTTGTTCAATCTGCGTGCGCACCCGGCTTTCCGACAGCTTGCCCATGCCCAGGATCAGCAGCGGGTACAGCAGCGGCCCGAACAGCAGGGTCAGCGCCAGCGTGCGGCGGTCACGCGACAGATCGCGCAGTTCCTTGCGCATCACCGTCATCAGGGTCGACATCATGCTCATGCGTGCAGGCCCTCTTCGCTGCCGATCAGTTTCACGAACGCATCTTCCAGATTGGTTTCGCCCGCCTGCGCACGCAGTTCATCGCTGCTGCCGGCAGCCATCACGGTGCCCTTGGCGATGATGACGATGTGGTCACACAGCGCGCCCACTTCCTGCATGATGTGGCTGGACAGGATCACGCAGCGCCCTTCTTCGCGCAGGCCCAGCAGGAACCGGCGCAGTGCGCGGGTGGTCATCACGTCCAGCCCGTTGGTGGGTTCGTCCAGGATGACGTTGCGCGGGTCGTGCACCAGCGCGCGCGCGATGGCGGTCTTGGTGCGCTGGCCCTGCGAGAAGCCATCGGTCTGCCGGTCCAGGATGTCGCCCATGTCCAGCGCATGCGACAGCACCTCGGTGCGTTCGCGGATCTGCTGCGCCGACAGGCCGTGCAGTTCGCCGAAGTAGGCGATGTTCTCGCGCGCGGTCAGCCGCTTGTAGACGCCGCGGGCGTCGGGCAGCACGCCCAGGTGGCGGCGCACTTCCACCGGATCGCGCGCCGCGTCGATGCCATCGACGGTGATGCTGCCCTGGTCGGGGGTCATCAGCGTGTACAGCATGCGCATGGTGGTGGTCTTGCCGGCGCCGTTGGGGCCCAGCAGGCCGGTGATGCGACCATCAGCAGCGGTGAAGCCGACGTTGGCCACGGCCTGGATGCGGCCGGTGCGGGTGTCGAAACCCTTGTGCAGGTTCTCGGCGACGATCATGGGGCCCATCCGTTGAACGAGGTGAATGCCGGCACGTAGCTCAGCGTGTCCAGGCAGCTGGCATCCAGTGCCTTGGCGTCGGTGGTGTCGATGAACTGGCCGAGCAGGCGCGGCATGCAGCCGGCGCTGAGCGTGCCGTGGCCCTGGCCGCGGGCGACCAGGGCGCGCCCGTTGGGCAGGCCCTTGACCACCTGGTCGGCGTAACGCGGTGGGGTGACCGGGTCCAGCTCGCCGGAGAGCAGCAGCACCGGAAGGTCGCCCTTCAGCGCGGCGGTGGTGGCTGCCGGTGCCGGCTGGTGCGGCCACACCGGGCAGGCGGCGAAGAACGCGCGTGCCGCTTCGGCACCGAACAGGGCGTCATCGCTTTCCGGCGGCGCCTGGAAGCGCGGCGCGTCTTCGCTGCAGATGACCGACCACTGCATGCCGCGGTTGATCTGGAAATCCATGCTGCGGGTGGCACCGCGTACCAGCGAGGCCAGCGGCGCGTAACGGCCCTGGGCCGCTTCATCCAGCACCAGCGGCAGCAGCGATGAATATTCGGGCACGTAGGAGAAAGCGAACGCCAGGCCGACCACGCTGTCCGGGGACAGCACGTCCTGGCGCGGCGCATTGGTGCCGGGGTCGCGGTAATCCACGGTGACCGGCGCACGGCGCAGGGTGTCGGCCACGCTGCGCAGCTGTTCGCGGGTATCGACCGGGAAGCGCTTGCTGCAGGCGGCATCCTTGCGGCACTGCGCCGACTGCAGGGTGATGGCGTTGTCGAAGGTC
This sequence comes from Stenotrophomonas sp. SAU14A_NAIMI4_8, assembly GCF_003086695.1. Taxonomy (NCBI): domain Bacteria; kingdom Pseudomonadati; phylum Pseudomonadota; class Gammaproteobacteria; order Lysobacterales; family Lysobacteraceae; genus Stenotrophomonas; species Stenotrophomonas sp. SAU14A_NAIMI4_8. Next base: position 4,284,251 of record NZ_CP025999.1, read on the forward strand.
TTGGCGAACTCGCCGCCCACCACCAGGTCGTTGGGCACCACGCCGTCAATGACGATGCTGCGGGTGTGCTGCGGGTAGGCCATGGCATAGCGCTGGGCCACGCGCGTGCCATACGAGCCGCCCACCAGGTTCAGCTTTTCCGCGCCCAGCGCCTGGCGCACGGCGTCCAGGTCGGCAATGGCTTCGGTGGTGGTGTAGAAGCGCGGGTCGGCACGGCCCTTCAGCGAGGCCAGGCACTGCGTGGCGAAGTCGCGCATCACCGCTTCGGTGGGCGCAGCGTCTTCGTCCAGCTGCAGTTCCTTGCCATCGGCACCCAGGCAGCTGAGCGGGTTGGAACCGCCGGTGCCGCGCTGGTCGATCAGGAAGATGTCGCGCTGCTTGCGCACCTGGCGCAGGGCGGTATCGACAATGACGGCCACTTCGCTGGCGGCCTGGCCCGGCCCACCGGCCAGGAAGAACACCGGGTCCGGCGCACCGGCACCGCTGTTGCCCGCTTCCAGCAGGGCAATGCGCAGGTCGATGCTGCGGCCGGCCGGGTTGGCGCGGTCCTCGGGCACCTTGAAGGTGGCGCACTGTGCTTCCACGTTGGCGCTGGCGCCCACGGTGGACAGCGTGCAGGGACGGAAATCGATCTGGCCGTAACGGCGGCTGGGACTGTCGCCGCCATCGGCGGTGCCGGCGGAAGGCGGCGCGCTGCAGCCGGCGGCAAGCAGGCTGGCCAGTACCCCGGCCAGTACAAGTGGGTGCTTTTGCATCGTGCGTGTTTCCCCTGGAGGACGTTCCTGTCGACCACGACGCGCGGTCGCGGCGGATGTGACCAACTGCAGGGGACAACTTACACGGGCACGCTGCTGGCGGCGATGGGCGCCGGTCGAAAAACCGGGCGCCCTCCAGCTGCCTTACTTGCTGCTGACGTACTTCTCGCGCCGCACCTGCGGGTTGCCCAGGCCGGCCGCCTTCAGCGCCTCGGCGCAGGCATCGACCATGTCCGGGTTGCCGCACAGGTAGGCGATGTCGGTGGCCGGGTCAGGCTGGATGCTGGCCAGGGCCTGCTGCACGTAGCCGTGGTGCACGTCCGGGTGCGGCTCGGCCGGCAGTTCGCGCGACAGGCACGGCACATAGCGGAAGTTCGGGTGCTTTTCGGCGAAGCTGTAGAAATCATCGCTGTACAGCAGTTCGCCGGGGCTGCGTGCGCCCTGCAGCAGCACCACCTGCACGCCGCGCTCGGCCATGGCCGTTGCCAGCAGCGGCAGCATCGATCGGTACGGGGTGACGCCGGTGCCGGTGGCGATCAGCAGGTAGCGGGCATTGTGGTCGCCGGGCTGCAGGCAGAAGCGGCCATACGGGCCGGACGCGCTGATCTGGCCGCCGATGTCCAGCGCCTCGAACAGCGCCGTGGCGGCACCGCCGGGCACGAAGCTGACGGCGATGTCGACCGCTTCGCCGGGGCCCAGGGCGTGGTCATGGATGGTTGCCAGCGAGTAGCTGCGCTTGGTTTCGGTGCCGTCGGCGTAGGCGAAATGGACCTGGATGAACTGGCCGGGCTGGAAATCCAGCGGCTGGCCGTCATCACGCACGAACTGGTAGTGGCCGATGGTCGGCGCCAGCATGCGGCGGCCGACCAGCTTGATGGGGAATTGGACAGGCACGACTTTTCGGGACAGTGTGTAGCCGGGGCAAGCCCTCGGGGTCTTCTATAATAGACCCTCCCCGCCCCTCTCCTGCGCCAGCCCATGGGCGCGAAGGCTGCAAGCTTGGCTTCCCTGAACGAAACGGCGCCCGCCCTGCGCGTGCGCGACCTGCGCAAGACCTACGACAACGGCACCCAGGCCCTGAAGGGGGTCTCGCTGGAGGTCGCCCCGGGCGACTTCTTCGCCCTGCTGGGCCCCAATGGCGCCGGCAAATCGACCCTGATCGGCATCATCAGCTCCCTGGTCAACCTGAGCCAGGGCAAGGTGGAAGTGTTCGGCAGCGACCTGGTGCAGCACCGCAGCGCCACCATGCGCCTGATCGGGCTGGTGCCGCAGGAAATCAACTTCAACCTGTTCGAGAAGCCCTTCGATATCCTGGTGAACTACGCCGGTTTCTACGGCGTGGCCCGCGAGGAAGCCGAGCAGCGCGCCGAAGAGGAGCTGAAGCGTGCCCACCTGTGGGAAAAGGCGCAGGTGATGAGCCGCACCCTGTCCGGCGGCATGAAGCGCCGGCTGATGATCGCCCGCGCGATGATGACCCGGCCGCGCCTGCTGATCCTGGACGAACCCACCGCCGGCGTGGACATCGAGATCCGCCGCGACATGTGGCGGGTGCTGAAGGAGATCAATGCCGCCGGCACCACGATCATCCTGACCACCCATTACCTGGAAGAGGCCGAGTACCTGTGCCGCAACCTGGCCATCATCAACCACGGCCAGATCGTGGAGCAGGGGCCGATGCGCGCCCTGTTGGCCAAGCTGGACGTGGAAGGCTTCCTGCTGGACATCGACGGTGACCTGCCGGCGCAGCTGCCGGTGATCGAGGGCGCGACCCTGACCGCACCCGATGCGCACACGCTGGACATCGACATGCCGCGCGCCATGGACCTCAACCGCGTGTTCGCCACGCTGAACGAGGCCGGCATCCGCGTACGTTCGATGCGCACCAAGAGCAACCGCCTGGAGGAGCTGTTCGTGCGCCTCACCGGCAACCAGGAGACGTCTGCATGAGCACCACCGAGCTGACCGACGGCCAGCGCAACCGCATCGCGCTGATGACCATCGTGCGCCGGGAAGTCGCGCGCATCCTGCGCATCTGGGGCCAGACCCTGGTGCCGCCGGCGATCACCATGACCCTGTACTTCCTCATCTTCGGCCGCCTGATCGGCTCGCGGGTGGGCGACATGGGCGAATACAGCTACATGGAGTTCATCGTGCCGGGCCTGGTGATGATGAGCGTGATCCAGAACAGCTACGGCAACATCAGTTCCTCGTTCTTCGGCGCCAAGTTCGGCCGCCACGTGGAAGAGCTGCTGGTCAGCCCGATGCCGAACTGGGTGATCCTGTGGGGCTACGTGGCCGGTGCGGTGCTGCGCGGCCTGATGGTTGGCGTGATCGTGCTGATCATCGCCATGTTCTTCACCCCGGTGCGCATTCCGCACCCGCTGGTGACGCTGAGCACGGTGATCCTGGGCGCGACCATCTTCTCGCTGGCCGGCTTCATCAACGCGGTGTACGCCAAGAAGTTCGATGACGTGGCGATCGTGCCGACCTTCATCCTGACCCCGCTGACCTACCTGGGTGGCGTGTTCTATTCGGTGAAGCTGCTGCCGACCTGGGCCGAAGCGGCCACCCATGCCAACCCGATCTTCTACATGGTCAACGCGTTCCGCTACGGCCTGCTGGGCAGCAGCGATGTGCCGGTGTGGGTGGCCTATGCCCTGATGATCGGTTTCGTGGTGGTGCTGACCGCGCTTGCGCTGTGGCTGCTGCGCCGCGGCGTGGGCATGCGCAGCTGAGGTAATCCCCCCCTGCGTGGGGGGACCGGTTCCGGTGGCGCCAGGGCACTTGCCTGGCGCCCGGTTCGGTCGTCTAATCGGTGCGCTTCACCAGACCGACCAGCGGGCCCCCGGGCCGGCTGGTTTTTCATATGTCATGGACGCACCAGGGGACCCAACCAGATGTTCACCCGTCGTACTGCCGGCCCTGCCCGGCTCGTCGCTGCATCGCTGTTCCTGCTCGTTCTGGCCGGCTGCGCTTCCCGGCCCATTCCGTTGAACTACGCCCCCAGTTCGGTGCTGAGCGCCGAAGGCCGGGTGGATGTGACCGCGTTCGAGTACCTGCCGGCCAAGGGCGGGGAGATCAAGCCCAACCAGGTGCGCAACACCGCCATGGGCAACATCCTGTTCGAAAAGAACGTGGATGCGATCATGCGCGATGCGGTGTTTTCCGAGCTGCGCCTGGTCGGCATCAAGATGGACAAGGAAGGCAATGTCCTGAGCGGCAAGGTGGAAGAGTTCCTGATCGACGATCTGGGCTACAGCGTCGACTGGACCCTGCGCGTGCGCTACGTGGTGACCGACCCGCAGGGCCAGGTGGTCTACGACCAGGTGAAGAACGTGCAGCGCAACACGTCCAAGTTCGTGAACATCTTTGGTTCGTTGAACGAGACCATCAAGCTCAACATCGAACAGACCATCAAGGATCCGGCTTTCATCGCCGCGATCAATTGAACCGTGGCGGATCATCCACGCCCTGCGTGGATACCGTCTGCTGAAGAGCCGGGCGCATGCCCGGCTTTTCTTTCTGCTGCTGCGCCGAGCGTGGCAGTGGCCACCACCGTCAGCGGCGATGTCTTTCCCCCTCACCCGCCACCGGCTGCACGGCCACGGAATGCGATCTCCGGCACAATCTGCAGGTGACCCCCCAACTGCGGTGAAGGTGTGATGCGTATCCTGATTCTTGGTGCCGGTGGCACCGGCGGTTACTTCGGCGGCCGCCTGGCCCAGTCCGGCGTGGATGTGACCTTCCTGGTGCGCCCCGCGCGCGCCGCCCAGCTCGACGGCGACGGGCTGGTGATCCAGAGCCCGCTGGGCGATGCGCGCTTCCCGGTGCAGCATGTCACCGCCGATGCCCTGCCCGCGCTGGCCACCGCGCAGCCGTTCGACCTGGTGATGCTGAGCTGCAAGGCCTACGACCTGGACAGTTCGATCGATGCCATCGCCCCGGCCGTGGGCCCGGCGACCACCGTGCTGCCGATCCTCAATGGACTGCACCACTACGGCGCATTGGACGCGCGCTTCGGCCGCGAAGCGGTACTGGGTGGGCTGTGTTTCATCAGTGCCACCAAGGCCGCCGACGGCGCGGTGCTGCACCTGGGCCGGCCGGCCAAGCTGACCTTCGGTGAGCGTGATGGCGGCGCCCTGTCGCCGCGCGTGCAGGCCTTCGCTGCCGCCTGCGTGCAGGCCGGCGTGGACCACCTGGCCAGCGGCCAGATCGGCCAGGAGCAGTGGATCAAGTACACCTTCCTGACCGCGCTGGCCGCCGCCACCTGCCTGCTGCGCGCGGACATCGGCACCATCGTGGCCACCGACGATGGCCAGGCCATCGTGCGCGGCCTGTACGACGAATGCCTGGCCGTGGCCGAAGCCGCGGGCGAACCGATTCCCGACGATGCGCAGGACGTTGCCCGCAGCACCCTGACCCAGGCCGGCTCGGCGCTGAAGGCCTCGATGCTGCGCGATCTGGAGGCCGGCCAGCAGGTCGAGGCCGCGCAGATCGTGGGCGACATGCTGGCCCGTGCACGCACCGCCGGCCAGGAAGCCTTGCTGCTGCAGGTGGCCTACAGCAGCCTGCAGGCCTACCAGGCACAGCGCGCGGCGTGAACACGGCGGTGCCCGCACCAGTACTGATCTTGGGCCTGGGCTGGAGCGGCCGCGTGCTGGCCGCCCGCCTGCAGGCGCTGGGGGTGCCAGTGGCAGGCACGGTGCGTGACCCCACCGCCGCGCCCGCTGACGGACTGCAGCGGTTCGCACTGCATGCCGATGCGGCGCCGCCAGCGGCCCTGCTGGAGGCCGTTTCGCAGGCGCAGGCCGTGCTGTGCAGCGTGCCGCCCGATGCCGACGGAGATCCGGCGCTGCGCGTGCTGCAGCCGGCGTTGCTGGCCAGCCCGGCGCTGCGCTGGGTAGGCTATCTGTCGTCCACCTCGGTGTATGCCGACCGCGACGGTGGCTGGGTGGATGCACACAGCGTGGCCGACAGCACCGAGGCGGCGGGTGTGCAGCGTCTGCGTGCGGAAGCCCAATGGCAGGCGCTGGCGAGGGAGCGCGGCATCGATTCGGCGGTGTTCCGCCTGCCGGGCCTGTATGGCGCTGGCCGCAATGCGCTGCTGCAGTTGGCGCAGGGCCGCGCCCGCCACGTGCTGCGGCCCGGGCTGGTGTTCAACCGGCTGCACGTGGAGGATCTGGCCGCGGTGGTCATCGCGGCGATGCGACGGCCCACGCCGGGGGGGTTGTACCTGCCCGCCGACGACGAACCGGCGCCGCCGCAGGACGTGCTGGCGTATGCCGCGCAGTTGGGGGGCTTCGCCCTGCCCCCGGCGGTGGCCTGGGACGACCCGGCGGTGAGCCCGACGCTGCGCCGCTTCTATGCCAGCAACAAGCGCATCGACAGCCGTGGCACGCGCGAAGCGCTGGGGTGGGCACCGCGGTTTGCCACCTACCGGCAGGGGCTGGAGGATCTGGCCGCTGCGCTCGCCGGGCATGGCCCGGCGCTACCTGCTGCCGGCGTTGATTGATCCTGGCGTTCGTGGATTGCCCGCATGACCCGGCGTTGTTTCATGGCACGCGCGCGCGGATTGCCCGCACGACCCGGCGTTTTTTTCATGGCACGCATGCGCGGATTGCCAGGGTCGTAGAGTCGAGCTTGCTCGACTGCTGTTGGCAGAAGCAGTCGAGCAAGCTCGACTCTACGGCGCAATGTCGGTTCGTTCGACATTACGGCGCATGATCGATGCGTTCGACATCACGGCGAAACGTCGGTTCGTTCGACATCACGGTGCAAGGTCGATTGGTTCGATATCACGACGCAATGTCGGTCCGTTCGACATCGCGACGCGTGGCGTTTCGCCACGCCGCCTACCCGGTCAACCCGCGTCGGGCAACCGGAAGAACGTGCGCGTGGCTGCGGTGGCGTTGGCTGCGGTCACCGCCACGTCTTCGCCACGATCGCGGGCCAGTTCTTCCACGATGTGCGACAGGAACATCGGTTCGTTGCGGCGGTCCTTCGGCATCGGCTTCAGGGTGCGCGGCAGCAGGTACGGCGCGTCGGTCTCGATCATCAGGCGGTTGGCCGGAATGTTCTTCACCAGCTCGCGCAGGTGCGCGCCGCGGCGTTCATCGCACAACCAGCCGGTGATGCCGATGTACCAATCCTGGTCCAGGTAATCGAACAGTTCGTCACGCTCGCCGGTGAAGCAATGCACCACCGCCGGGCCCAGGCGGCCGTCGAAGTTCTTCATCTGCGCCATGAAATCGGCGTGCGCGTCGCGCTGGTGCAGGAACAACGGCTTGCCATTGTCGGCCGCCAGCTGCAGCTGGCGCTCGAACGCACGGTGCTGCGCCGGGCGCGGCGAGAAATCACGGAAGTAATCCAGCCCGCATTCGCCCACGGCCACCACTTCGGCATGCGCATGCAGCGCGCGCATTTCCGCATCGCATTCGTCGGTGTATTCCACCGCGTGGTGCGGGTGCACGCCGGCGGTGGCGTACAGGAAGCCCGGATGCTGCTGCGCCAGCTGCAAGGCCAGCGGCGAATGCTCGCGGCTGGCGCCGGTGATCACCATCTGCACCACCCCGGCCTGGCGTGCGCGGTCCAGTACGGCATCGCGGTCGCGATCGAAGGAATCGTGGGTGAGGTTGGCGCCGATATCGATCAGGTGCATGGGGGCAGCAGAGACAGGAAAACCCGCGCATTGTACCTGCGCCGCGCTGCGCCCCTTATCCTTTGCACATGAATGCCCCGCTCTTCCCGATTTCGCCGCTGCTGCCGCAGATCCAGCAGCACCTGGCCGACCACCCGCGCCTGGTGCTGGAAGCCCCGCCCGGCGCCGGCAAGACCACCCAGGTGCCGTTGGCCCTGCTGGATGCACCGTGGCTGCAGGGCCGCAGGATCATCCTGCTGGAACCGCGCCGGGTGGCCGCACGCAGCGCGGCGCTGTTCATGGCCCGGCAACTGGGCGAGGACGTGGGTGGCACGGTGGGCTACCGCATCCGCTTCGAGAACAAGGTTTCGGCGCGCACCCGCATCGAGGTGGTCACCGAGGGCATCCTGACCCGCATGCTGCAGGACGACCCGATGCTGGAGACAGTGGGCGCGATCCTGTTCGATGAATTCCACGAACGCCATCTGAGCGGCGACCTGGGGCTGGCACTGGCGCTGGACGTGCAGGCGCAGCTGCGCGAGGACCTGCGCCTGCTGGTGATGTCGGCCACCCTGGACGGTGAGCGCCTGGCGCGCTTCCTGGATGCACCACGACTGAGCAGCGAAGGCCGCAGCTACCCGGTGGCGATCAGCCACTTCCCGGCCCGGCGCGACGAGACCCTGGAACTGCAGGTGCGCCGCGCGGTGCAGCAGGCCCTGGCCGAACACCCCGGCGACGCGCTGGTGTTCCTGCCCGGCCAGCGCGAGATCGCGCGCGTACAAGCCGGCCTGCAGGACGCGCTGGACAGCAGCGTGGAGGTGCTGGCCCTGCATGGTGAACTGCCGGTGGAACAGCAGGCGCGCGTGCTGCAGGCGGCCAGCGATGGCCGACGCCGCGTGGTGCTGGCCACCAACGTGGCCGAATCGTCGGTGACCCTGCCCGGCGTGCGCGTGGTGATCGACAGTGGCCAGGCCCGGGAACCGCGCTACGACCCCAACAGCGGCTTCACCCGGCTGGACGTGGTGGCGATCGCGCAGGCCTCGGCCGACCAGCGTGCCGGCCGCGCCGGCCGCGTGGCCGAAGGCGTGGCCTGGCGGCTGTGGCCGCAGTCGCAACGGCTGGAGCCGCAGCGGCGTGCGGAAATCGAACAGGTGGAGCTGGCCGGGCTGGCGCTGGAGCTGGCGGCTTGGGGCAGCAGCGATCTGCGCTTCGTCGATACCCCGCCGAGCGGGCCGATGGCCGCCGCGCGCGAGCTGCTGCAACGGCTGGGCGCACTCAGCAGCAGCGGGGCGATCACCGCGCTGGGCCGGCGCGTGCTGGCGCTGGGCACCCACCCGCGGCTGGCGGCGATCCTGCTGGCCGCCGCGGATGCGCGCGCGCAGGCGCTGGCCGCCGATCTGGCCGCCCTGTTGGAAGCACGCGATCCGCTGCGCCAGGGCGGCGATGCGCTGGCGGCGCGCTGGCGCGCACTGGCCGCGTTCCGCAATGGCCGTGCACCGGCCGATGCCAACCGCAGCGGCCTGGCCGCGATCGATGCAGCGGCCAAGCAGTGGCGCCGACGCCTGCGCTGCGATGCGCTGCCACCGGCCAGCATCGAAGCGCACGAACTGGGCGATCTGCTGGCTCACGCCTTCCCCGACCGCATCGCGTTCCAGCATCCGTCCGACCCGCTGCGCTACCTGCTGGCCAACGGCCGCAGCGCGCGCCTGCACGAGCTGAGCGACCTGCGCGGTGAACCGTGGCTGGTGGCCAGCGAACTGCGCTTCGAGGCCCGCGACGCACTGCTGCTGCGCGCCGCGCCGGTGGACGAAGGCTATCTGCGTGCCACCTGGCCGCAGCGCTTCGTGACCGAGGACACCGTGCGCTGGGACAGCGAACGGCGCGCCCTGGTGGCCCTGCGCGAGACCCGCTTCGACCGCATCGTGCTGGACAGCCGTTCGGCCGGGCGGGTGGACCCGCAGCACGCCGCGCAGGCGCTGACCGATGCCGTGGCCGAACTGGGCCTGCAGGCATTGCCGTGGACCGAGGGCCTGCGCCAATGGCAGGCACGGGTGGAGTCGCTGCGCCGCTGGATGCCCGACCTGGGCCTGCCCGACTGCAGTGATGCGGCCCTGCTGGCCAGCCGCGCGCAATGGCTGCAACCGGCCTTTGCCGGCAAGACGCGGCTGGATGCGCTGGACGAGAGCAGTTTCGGCGAAGCGCTGAAATCGCCGCTGGAATGGGCGCAACGGCAACTGGTGGAACGCCATGCGCCCACCCGCATCAGCGTGCCTTCGGGGCTGGAGCGGGCGATCACCTATGGCCTGGACAGTGAAACCGGCGAGCCGCAGCCGCCGGTGCTGGCGGTGAAGCTGCAGGAGCTGTTCGGCCTGGCCGACACCCCGCGCATTGCCGATGGCCGGGTGCCGCTGACCCTGCACCTGCTGTCGCCCGGCGGCCGCCCGCTGCAGGTCACCCAGGACCTGCGCAACTTCTGGGAAAACACCTATGCCGAGGTGAAGAAGGAAATGAAGGGGCGCTATCCGCGCCACCCGTGGCCGGATGACCCGTGGACGGCCACCGCGACCCACCGCGCCAAACCGCGCGGTACCTGAGTGACGGGGTCGGATCCCTTTGCAACGCAAAGGGCTCTGACCCCATATTCACGCAGCGGGGTCAGAGCCCTTTCCCAAGGGAAAGGGATCCGACCCCGGCCTGCCGGATGCTGAACGGCGGCGGTCGCGTCAAGGCGCATGCCCGCCTGCCTGACATACCGTTTACAGGCAGCACGACACACTGGACTTCGACCCGAGGCAAAGGACCCCCGCATGAGCAAGTTGACCGTAATCACCGACCGCGCCCTGGAGCGCGCCCTGGACCTGGCCCACAGCGCTGGCGATGGCCTGAAGAGTGCCGGCGGCAGCCTGCGCCACCTGGGCCCGCAGGCCAGCGACTGGATCAAGACCGGCGCTGCGCTGGGTGCGGTGAAGACCGGGGGCAAGGTGGCCACCAAGTTCGCCCGCCGCAACCCGGCGGTGACCATTGCCGCCGCAGCGGTGGGCGTGGGCCTGCTGGGCTACGCGCTGTACCGCAAGCAGCAGAAGAAGAAGGCGGCCAATGGCCATGTGGTGAATGGCCAGGCGCAGCGCATCCACGCGCGTGACCGCCGCAATGACACCGTGGTGGACGAGCACAGCGACATCGGCAGCGATACCTGAGCCCCATCAGAGGGGTCAGAGCCCTTCCTGCGGAAGGGGTCTGACCCCGATCAAGGGTCGGATCCCTTCCGCAAGGAAGGGCTCCGACCCTTCTTGTTTCAGCCGATCTGCCGCCACTGCCCCGGCTGCAGGTCGTCCAGCCGGTACGGGCCCATCGCCACGCGCACCAGGCGCAGGGTCGGCAGGTTCACCGCGGCCGTCATGCGCCGCACCTGGCGGTTGCGGCCCTCGCGAATGGTGATGGCCAGCCAGCTGTCGGGCACGGTCTTGCGGAACCGCACCGGCGGATCGCGCAGCCACAGCGCCGGCGCCGGATCGAGGCGCTCGATCTTCGCCGGCAGAGTCGGCCCGTCATTCAGTACCACGCCGTCACGCAGCTGCTGCAGCTGCTCGTCGCTGGGCGTGCCTTCCACCTGCACCCAGTAGGTCTTGTCGGCCTTGTGCCGCGGGTCGGTGAGCTTGTGTGCCAGCGTGCCGTTGTCGGTCAGCAGCAGCAGGCCCTCGCTGTCATGGTCCAGGCGGCCGGCGGCATACACGCGCGGCGGCAGGCCGAACCCGGCCAGGGTCGGCCGCGGCGGCACGCTGCGGTCGGTGAACTGGCAGAGCACGTTGAAGGGCTTGTTGAAGGCGATCAGCATTGCAGGGGGCGGCAGGCGGCGATGGGCTATTGTCCCACGCCGCACTGCGCGCTCGCCGGGCGTGGCCCGGCGCTACCCTCTTACGGCTTCACGAAACGCAGGGTCATGCGGTCGCTTTCACCGATGGCCTGGTACTTGGCGTCGTCGGCCTTGTCATGCTGGTTGGTCGGCGGCAGGGTCCACACGCCATTGGGGTGGTCCTTGGTATCGCGCGGGTTCGCATTCACTTCGGTACGCGCGTCCAGCTTGAAGCCGGCGGCCTCGGCCATGGCGATCACCTGCTGCTGGCCCACATAGCCGGTGTCATCGTCGTCGGCCACGTCGGCCTTGGCACGGTGCTCGACCACGCCCAGCACGCCGCCCGGCTTGAGCACGTTGAAGAAGCCCTGGAACATGCCCTGCGCCTGGCCGGCCTTGCGCCAGTTGTGCACGTTGCGGAAGGTCAGCACCACATCGGCCGAAGCGGCCGGGCCGAACACCGGCTTGGCCGGGTCGTAGGCCACCACGGCGATCTTGTCGAACTGCGCCGGGGCGCCGGCGAACTTCTTTTCCAGGCCGTCACGGCTACGCTGCTGGTAATCGCGGCCACGCCCTTCAGCCACCGCCTGCGGATCGACCACCGCGGCAATGTAATGGCCCTTGTCGCGCAGCAGCGGCGCCAGGATTTCCGAGTACCAGCCGTTGCCGGGGGTGATTTCGATGACGGTCTTTTCCGGTGCCACGGTGAAGAACGCCAGCGTCTGCGCAGGATGACGGTATCCGTCACGCTTTACGTTGTTGGCATCGCGGGTAGGCGCCTTGATCGCAGCTTCCAGTGCCGGCGATACCTGGATCTTGGCCGGCGCCACGACGGCAGCGGGCGCGGCGATGGCGGGAACCGCTACCAGCAGCGCCGAAGCAAGCAGCAGGCGGCAACCACGCAGGGACGAAACAGCATTCATCGGGACGACTCCAGCGGAAGATGCGGCGAGACTAGCAGTCGCCGCGCCGCAGGTGTTCACAAAACGTTAGCGGCGTGCGCGTTGCGGAACACTGTTTTGTGGTGACCGCCGCAGCACGGTCACAGGTGGCGCTCTATGCTGGAGGACTTCCCCCAAGGAGTCCGTGTCCATGACGGCAACCCGCGAACTCGGCCGTTCCGGCCTGCATGTACGTCCGCTCGCCTTCGGCGGCAATGTGTTCGGTTGGAGCGCCGATGAAAAGGCCAGCTTCGCCCTGCTCGATGCCTTCGTCGATGCCGGCTTCAACCTGGTCGATACCGCCGATGTGTATTCGGCGTGGGTACCGGGCAACCAGGGCGGTGAATCGGAAACGCTGATCGGCAAGTGGTTCGCGCGCAGCGGCAAGCGTGACAAGGTCATCCTGGCGACCAAGGTGGCCAAGTGGGCCGAGCGCCCGGGCCTGACCCCGGACAACATCAACGCGGCGGTGGAAGATTCGCTGCGCCGCCTGCAGACCGATGTGATCGATCTGTACCAGGCCCACGAAGACGATGAATCCACCCCGCTGGAAGCCACCCTGGCCGCGTTCGGCCGGCTGATCGAGGCCGGCAAGGTGCGCGCCATCGGGGCGTCCAACTACAGCGCCACGCGCCTGGCCGATGCGCTGAAGGTATCCAGCGATTACAAGCTGCCGCGCTACGAAACCCTGCAGCCGGAATACAACCTGTACGACCGCGCCGGCTATGAAACCGAACTGGAGCCGCTGGTGCAGCGCGAACAGATCGGCGTGATCGGCTACTACGCGCTGGCCAGCGGCTTCCTGAGCGGCAAGTACCGCACCGCCGCCGATGCGGCCAAGAGCCCGGCGCGTGGCGAGATGGTGGTCAAGCGCTATCTGAACCCGCGCGGCCTGCGCATCCTGCAGGCGCTGGATGATGTGGCCAGCAAGCACAACGCCAGTGCCGCACAGATTGCACTGGCCTGGCAGATCGCACGGCCGTCGATCACCGCGCCGATTGTCAGCGCCACCAGCGTTGAACAGCTGCACGATCTGCTGGCCGCGGCCAACCTTGGCCTGAGCGTGCAGGACATTGCGCAGCTGGATGCCGCCAGCGCGGAAGGCTGAGGCAACGGACCAATCGCCGTGCATTGCGTGGTTGCGCACCACGGGTTCGTGGTTTATGGTGCGCGCCACGTTTCAACAGCTACCGGATTCCTTCCTTGAACACACCCGCCGTCGCCATCGCCAACCTGCTGCCATGCCTGCGCATGGACGTGGCGATCCGTGCGTCGGTGAAGGAATTCCCGCTGACAACGGCCTGATACCCGCGCTGCGGAGATCGGTCGCCCCGATCTCCGAGGCTTGGCGACGCCCTCGGAATGCAGTTCCGGGGGCGTTTTCGTTTGCGTCGTCACACGTATCGGCATTGCGCCGCGCACGCCTTCGTGCCCGCACTGCAACCACAGGGAAATGCCCACGGCCGCGCCGTGGTGCGGGCCTGTGCAGGACATTCATCACGACATGGACATTCAACACAATTATCAATGGCTGCATGCCGAAGGCAGCACGCCGATCAAGGGCTGGGTGGACGGCGTTCCGCTGGAAGCCGAGGCCCACGCGCAGCTGCGCAACATCGCCGCGATCCCGTTCGTCGGGCCGTGGGTGGCGGTCATGCCCGACGTACACCTGGGCAAGGGCGCAACCGTCGGCTCGGTCATCCCCACCCGGGGCGCGATCATTCCGGCCGCGGTGGGCGTGGACATCGGCTGTGGCATGGCCGCGGTACGCACCACGCTGCGCGCCAACGACCTGCCCGATGACCTGCGCCAACTGCGCAGCGGCATCGAGCGCAGTGTGCCGGTCGGCAACGGCCGTGGCGGCGAACACCAGCGGCTGCCCGACAGCATCGGCACCCGGCTGGTGCAGTCGGGGCTGGCCGCGGGGCTGGAGCGCATCAAGGAAAAGCACCGGAAGATCCGTACCGACAAGCTGGATTGCCAGCTGGGCACGCTGGGCGGTGGCAACCATTTCATCGAACTCTGCCTCGATGAAACCGATGCGGTGTGGGTGATGCTGCACAGCGGCTCGCGCGGCACCGGCAACCTGATCGGCACCTACTTCATCGAACAGGCGCGGCATGAACTGGAGCGCCGCGTGCTCGGCTTCCATCTGCCCGACAAAGACCTTGCGTTCTTCATGGAAGGCGAACCGCTGTTCGACGATTACGTGCAGGCGGTGTCGTGGGCGCAGGACTACGCACGGCAGAACCGCGAAGCGATGATGGCGCGCGTGCTGGCCGAGATGCGCCAGCGCCTGCCGAAGTTCAAGCTGGCGGCGATGGCGGTGAACTGCCACCACAACTACGTGCAGAAGGAATCGCACGCCGGGCAGGAACTGCTGGTGACGCGCAAGGGTGCCGTCAGCGCCCGTGCCGGCGAACTGGGCATCATTCCCGGCAGCATGGGCACGCGCAGCTACATCGTGCGCGGCAAGGGCAACGCGGACAGCTTCCACAGCTGCAGCCACGGTGCCGGCCGGGTGATGAGCCGGGGTGCGGCGCGCCAGCAGATCACCCTGGCCCAGCACCGCGAAGCCACCGCGCACGTGGAGTGCCGCAAGGACAGCGGCGTGCTGGATGAATCACCGGCGGCGTACAAGTCGATCGATGATGTGATGGCCGCGCAGCGGGACCTGGTGGAAGTGGTGCACACGCTGCGCCAGGTGCTGTGCGTGAAGGGCTGAGGGATCCCACCGCTCCGGTAGGTGTCGACCTTGGTCGACACATCGAATCCACGCCCTGCACGGTGGTAGATCCACGCCATGCGTGGATGCGGGGCTGGTAGATCCACGCCATGCGTGGATGCGGGGGTCAGAGCCCTTTCTGCGAAAGGGATCCGACCCCGGCTCCGACCCCACTGCTGTCTTCGCCCACCAGGGCGTGGTGGACGCCGATGCCGGCGCGCACGCCTTCGGCCATCGCCAGGGTGATGTTGCCCACCGTGGTGGCATCGCCGGCGGCGTACACGTTCGCCACGCTGGTCTGCTTCATCGCATCCACCTGCACCAGTACGCCCAGCGGGTGTTCCACCAGCGCGCAGCCCAGCTGCTGGACCAGCGGCGTCGCCATCGCCTGCGGTGCGGCCACGAACAGCGCACGCTGGGCAATGCGGCGGCCATCGGCCAGCTCCACTTCCAGCCACGTGTCCTGATCGCCGCGCACGCCCAACACCGGCGTGTCTTCCACCTGCACGTTGCGCTGCTGCATGGCCGCGCGCTCGTCGTCGCTGATCGGCAGGCCCTGGCTGTAGAACGTCACGTTGCCCCATTCGGCGAACAGCGGCGCCTTGCCTGCCGACAGCGGGTGGCCACCCAGCAGGCCGATGGCCCCGCCGCCCACCTCGTAGCCATGGCAGTACGGGCAGTGCAGTACGGTGCTGCCCCAGCGCTCGGCCAGGCCCGGCAGATCCGGCACCTGGTCGGCGATGCCGGTGGCCAGCAGCAGCTTGCGCGCGGCCAGTACCTGTCCATCGGCAGTGCGCACCTGCACGCCATCGGCGCCGGCCTGCGCATCCACCGCTTCACCCTGCAGCCAGCGCACGGTGGGGTAATCCAGCAGCTGCTGGCGCGCGTTCTTCAGCAGCTCGGCACCGCTGATGCCGTCCTGCCCCGGCACGCCGTGCGAGTGGCTGGCGAAGCGGTTGCGCGGCAGGCCGCTGTCGATGACGGTGATCGGGCGCCGTGCGCGCGCCAGGATCAGGCCGGCGGCGATGCCGGCGTAGCTGCCGCCGACGATGATGACATCAGGATTCATGGGAGCCTTCCAGGGAACGGTGATGGGCAAGGTGACGGGCAAAGTCGGCGCCCAGCTGGTCCAGCGTGCTGGCCTGCAGCCGGGCTTCCAGCAGGCGCTGGGCCTCGCGCGCGCCGTCCAGCAGCGCCTGGTTGACCAGCTGCTGGATCGGGCAGCCGCCGCCGCTGTCACGCGTACCGACCTGCACCAGTGGCGGTGAGCCCACCGCCACGTAGACGTCGTGCAGGGTGATCGCGGCCGCGTCGCGGGCCAACTGGCTGCCACCGCCGTGGCCGCGGCTGCTGTGCACCAGGCCAGCCTTGTGCAGCTGCGCCAGCAGGCGGCGGATCACCACCGGGTGGGTGGGCAGGCACGCGGCCAGTTGTTCGGAGGTACGCGGGCCCGGCTGGCCGACCAGGTGGGCCATGACATGCAGTGCGTCGGACAATGGATTGGCGGACTTCATGTAACAACCATAGTTACATTTAAACCGCCCGTCTACTGTCCGCTTTCGTCTCGTCTGGACACATCTGTCCTATGAAACACAATCTTCACCTCCCTAAACGGAACGGTAATGTGATCTGAATCCCACTTCAGGGGACTCAAGAACGGTCGATACCGCATCGCCATTCATCCTTGAGCCCCTTCCATGAACGTGTCGTCCGCTGCGCCGCGACTGCAGTCCAAGTTGCTCGGTGCCGTCTCTGTTGGTCTGGCTGTCGTACTGCTGTGTGCCCTGGCCGGTCTGGCCACGGCCTGGCTGAAGTTGTCCACCGAAGTGCCGCCGGAGGTCGCGCTCAGCCGCGATGCCGAGCGCCTGCAACGCGAGTTCCGCAGCCAGGTGCAGGAGTGGAAGAACGTGCTGCTGCGCGGCCACGACGACGCGCTGCGGCAGCGCCATCTGGATGCCTTCGACAGCGAGGGCCGCGTGGTGGCCGAGCTGGCGCAGCGTGTGGCGGCCAGCCCCGATGCGCGTACGCGCACGTTGGCGCAGGCCTTCAGCGCGCAGCACACGCAGCTGCAGCAGGCCTACCACGGTGCGCTGCAGGCCTTTGCCGAGGCCCAGTACGACCCGGCCGCCGGTGACACTCTGGTGCGCGGCAAGGACCGCCCGGTCGCCGCCGCGCTGGATGCGCTGGGTGACCACACGGCCAAGGTAGCCGAGGCCGCGGTGGCTGCGCGTTCGCAGGCGGCGCGGCACATGCTGGTGGTCAGCGGTGGCCTGACGATAGGCGCTGCCATCGCCCTGCTGCTGGCCCTGGGCTGGTGGCTGCGGCGCGCAGTGGTGCAACCGGTGCTGGCGGTGGAAGCCGCCGCACGCGCGGTCGCCGCTGGCGATCTGGACCATGCGGTGCAGGTCCGCAGCCGCGACGAGATCGGCCGCCTGGCTCAGGCCATGCAGGCCGTGCAGAACACCCTGCGTGGCGTGCTGGCCGCACAGGCCGGCATGGCCGAGCAGCACGAGGCCGGCACCATCAGCCACCGCATGGATGCCAGCGCTTTCCCTGGCGCTTACGGGCGCATGGTGGCCGACACCAATGCACTGGTGGACGCACACATCCAGGTAAAGATGCGAGCCATCGCCATCATGGGGCGCTATGCCATTGGCGATCTGAGCCAGGACATGGAACGCCTGCCGGGCGAAAAGGTGGTGATCACCCAGGCCCTGGATGCAGTGAAAGCGAACCTGGGCGCGATCAACGGGCAGATCCGCGGCCTGGCCGAAGCTGCGGCGGCAGGTGATTTCAGCCAGCGCGGCGACAGCAGCCGTTTCCAGCACGACTTCCGCAGCATGGTGGAAGGTCTGAACCGCCTGATGCAGACCACCGAGCACAACCTGGGCGAGGTCTCCAGCATGCTGCGCGCCATCGCCGATGGTCGCCTGGGTGCGCGCATGCACGGCGATTTCCAGGGCGTGTTCGCCCGCATTGCCGGCGATGCCAATACCACCGCCGCACAGCTGGCCACCATCGTCACCGCCATCAAGCACACCTCGGGCAGCATCCACAGCGCGGCGGCGGAAATTGCCGCAGGCAACAACGATCTGTCACGGCGCACCGAGCAGCAGGCTGCGAACCTTGAAGAGACCGCTGCCTCGATGGAAGAACTGACCTCGACCGTGCGGCAGAACGCCGAACACGCACGCCAGGCCAATCAACTGGCGATCGGCGCACATGGCGTGGCCTCGCAGGGCGGCGCGGTGGTCGGCCAGGTGGTGGCAACCATGGATGCAATCGAAGCGTCGTCACGGCAGATCGCCGAGATCATCAGCGTGATCGACGGCATTGCGTTCCAGACCAATATCCTGGCGCTGAACGCAGCGGTGGAAGCGGCGCGCGCGGGCGACCAGGGCCGTGGCTTTGCGGTGGTGGCCAGTGAAGTACGTACGCTGGCACAGCGCTCGGCCGGCGCCGCCAAGGAGATCAAGGCGCTGATCGAAGCATCGGTGGAACAGGTCGGCCAGGGCACGCAGCACGTGCGCCAGGCCGGCAACACGATGGCCGAAATCGTGGCGTCGGTGCAGCGGGTGACCGACATCATGGCCGAGATTTCCGCCGCGTCGCAGGAACAGAGCGCGGGCATCGAACAGGTCAGCCAGACGGTGATCCAGATGGATGGCACCACCCAGCAGAACGCGGCGCTGGTGGAAGAAGCCAGTGCCGCAGCACGCAGCCTGGAACAGCAGGCCGACCGCTTGATCGACGCGGTGGATGTGTTCGATCTGTCGAGCGACGCTGCGACGAAGGAAGCGTTGGCGCGCGCGGCGTGAGGGTTCCGCCGGGCATGGCCCGGCGCTACCAGCGCGGGTCCTGGCCCTGCGCCATCGCCTCACCC
Organism: Stenotrophomonas sp. SAU14A_NAIMI4_8; assembly: GCF_003086695.1. Lineage (NCBI taxonomy): Bacteria > Pseudomonadati > Pseudomonadota > Gammaproteobacteria > Lysobacterales > Lysobacteraceae > Stenotrophomonas > Stenotrophomonas sp. SAU14A_NAIMI4_8. Next base: position 4,303,045 of record NZ_CP025999.1, read on the forward strand.
AGGTAATCCAGGAACGAACTGATGCGCGCCGATACGGCGGTGTTGCGGTAGTACACCGCGTGGATCGGCTGGTACACATCCAGCGTCTGCGCGGACAGCACCGGCACCAGCGTGCCGGCGGCGCGGTCGCGTGCGGTCACGAAGTCGGACAGGCAGGTGATGCCCACGCCTTCGACCGCCAGACGGCGCAGCGTTTCACCGCTGGAAACGGCCACGTCCGGGCGCACCAGCAACTGCCCGTCGGCATCGCCCGGCAGCGGCCAGCGATTCAGCGACTCCGGTTCGTTGAAGCTCAGCAGCGTGTGCTGCCCCAACGCCGCCACGCTGGTCGGCTCGCCGTGGGCGGCCAGGTAGGCCGGGCTGGCCACCAGCTGCAACCGATAGCGGCCCAGCGGCCGCGCATGCAGGGTTGAATCGGCCAGCGGGCCGATGCGGATGGCCAGGTCGGTGCGCCGCTCCAGCAGATCGATATAGCGCTCGGAACTGTTGAGCTCCAGCTGCACCTCGGGATAGCGCGCACGATAGCCGGCCACCAGCGGTGCAATCACGTGCAGCACGAAGGGCATCGCCGCATCCACCCGCAGCCGCCCGACCGGGCGCTCGCGGCGAGCGGCCATCTGCTCCTCGGCCGATTCCACCGCATCGATGATCGCCCGCGCGTGGCGCAGGTAGGCCTCGCCTTCGGCGGTCAGGTGCAGCCGGCGCGTGGTGCGGGTCAGCAGGGTGGTCCCCAGCTTTTCTTCCAAGCGGCCCAGCGCGCGGCTGACCCCCGAAGGGGTCTGCCCCAGCTGCTCGGCGGCGGCGCTGATCGAACCGCTGTCGATCACCGCCAGGAAGGCCTGCATTTCGTCGAGGGTGGTCTTCATGCCGCCATTATTGACCAGCAGGCAAGAGTGATTGGCGTGAAGACCGGTTTTTCAGCAAAGGTGGGCCGCGCACACTGCCCGCCTTCTCCTCCTCTGGACCCTGTCATGACCCGTGGCATTCCCCTGGCCCTGCTGGCGCTGACGCTCGGCGCGTTCGCCATCGGCACCACCGAATTCGTCATCGTCGGCCTCATTCCGACCATTGCCGCCGACCTGCAGGTCAGCCTGCCCTCGGCCGGCCTGCTGGTTTCCCTGTACGCGCTGGGCGTGGCCATCGGCGCGCCGGTGCTGACTGCGCTGACCGGGCGCGTACCGCGCAAGCAGCTGCTGGTGGCGCTGATGGTGCTGTTCACCCTGGGCAACGTGATTGCCTGGATGGCACCGGGCTACACCTCGCTGATCGCCGCGCGCATCCTCACCGGCCTGGCCCATGGCGTGTTCTTCTCCATCGGCTCGATCATCGCCACCGCGGTGGTGCCGAAGGAAAAGGCCGCCAGTGCCATCGCCATCATGTTCACCGGCCTGACCGTGGCGCTGGTGACCGGCGTGCCGCTGGGCACCTTCATCGGCCAGCACCTGGGCTGGCGTGCCACCTTCCTGGCCGTGGCCGCGCTGGGCGTGGTGGCCCTGCTGGGCGCACTGCTGTTCGTGCCGCGCACGGTGCCGCAGAGCGCGCCGGCCAGCTTCCGCCAGCAACTGGGCGTGCTGGCCCAGCCGCGCCTGCTGCTGGTCTATGCGATGACCGCGCTGGGCTACGGCGGCACCTTCCTGGCCTTCACCTACCTGGCGCCGATCCTGCAGGACGTGACCGGCTTTTCGGCCAATGCGGTCAGCCTGGTGCTGCTGGTGTACGGCGTGTCGGTGGCAATCGGCAACCTGTGGGGCGGCCGCCTGGCCGACCGGCTGGGCCCGGTGCCGGCGCTGAAGCGCATCTTCGCCCTGCTGGCCCTGGTGCTGTTCGTGCTCACTTTCACCGCCCACAACACCTGGTTGATGCTGCTGACCGTGCTGGCACTGGGTGCAGTCGCCTTCGGCAACGTGCCGGGCCTGCAGGTGTACGTGGTCAAGCAGGCGCAGCGCTATGCACCGCAGGCGACCGACGTGGCCTCGGGCCTGAACATCGCCGCGTTCAACATCGGCATCGCCCTGGGCGCCTCGCTGGGTGGCCTGGTGGTGGAGCACATCGGCCTGATGCACACGCCGTGGCTGGGTGCGCTGGTGGTCCTGGCCGCCTATGCACTGACCGCACTCAGCGGCCGCCTGGACCGCCGCGATGGCGTGGACCACCGCGCCGAAGGCATTGCCGCCGCCGCACACTGACCGGCCATGCAATGCACCGTTGCCGGCATGCATACGGCCGCTGACCTACCCTTCCTGTTCACTCCTTTCCCCCCGTTGGAGCTTCCCATGACTGTCCCCGCCTTTGGCCTTGGCACCTTCCGCCTGAAAGACCAGACCGTGATCGATTCGGTGCGCAACGCACTGGACGTCGGCTACCGCGCCGTGGATACCGCGCAGATCTATGACAACGAGGCCGAAGTCGGCCAGGCGATCGCCGAATCCGGCGTGCCGCGCGAGGAAATCTACCTGACCACCAAGGTGTGGATCAGCGAGTTCAAGCACGACGCGCTGCTGGCCAGCCTGCGCACCAGCCTGCAGAAGCTGCGCACCGACCATGTGGACCTGGCACTGATCCACTGGCCTTCGCCGAACGACAAGGTGGATGTGCCGATGGAGGAATACCTGCCGGCACTGGCCGAGGCCAAGGCGCAGGGCCTGACCCGCGAGATCGGCATTTCCAACTTCACCATCGCCCAGACCCGCAAGGCGATCGAGATCCTGGGCGCCGATGCCATCGCCACCAACCAGATCGAGATCCACCCATACCTGCAGAACCGCCTGCTGGTGAAGTTCCTGCAGGATAACGGCATCCGCATTACCGCCTACATGAGCCTGGCCTATGGCGAAGTGTTGAAGGACCCGGTGATCCAGGCCATTGCCGGCCGCCACCAGGCCACCCCGGCCCAGGTTGCGCTGGCCTGGGCGCTGCAGCAGGGCTTTGCGGTCATTCCCTCGTCCACCAAGCGCGAGAACCTGGCCGGCAACCTGGAAGCCGCCGCGATCCGCCTGACCGACGATGACATGGCGCAGATCGCCAAGCTGGACCGCGGCCATCGCCTGGCCAACCCCGAAGGCATTGCACCGGCCTGGGATTGATCCCGACTGCGGTTGGAGACCGGAACCGGTAGGTGCCGACCTTGGTCGGCACTGGCCGTTGGTCGGTCGATGAAACTGCGTGCCGACCAAGGTCGGCACCTACCAGAAGCGGGGTTCAGCCCCTGCTCTGCAACAGCCAGCCGCGCATTGCCGCACTGGATTGATCCCGACTGCGGTCAGGGACTGGAATTGGTAGGTGCCGACCTTGGTCGGCACTGGCCGTTGGTCGGTCGATGAAACTGCGTGCCGACCAAGGTCGGCACCTACCTGAAGCGGTGCACCGTGGGCGATACAAAGCGCGCTTATGTCGCCAGGACCTCCGGCGAGGTGATAATTGGCCGGTCCGCCCAAGGGCCAGACGCAACTGGAAAAAAGCGGAGAACGCTTTCCAATGAATCCACTCAAGTCATCTCAACTTCTCGACATCTTGATTGAGAACGCTCTTCGTATTCTGGCCGCTGGCTTTGGCGTGAACTCCGCGGAAGCGTCGTTCTTCGAGGTCGTTCGAATCTTGAGAGAAGAGCCCGGCTTGAGAAGTGTGTTTGTTTCAAAGGTTCGTTCTGCATTGTCTCTCCGCTCTCCGGAACTGCTGGATTCTGGCAGCCTGCCGATCGAGCTGATTGAACTCGTCGCACATGAAATGCGTTGGCCCGAATTGCTGCAGATTGCAGACGACCGAATGCAGAGCTTCTTCAGTGGGGATCGCGCGTTGGCCGTGAGTGACATCGCGTCACGCATTCCCGCAGCCTTCCGCGACGACTGGGAAGATCGCGAGTTTTATCGGCATTACGGGGCTGGCGGGCAGGATTCTCGCTTGAGCTGAAACAGCGTGCCGACCAAGGTCGGCACCTACCCGAAGCGGGGTTCAGCCCCTGCTCTGCAGCAACCAGCCGCGCATTGCCGCGCTCACTTCGTCCGGCCTTTCCATGGGTGCCAGGTGCCCGCAATCGGGCACCACCACCAGCTGCGACTGCGGCACCAGCGCGTGCATTTCCTCGCTCACCGCCAACGGCGTGATGCGGTCGTTGGCACCGCAGACGATCAGCAGCGGATCGCGGTAGGCGGCCAGCACGTCATGGCCATCGCGGCGTTCCAGCCCGCTCTGGCGCAGGAATACCTCGGCGCCCAGGCGTGCGGTCATGTCACGTACGCGCTGCACCAGCACGTAGTCATCCAACCGCGAGGCGTCGATGTAGCTGCGCATCAGCGCATCGCCAAACCCATGGAACTTGCCCGGCAGGCGTACGCTGGCGCGCTGGCTGCGGCGTTGTTCGGCGCGCTCCGGCGAATCGGCATGGATCGAGGTATCGACCAGCGCCAGCCGCAGCACGCGCTCGGGCGCGATGCGCAGGATCTGCTGGGCGACGAAGCCGCCCAGGGAGAAGCCGGCCAAGGCGAAGCGCTCGGGCGCCTGCGCCAGCACGTCCTCGGCCACCGCCTGCAGGGTTTCACCACGGGTCTGGTCGCCCACCGTGCAGTCGGCGATGTCGGCCAGATCGGCCAGCTGCGCGCGCCACAGCTCGGCATCGTTGAGCAGGCCGGGCAATAGCAGCAGGGGAATGCGTTCGGTCATGGGGGTATTGTCGCGCCGGTGGGGCGACGTGGCCATGCCGGAACGGGCGATTGCACGGTAGAGTCGAGCTTGCTCGACTGCGCTCTGTCGTAGAGTCGAGCTTGCTCGACTGCTGTGCGCAAAGCAGTCGAGCAAGCTCGACTCTACGAAGATCCAAAGCAGTCGAGCAAGCTCGCCTCTACGAAGATCCAGAGCAGTCGAGCTTGCTCCACGCTACGGGGGGGCTGCTGCGATCTCAACCTGCTGCACCGGCAGGGTCACCACCATCACGGTAGGGTCATCCGGGTCCAGCTTTGCCTTGAAGCCCAGGCTCTGGCACATCGCCAGCATGGTGCTGTTTTCGCGCAGCACCTGCCCTTCCACTACGTCCAGGCCCAGCCATTTGGCGTACTCGATCATGATCGCCATCAGGCGCCAGCCAATGCCGTGGCCTTTCAGGTCCGAGCGGATCAGGATGCCGTACTCGCCGCGATGGTAATCGGCATCGGCATGCAGGCGCACCGCGCCCAGCATGTCGCCGCTGCGTGGGTCGATGGCCACCAGCGCGATCGAGCGCGCGTAGTCGAGCTGGGTCAGGCGCGCGATGAACTCGTGGCTGAAATGCTTCACCGACTGGAAGAAGCGCAGGCGCAGGTCTTCATCGCTGACCCGGGCGAAGAACGCGCGGAACAGCGCGTCGTCTTCCGGCCGCACCGGGCGCACGAAGGCGCGGCCACCATCGGACAGATCGATGGTGCGCTCCCACTCCTTCGGGTACGGGAACACCGAGAAGCGCGGATGGCCGCGGCCCTTGTGCAGGATGCGCGAGGGTGCGATGGCCACGCGCGCATCGAGGGCGAGGATGCCCTTGCTGTCCACCAGCAAGGGGTTGATGTCCAGCGTGCGCACTTCGGGAATGTCGGCGGCCAGTTGTGCCAGCTTTACCAGGGCCAGCGCCAGCGCGCGTTCGTCGGCCGCGGGCACATCGCCATAGGCCTTCAGGATGCGCGAGGCGCGGGTCTGGCCGATCAGTTCGTGCGCCAGGCGCAGATCCAGCGGTGGCAGCGCCAGCGCCTTGTCGTTGATCACTTCCACGGCGGTGCCCCCGCGCCCGACCACGATCACCGGCCCGAAGGTTGCATCATCGGCAATGCCGACGATGATCTCGCGCGCCTTCGGCCGCACGATGGTGGGCTGCACCAGCAGACCGTCAATGCGCGCATCGGGGCGCAGCTGGCGCGCGCGGGCAAGAATCGCGTTGGCCGCGCTCTGCACCGCCGGCAGCGTGGCCAGGTTCAGGCGCACGCCATCCACTTCCGATTTGTGCGGGATATCCGGCGAAAGAATCTTCAGGGCTACCGTGGCGCCGCGCTCCAGCAGCGGCTGCGCCAGATCCATCGCCTCGTGCGCATCGCGGGCATGCAGCACCGGCGCCGACGGAATGCCGTAGGCCTTCAGCAGTTCATGGGTGGCCAGCGGATCGAGCCACTGCTGGCCGTTGCACAGTGCAGATTCGACCAGGGCGCGCGCCCGCGCGGTGTCCACGCTGAAATCCTGCGGCAGGCTGGGGGGCGTTTCCATCAGCGCGTTCTGCGCTTCGCGGTAGCGCACCAGGTGCTGGAAACCACGCACGGCTTCGGCTTCGGTCGGGTAGGTCGGCACGCGCGCGGCGTTGAGCGTGGCGGTAGCCTGGTCATCGTTGCCCAGCCATACGGCGAACACCGGCTTGTCGCGGTGGTGGCGCGGGCGCAGGCCGAGGGTGCGGGTCAGTGCCTGCGCTGCATCGGCCGACGAGGTGAACGCGGTGGGCACGTTGACCACCATCACCGCATCGTTTTCGCTGTCGGCCAGCAGCGCCTCGATGGCGGCGGCGTAGCGGTCACCATCGGCGTCCACCACGATGTCCACCGGGTTGCTGCGCGACCAGCCCTGCGGCAGCACCTTGTCCAGCGTTTCGACCGTGCTGTCGGACAGCTGTGCCAGGGTGCCGCGCAGGGCGACCAGCTGGTCCACGGCCAACCGGCCGACGCCGCCACCGTTGCTGAGCACGGCCAGCCGGCGGCCCGGGAACGTGCCGAGGCGGCCGAGGGTTTCGGCAGCGGTGAACAGCTCGTCCAGCGCACTGACGCGCAGCAGCCCGGCGCGGTTGAAGGCGGCGCCGTAGACATCATCGGCGCGTGCCAGCGCCTGCACGTGGGTATCGGCGCTGCCAGGCTGCACGCGCTCGGCGCGGCCGGACTTCACCACCACCACCGGCTTGGCACGCGCAGCGGCACGCGCGGCCGACATGAACTTGCGCGCGTCCTTGATGTGTTCGACGTACAGCAGGATGGCGCGGGTGCGGTAGTCGGTGGCGAAGTAGTCGAGCAGGTCACCGAAGTCGACGTCCAGGGTGTCGCCCAGCGATACCACGGCGGAGAAGCCGACCGAACGTGCCACGCCCCACTCCACCAGCGCCGCGGCAATCGCCGAAGATTCGGAAATCAACGCGAGGTCGCCGGCCTGCGGGAAATGCGCGGCGATGCTGGCATTGAGCCGCGCGTGCGGCGCGATCACGCCCAGGCAGTGCGGGCCGAGGATGCGCAGGCCGTGCTTGCGCGCCACCGTTTCCACCTGTTCGGACAGCGAGCCCGGGCCCTCGCCCAGGTGCGCGGTGAGGATGATGGCCGCCTGCACGCCGCGCTCGGCGGCGGTACGCACCACCTGCGGCACGATGGCCGCCGGTGCGGTGATCACCACCAGGTCGGGTACCCAGTCCAGGTCCTTCAGCCGCTTCACCGTGCGGATGCCATCGATCTCGGCATGGCGCGGGTTGATCCACGCCACCTTGCCGGGGAAGCCGGTGCCACGCAGGTTGCGCATCACCGCGCGGCCGGCCGAGCGTTCGCGCGGGCTGCCGCCGATCACCGCAACCGACTGCGGGCGGAACACGGACTGCAGATGGTAGGTACTCATGCGCCTACGGTACCGAAATTCCGTGGTGAAGGGGTCGGATCCCTTTCCGCAGGAAAGGGCTCTGACCCCGGCGTGACCGTTGCGTGCCCACCAAGGTGGGCACCTACCAGAGCCTTGCGTGCCCACCAAGGTGGGCACCTACCAGAGCAGCTACAGCAGGGTGCCGTGCAGGATCATCGCGGCGATGCTGAAGTAGATGACCAGGCCGGTTACATCCACCAGGGTGGCCACGAACGGGGCCGACGCGCTGGCCGGGTCGAAGCCCAGGCGCTTGAGGATGAAGGGCAGCATGGAACCGGACAGCGAACCAAAGGTGACGATGCCCACCAGCGCCGCACCGATGGTGATGGCCAGCAGCACCCAGTGCTCGCCGTAGTCGTGCAGGCCGCCCAGCTGCCAGATGACGATGCGCACGATGGCCAGGCAGCCCAGGATCGCGCCCAGCACCATGCCGGTGGGCACTTCGCGCAGGGCCACCTTCCACCAGTCACTCAACCGCAGCTCGCGCAGGGCCAGGCTGCGGATCAGCAGCGAGGTGGCCTGCGAACCGGAGTTGCCGCCCGAGCTCATGATGAGCGGAATGAACAGGGTCAGCACCACTGCGCGCGCCAGTTCGTCCTCGTAGTGCTGCATCGCGCTGGCGGTGAGCATTTCGCCCAGGAACAGCACGCTGAGCCAGCCGGCGCGCTTGCGCAGCATCTCGAAGAAGCCGATCTGCATGTACGGCTTGTCCAGCGCTTCCATGCCGCCGAACTTGTGCGCGTCCTCGGTCGACTCTTCAATCAGGGCGTCCAGCACGTCATCGACGGTGACGATGCCCAGCAGGTGCTGCTGCGTATCGACCACCGGAATGGCCAGCAGGTCGTGGCGGCGGATCAGCCGCGCCACTTCTTCCTGGTCCAGCAGGGCATCGACGGTGACCGGCGGGTTGACCTGGGCCACGTCCAGGATCGATTCCTCCGGCAGGCCGGTGATCAGCCGGCGCATCGTCACCACCTGCTGCAGCTGCTGGCTGGCCGGGTCCAGCACATAGATGGCGTACACGGTTTCGCGGGTGCGCTCGACCTGGCGGATGTGCTGCAGGGTCTGGGCCACGGTCCAGCTGGCCGGCACCGCGAATTCGGTGGTCATCAGCGCACCGGCCGTGTTCGGCGGGTAGCTGAGCAGGGTCTGGATGGCCTGGCGGGCTTCGCTGCCGAGCAGCGGAATCAGCCGGGCGCGCTCGTCCTCGTCCAGCTCGTGCACGATGTCGGTGGCACGGTCGTCGGCCATCAGGCCCAGCAGCGCGGCTGCTCGCGCCGGCGGCAGTGCGGCCACCAGTTCACCGCTGCGGTGCAGTTCCGGTGCTTCCAGCATCTTCACCGCGCGCGGCAGCGGCAGTGCCGCCAGCGTGTCTGCGGCGCGCTCGAGCTCCAGGGTGTTGAGGAATTCCACCGCGTCGGCGGTGTTGTAGTCGGCCAGGGGGGCGGCCAGTGCGGCGGCATCGGCCACCGGACGCAGCAATTGCTTCTGGTTCATGGATCTGCCTTTCGTGGGTGCGACCTCGCGCAACGCCAACGCAGGCAGACCGTCCCGATGTCAGGCGGTTGCCATTGCTGGCGTCGAACGAGGTCGACTTCTACTGTCGCTGGACATGGGTTGGGGACTCCGGATGGGTGTACTGCCGCAAGACACCGGCAGCGGCGGGCAGTCTGGACCTGCCCACTGCCGCGGTCAACCCCGGTTGCGGCGCTGGCCGGTTGCCGGTTGCGGTGCCGTTGTCGTTCGTGCACGGGCAGGCGCGCATAATGCGCGCAGGGCACTCCACCGCCCTTCCCCCAACCGAACGGACGCGCCCCGGCCACTGCGATGACCAGGTATTCCCATGCATAGCGGTGGTCTGGAACTGGCACTGGTGCTGCTGCTGGCCGCGGTGATCGCCGTGCCGGTGTTCAAGAAGTTCGGCTTCGGCGCGGTGCTGGGCTACCTGGCCGCCGGCGTGGTGCTGGGCCCGGACGGGCTGGGCTTCGTGCAGGATGCCGACCGGATCCTGGGCGCGGCCGAGATCGGCGTGGTGATGCTGCTGTTCGTGATCGGGCTGGAACTGTCACCCTCGCGCCTGAAGGTGATGCGGCGCTCGGTGTTCGGTGCCGGTGCGGCCCAGGTGGCCGTGTCCGGCCTGCTGCTGGGCGGGCTGTTGCTGCTGGACCATTTCCAGTGGAAGAGCGCGCTGGTGGTGGGCATCGCGCTGGCCCTGTCGTCCACGGCGGTGGGCCTGCAGCTGCTGTCCGAACACAAGGCGCTGAACAGCGACCATGGGCGGCTGGGGTTTGCGATCCTGCTGTTCCAGGACCTGATCGCCATTCCGCTGCTGGCCGCCATTCCGCTGCTGGGCGGGGCGCGCAACCAGACCCTGCGCTGGGAAGATGTGGCAGTGGCGCTGGGTGCGCTGGCGGTGGTGATCCTGTGCGGGCGCCCGGTGCTGCGGCGGGTGTTTGGCGTCATCGCGCGCACGCGCAGCCCCGAAGTGTTCACCGCCACCGCCCTGCTGGTGGTACTGGGCACCGCCTGGTTCATGCAGGAAGCCGGGCTGAGCCCCAGCCTGGGCGCGTTCCTGGCCGGTGTGCTGCTGTCCGATTCGGAATTCCGCCATGAACTGGAAGCGCAGATCGAGCCGTTCAAGGGCCTGCTGCTGGGGCTGTTCTTCATTGCCGTGGGCATGGGCATCGACCTGGACCGCATTGCCGCCGAGCCCTGGCTGATCGCCACCGGCGTGGGCGCGCTGCTGCTGGTGAAGTTCAGCGTGCTGTATGCGATCGGCCGGGTTGCCCGGCTGACGTCGCGGCAGTCGCTGCTGCTGGGCAGTGTGCTGTGGCTGGGCGGCGAGTTCGCCTTCGTGGTGTTCAACGAAGCGCAGCGCGCGCACCTGCTGGGCAATGCCAACCACGACCGGCTGGTGGCGGTGGTCGGTCTGTCGATGGCCATCACCCCGCTGTTGATGATCGCGCTGTTGAAACTGCTGGGACGCGAGCGCGTGGCGCCGCGTGATGCCGCGCCGGCCGACAAGGTGGCGCCGGACAACCAGCCCAAGGTGCTGATTGCCGGCATGGGCCGCTTCGGCCAGGTGATCGCGCGCCTGCTGACCGCGCAGAAGGTGCCGTTCGTGGCGCTGGAAGCGAACCCGGACACCGTGGCCGACCTGCGCCGCTTCGGCAACCAGCTGTACTACGGCGACCCGACCCGGCCGGAAATGCTGCGCGCGGCCGGCGGCGAGCGCATCGATGTGTTCGTGATCACCGTGGACGACCCGGAAACCAACCTGCGCGCGGTGCGCATGGTGCGCCGCCTGTACCCGGAAGCGAAGGTGCTGGCGCGTGCGCGCAACCGCCAGCATGCGTGGCGCTTGATGGACATGTCGGCGGAGCCGTTCCGCGAAGTGTTCGGCACCAGCCTGGAGATGAGCGGCCGCGTGCTGACCGCGCTGGGTGTGGCGCCCGATGTGGCCGAGCGCCATGTGCAGCGCTTCCGCGAGCACGACGAACAGCTGCTGCGTGACCAGTATCTGGTTTACGACGACGAAGCCGCGGTGATCCAGACCTCACGCGATGCCCGCAACGACCTGATGCACCTGTTCGAAGCCGACGCCGAGCGCGACAAGTAGATCCACGCCATGCGTGGATGAGCATGCATGCGGCCATGCAGGGGTCAGAGCCCTTTCCTGCGGAAAGGGATCCGACCCCGCGCTTCAGCCAACGACCTGATGCACCTGTTCGAAGCCGACGCCGAGCGCGACAAGTAGATCCACGCCATGCGTGGATGAGCATGCATGCGGCCATGCAGGGGTCAGAGCCCTTTCCTGCGGAAAGGGATCCGACCCCGCGCTTCAGCCAACGACCTGATGCACCTGTTCGAAGCCGACGCCGAGCGCGACAAGTAGATCCACGCCATGCGTGGATGAGCATGCATGCGGCCATGCAGGGGTCAGAGCCCTTTCCTGCGGAAAGGGATCCGACCCCGCGCTTCAGCCAACGACCTGATGCATCTGTTCGTAGCCGACGCCGAGCGCGACAAGTAGATCCACGCCATGCGTGGATGCTGTTGGCTGCGGATGCGGTCATCCACGCATGGCGTGGATCTACTGGGGTCGGCCGACCCCACGTGCCGACCAACGGTCGGCACCCACATGCGATGCCGCCGGGCGTGGCCCGGCGCTACCGTGGTGCCTCAGCCGTTGTCGCGCAGGAAGCGGGCCATGGAGGACACACCGGGGACGCGCGGTTCGAATTCGCCGGCCACGTCGATGAAGCCGCGCATGACCGCGATCTCGCGCGGGCTGCGGTTCAAGCTGTCGCGGGCTTCGGGGTCGGCGCCTGCGCGCAGCAGGCGCTGCACCAGCAGCGGCAGGCCGTGCAGGGCGGCCAGATGCAGCGGGCCGAAACCACGCGGATCGCGCACGTCCAGGCTCACCTCTTCATCCAGCAGGCGCTCCACGGCAGCCATCACCACCTGTTCGTCGCAGGCCGTGCCCGGCTCGGCGCGCGCGCCCAGCAGCAGCAGCAGCGGGGTGACCGAACCGGCAGCGGCTTGGTCCGGCTCGGCACCGGCCAGCAGCAGCGTATCCAGCAGGGCCAGCAGGCGCGAACGATCGCGTGCACTGAAACCGTACAGCGCCGCGCAGTGCAGCGGCCCCAACTGCTGGGCATCGCCGGCATGTACGTCGGCGCCGGCGGTCAGCAGGCGCGCCACGATGTCCGGCAGACCCAGCGCCGAGGCCAGCATCAGTACGGTTACGCCGCCGGGCAGGCGGTGTTCCAGCTGCGCACCGGCATCGAGCAGGGCCGACACGATATCGACCTGGCGCATGCTGACGGCCGCCGACAACGGCGTGGCACCACTGGCCGCGCCATGCTGCGGATCGGCGCCACGGGCCAGCAGCAGATCGACCACCGCCAGGTGGCCGCCACCGGCCGCGCGCAGCAGGGCCGTGCAGCCCTGCGCATCCACCGCATCGATGGCAAAACCCAGATCGTTCAGGCGACGCACGGCATCGACGTCGCCGGCCATGGCGGCGGCCGGCAGATCGCTTTCACGCAGCGTGCGGCGCGGCAGCGGCCACACGCGCCAGTCCAGCCAGTCGGCCAGGTCGCGACGGCCGATCGACAGCGCCACGCCCAACGGAGTCTGGCCGTCGGCGGCGCGCGCTTCGGGCGATGCACCGTGCTGCACCAGCAGCTTCAACGCGCCTTCCCGGGCCAGGGCGGTGGCCAGGTGCAGGGCGGTCATGCCATGGCTGTCGCGCGCTTCGCGGTCCACGCCAGTGTTCAGCAAGGCCTGCTGCAGGCGCAGCCAACCCAGGCGCACGGCCAACGACAACGGCGGATCACCGGCCGGCGAAGGCGCGAACGGATCGGCGCCGCGTTCCAGCAGTTCCAGCGACAGTTGTTCCAGGCCACGGGCGGCCTGGTCGTGCTGTGCGCAGGCGGCCAGGAAGCGCGCCAGGCCACCCCGGCCGGCCGGTGACAGGCCACGCTGCAGCATCACCTGCAGCGCCGGCACGGCATCGATGCCACGGGCCAGCAGGGCGAACATGGGGGTGTCGGCGCAGGCATCGCGCACGTACGGGTCGGCGCCATGGCCCAGCAGCCAGTCCACCGCGCGCGGTTCCAGGGCCAGTTCCGGGTCCAGCAGCAGGCTGCCCAGTTCTTCGGGCTGGCACAGCTTGGCCAGGGCGGCCATGCCGTCGGTATTGCCGAAGCCCAGCGCTTCGCGCAGCAGGGTCAGCGGCGGGCGGTCCGGCAGCAGGCCGCTGGCGGTGGCAGCATCACCGCGTTCGGCCAGGCCATCGCTGACGGCCGCTGGCAGCGGATAGCTGGGATCAAGCAGGGCCACGATCGCCCAGCGCCCGGCTTCGGCAGCGTAATCGACGGCGCGGCGGCCCAAGGGATCGCTGGCATCGGCGGCGATGCCCAGGTCCACCAGGCGCTTGACCAGCAGCGGCGACACATCGTCGGCCATGGCGGCCAGCAGCACGGCGTTGCGGCCTTCGCCATCGACGGCGGTCAGGTCGGGCTTGTGCGGCAGCAGGTGTTCGATCACCGCTGCGCGACCGGCACGGGCAGCTTCCAGCCACGGGGTGCGGCCCAGCGCGTCGCGGGCTTCCAGGTTGGCACCGGCGCCCAGCAGCACGCCGATGATGTCCACGTGGCCGGCCAGCGCGGCGTCGTGCAGCGCACTGCGGCGCTGGCGATCACGCGCATCGGCACGGGCCTTGTGCTTCAGCAGCAGCTGCACGCCGGCCGGGTCATCGTCTTCGGTGGCCGCCGCGGCTAGCAGCACCGGGGTGCCCTCGGCCGGTTCGGTACGCGCGCCGCGCTCCAGCAGGAAGCGTGCAAGGCGCCAGTTGCCGACCTGGCAGGCCACTGCCAGCGGCGACCAGCCTTCATGGTTCAGCGCGTCCACTTCGGCGGCGGCGTCGCGCAGCAGCGCGGCCACGCCGGGGTCGGAACTGCGTGCGGCATGGTGCAGCGGGGTGTTGCCGTCGCTGTCGGTGGCGCGCGAATCGGCACCGTTGGCAAGCAGGGTCATCACCGCTTCGGGGCGGCCATGCCAACTGTCACGGGTGGCGGCCAGCAACGGGGTCATGCCGCGGTGCGGGGCGTTCACATCCACCCCGCGGCCGATCAGTTCACGCAGCAGGCGCAGGTCCGGCAGCACCGCCGCCAGCACGGCCAGGCTGCGCTGGTCGCGCCAGCTCGAATCGGGCAGCGCGTGCGCGTCGGCACCGGCCTGCAGCAACTGCAGCGCGCGGTCGACACGGCCGTGGCGGGCCGCTTCGAACAGCGACGGGGTGAGTTCCTGCGGCGCCATGGCTTCCAGCGGGGTGCTGTCGGCTACGGCAGTGAACAGCGGTGCCGCATCGTCGCCGGCGGTGTCCAGCACACGGCTGCGCAGTGCCACCAGCGGTGCCGGCTGCACCTTCTGCAGCAGCAGGTGCAGCGGCGGCGACAGCAGCAGCACGGCCAGCGCGGCCGGCCAGCGTGCGCCTTCGGGCAGCAGTTCGGGCCAGGCCGGCAACACCACCAGCGCGGCCAGCGCCACCACGATCGCGGCCACGCCCAGGCCACGCCAGGCGCTCAGATCGCGCCCGGCCAGTGCCTGCCAGTGCGGGCCCAGGCCACCATCCAGACGTTCGACATCGTTCCACAGCGGCCAGGTACGCCAGGCCGCCAGCAACGCGGCGCTGACCAGCACGCTCAGGCCGAGCACGGCGGCCAGGCTGCCGCTGTCGCGCAGCGCCGCCAACGGCCAGGCCAACAGCAGGGCCAGCAGCAGCGGCGCAGCGAACCACAGCGCCAGCAGCGCCGGCACGTCCTGGCGCAGGGTCTGCTGCAGCGGCAGCAGCGCACGGCTGCGCCGCCACCACGACACGCCCAGCGCGAACGCCGGCTGCGCCAAGGCGGCCAGCAGCGCACCCGGCAGGCCACCCAGGGCCGAACCCAGCGCCAGCACGGCGCCCAGCCCGAAGGCCGCCGTCAGGGCGCGCGAACGGGACAGCTCAGTCATAGTGGCGCGGCATCAGGCTGGCCACCGACGGCGGCACCTGCAGGTAGAAACCACGTTCGGTCAGTTCGCTGCGGACCTTGGCCGGGTCGGCCTGGGCCAGGCGGCGCGAGGCATCCAGCGCGACATCCAGCACGAAGGTGAGCGCGCCCAGCGACGCTGCCAGCGGCGCAGGCAGCGCACTGAAGTCATCACGACGGGCGAGATAGACGTAGGTGTCCGGCTTTTTTTGGCTTTTATAGACGTAGGCGTGCATGTCCGCGGGACGATAACCCGGGAAGAGCCATGATTGTGTCGGAAAGCCGGGGGCGGGGAAAGCCGTCACGCGACGATGGCGGCGCGATCGACGGCGTTTCCCCACCGGGGTTCAGCAATGTGGCGGCGGCGTTCAGCCAGCACCGGGCGCTGCGCGGGCCTTACTTGACCTTCGCGTAGGTGCCCTTCAGCGCCACGCCTGCCAGGATCGCGCCGGCATAGCATTCGTAGTTGGTGGCGCTCTTGAACTCGTTCTTCTTGTAGTAGCTGACGATGTCGACCACGGCGTTGGCGCCGCGCGACTTGGCGCCATCCTGCAGCGCGCGCAGCGCCGACAGGGCCACCCAGCGGCAGGCTTCTTCGTCGCTCTTGTTGGCGGCGTTGGTCTTCTTGTTGGTCACGTCCTCGCCCAGGCGCTGCTGCACGCTGACCGGCTGGCCGGCCAGGTAGAAGCGGACGCTGCCATCAATGCCGGCATCTTTGGCGGCCTGCGAATTGACCAGGTCACGCAGGGACTGCTCGACGCGGGTGTCGCGGGCCGAGGCGGTGGAGGACAGGGCCAGCAGCGCGGTGGCGGCGGCGATCAGCAGGGTGCGGCGCATCGGAACATCTCCTTGTTGGGGTGCGGGTACAGCGGGTCACTCGCTCCAGCGGCGGAACACCAGCGAGGTGTTGATGCCGCCGAAGGCGAAATTGTTGCTCATTACGTACTCGGCCTGCAGTTCACGGCCCTGGCCGGTGATGAAATCGAGCTGGCCACAGCGCGGATCGACCTCGCCCAGGTTCAGGGTGGGCGCGAACCAGCCGGCGCGCATCATCTCGATGCTCATCCAGGCCTCGAACGCGCCGCAGGCGCCCAGCATGTGGCCGACGTAGCTCTTCAGCGAGCTGATCGGCACGGCGTTTCCGAACACCTGGGCGGTGGCCTGGGTTTCGGCGATGTCACCGTGGTCGGTGGCGGTGCCGTGGGCGTTCACGTAATCGATCTGCGACGGCTCCAGGCCGGCGTCCTCCAAGGCCAGGCGCATGGCCTGGGCCATGGTGTCGGCGCTGGGCTGGGTGACGTGCTGGCCATCGCTGTTGGTGCCGTAACCCACGATCTCGGCCAGGATGGTGGCACCGCGCGCCTGCGCGTGCTCCAGGTCTTCCAGGATGAGCGTGCAGGCGCCCTCGCCCAGCACCAGGCCATCGCGGCCGGCATCGAACGGGCGCGGGGTGGTCTGCGGGGCGTCGTTGCGGGTGCTGGTGGCGAACAGAGTGTCGAACACCGCCGCCGCGGTAGCGTCGAGCTGTTCGGCACCGCCGGCCACCATCACCGTCTGCTTGCCGCTGCGGATCGCCTCGTAGCCGGCGCCCACGCCCTGGCTGCCCGACGTGCAGGCGCTGGAGGTGGTGTAGACGCGGCCGGACAGGCCGAAGAACACGCCGATGTTCACCGGCGCGGTGTGGCTCATCATCTTCAGGTAGGTGGTGGCACTGATGCCATCGGTGGTGAATTCATGCAGCATGCGGCCGAATTCACCGGTGGCTTCATGGCTGCCCGACGAGGACCCGTAGGCCACGCCGGCACGGCCGCTGCGCAGCACCGGGTGCTCGTACAGGCCGGCTTCGCGCAGCGCCACTTCGGTGGCGCGCACCGACATGATGGCGACCTTGCCCATCGAACGGGTGGTCTTGCGGTTGTAGTTCGGCGGCAGTTCGTAATCCTGCGCGGGCGCGGCCAGCTTGGTGTTCAGGCCGGCATAGACATCCCATTCGGGCATGCTGCGCACTGCATTGCGGCAGCTGCGCAGATGCGCCTGGATGGTCGGCCAGTCGTGGCCAAGCGGGCTGATGGCGGCGGCACCGGTCACCACGACGCGACGATCGGCGGCCATCAGATCATGCCCCCGTTCACCGAAATGACCTGGCGGGTGATGTACCCGGCCGGCTCGGACAGCAGGAAGGCCACGGTGGCGGCCACTTCGTCCGGGCGGCCGACGCGGCCGGCGGGAATCAGCTTCAATGCGTGTTCGACCACTTCTTCATTCAGCATGTCGGTCTCGATCAGGCCCGGGGCCACGCAGTTCACGGTGATCTGGCGGCTGGCCAGTTCCAGCGCCAGCGCCTTGGTGGCACCGATGATGCCGGCCTTGGCCGCACTGTAGTTGACCTGGCCGCGGTTGCCGGCCACGCCGGACACCGACGACAGGGTGACGATGCGGCCCGGCTTGCGACGGCGCACCATCGGCATGATCAGCGGGTGCAGCACGTTGTAGAAGCCGTCCAGGTTGGTGTGGATGACCTGGTCCCAATCGTCTTCGGACAGCGCCGGGAAGGCGCCGTCACGGGCGATGCCGGCATTGCAGACCACCCCGTAGTAGGCGCCGTGCGCATCCACGTCGGCTTCCAGCGCCGCACGCGCGGCGGCGCGGTCGGCCACGTCGAATGCCAGCACGCGGGCCTGTTGGCCAAGCGCCTGGATTTCCGCGGCCACGGCCTGCGCTTCCTCCACGCGGCTGCGGCAATGCACCACCACGTCGAAGCCATCGCGCGCGATACGCAGCGCGATGGCCCGGCCGATACCCCGGCTGGCGCCGGTCACCAGCACACTCCGATTCCCTGTCATGCCTGTCCACTCTCCAGATAGGCCATCGAGTCGGCCGGTTCGAACACCGACACGTTGGCAACCGCCCATTCTTCGTCGCCTGCCAGGATGCGGCAGGCGAACATTCCCAGCCCATTGTCGCCCAACAACTCGCAGCGCGCCTGTACGCGCAGGCGGGTGCCGCTGGGGAAACTGCTGCGTTGGCTGCTGTAGCGGCGGCTGCCGAGCAGGAAGCCCAGCTGCGGCGGGCGCCCGGCAGTGCGTGCGCGGCACCCCGCCCATGCGGCAATGGCCTGGGCCATGTATTCGATGCCCACCCAGGCCGGAATGCCGCCGTCTTCGACGAACAATCCCGCCTCGGGCACGACCAGCTCGGCCTCGATGCCTTCATCGTCCCAGTGCACGATGCGCTCGAGCAGGCACATGTCCTGGCGGTGCGGCACCACCTCTTCAATGGCGTACAGCGGCCGGCTCACAGGCGCTCCAGCGCCAGCACGGCGTTGCTGCCACCGAAGGCGAAAGAATTGCTGAGGGCGCGCCGCGGTGCCTGCGCCGTGCGCGTACCGGGTGCCACCAGCGGCAGCACCGGCAGCGCCGGGTCGGCCACGCCGTCCCACCAGTGCGGCGGCAGCAGCTGCTGCGGGTTGTCGGCCAGCACGATCCAGCACAGCGCGGCTTCGATCGCGCCGGACGCGCCCAGCGTGTGCCCGGTCAGCGGCTTGGTGGAACTGGCCGGCACGGTGGTGCCCAGCACCTGCGCAACCGCCTGGCTTTCCATGGCGTCGTTGTGGCCGGTGGCGGTGCCGTGCAGGTTCACGTAGTCCACCTCCTGCGCGGCCCAGCCGGCACGCTGCAGGGCCTGCTGCAGCGCGTCGATGGCACCCAGGCCCTGCGGATCGGGTGCGGACATGTGGTGCGCATCGGCCGATTCACCCCAGCCGGCCAACCGCACGCCGCCCGGCTCGCGGGTCAGCAGGAACAGTGCGGCGCCTTCGCCGATGTTGATGCCATTGCGGTGCTGCGAGAACGGATTGCAGCGCTGCGGCGATACCGATTCCAGTGCGCTGAAGCCGGCCACGGTGAAGCGGCACAGCGAATCGGCGCCGCCGGCGATGACGGCGTCGACAACGCCGGTGCGCAGCATGCGCGCGGCCGACATCAGCGCCTTGGCGCTGGACGAACAGGCCGTGGACAACGTCCATGCCGGGCCCTGCGCGCCACTGCGCTGGCGCACGAACTGGGCGGCGGTGCCCATTTCCTGCTGTGCGTAATCGAAACCTTCGGGCCAGTGGCCCTGCTCGGCGCGGGTGCGCAGCGCCTGTTCGGATTCACCGATGCCGGAGGTGCTGGTGCCCAGCACCACCGCCACGCGCGATGCGCCATAGCGGGCAATGGCCGCGGCAACCGACGGCGCGATCTGTGCCAGCGCCACGTCCAGCAGCGCATTGTTGCGGCCGCGCAGGGCGACCGGCAGATCGTCCAGCGCCGGCAGCGGCGTGCGCACTTCACCCAGCGCCAGGGTCTGCCCCGGCAGCAGGGTGTGGTTGTCGCTGAGCCCACCGGGGGCGTCGGCGAACAGCGCGGCGGCCACCTCGGCGCGGCCCGCGCCCAGCGCGCAGACCACGCCCAGGTCGTTCAGGAAAATCGGTGCGGTCATTCGTGCTGCCCGGCCATGTCGATCGATTCAATGCGCAGGGCGTAGCCCTCGGCGCGGTTGTCCAGTTCCACGCTGCCATCGGCGCGGCGCTGCAGCAGCAGCCACACCGTGCCGTCGCGTGAGAGCGTGCGCTGCTGGCCGTCGTCGGCCACCTGCCAGCCCGGCGGCAATGCCGCGGCAATCGCGGCGGTCGGCCACAGCGCGAACTGCAGGTCGTCCAGCACGCGTTCGGCACGCACCTGCGGCGGCAGCCACGGCGCGCGCTGCTGGGTCAGCTGCTGGCCATCCCACTGCAGGCGCACGCCGGTCTGGCCCATGGCCTGCACCGCCAACTGCACCTGCTGGGCATCGGCTTCCAGCAGCGCGTCCAGGTCGCGCTCGTGGCTGCCGAAACGGAAATGCAACTGCTGCTGCAGCGCCAGCGGCGCCGGCAGACTGGCCGGCGGCAGGCGCAGCGGCGGCAGTTCGACCAGGGGCCGCGGCATGCGGCTGGCACAGGCGGCCAGCAGCACGCACAGCAGCACGGCGGTGAAACGGACGATCAGGCGCTGCACAATTCCTCCAGCACACGCATACGGCGGCCGCTGTCATCGGCCACGTACGGGTTCTTGGTATCCCACGCATAGCCGGCCAGGATGGAACTGATCATGTCGCGCACGGCAGGCTGCTGGTCGGGGTGGTAGATGATCTTCTGGAAACCGCCCTGGTACCAGGCTTCGACGAAGCGGCGGAAGGTCTTCACGCCGGCGCGCAGCGGAATGGAGAACTCCGCTTCCCAATCGACGGTTTCACCGGCGTAGCGGCGCTTCAGGCATTCGCTGGCCAGCTGCGCCGACTTGAAGGCGATGGTGACGCCGGAGGAGAACACCGGATCGAGGAACTCGCCGGCATTGCCCAGCAGCGCGTAACCCGGGCCCCACAGCGAGCTGACATTGGCCGAATAGCCGGTGATGCGGCGTACCGGCAGCACCGCCCATTCGGCGTTGGCCAGCAGCCGGGTCAGGTTCGGGTCTTCGCCCACGATGGCCTGCAGCTTCTGCAGATCGTCGCCCTCGTAGCGTTCGAAGAACGACGGTTCGGCCACCACGCCCAACGAGCAGCAGCCGTTGGAGAACGGAATGGTCCAGTACCAGACGTCGATGTGCTCGGGGTGGGTGGTGATCAGGATCTTGTTGCGGTCGAAATCGGCCTCGGCCGGAATGTTGTCGCGCACGTGGCAGAAGATCGCCCCGCGCACCGGGAAGTTCGACGGCGATTCCAGATCCAGCAGGCGCGGCAGCAGGCGTGCGAAGCCGGAGGCATCGAGGATGAAGTCGGCCTGGATGCGGTATTCGCTGCCGTCGGGACGGCGCACGCTCACCACCGGCTGCTCGCCCGGCTCGACCGCCAGCACTTCATCGCCGAAGCGCAGCGTGGTGCCCATGCGCTCGGCGCCACGCGCCAGCACGTTGTCGAAGTCGGCGCGCTGCACCTGGTAGGTGGTGCCCCAGCCCGGCGAGAACTTCTGGCGGAAATCGAAGGCGGTGCGCGCTTCGCCGTGCACGAAGGCCGCGCCGTTCTTGTACTGGAAGCCCGCTTCCACCACGTCCTGCAGCAGGCCGGCCGCTTCGATGTATTCCATGCTCTGCGGCAGCAGGCTTTCACCGATCGAGAAGCGCGGGAACTGCTGGC